>JBDLUD010000061.1:0-7518 GCA_039805465.1 Pseudomonadota bacterium
AGCCAACTTACCCGCCTCTTTAATTTCAACTGGCTTTTTAATCACAATGAATTGACGTGGCGCATCTTGTTCTTGAAGACCCGCCGATTCAATTAAAAATAAAAATGAAGCTGCGCTGCCATCCATGATTGGCACTTCTTCACAATCTAATTCAATGATCAAGTTATCAATGCCAAGACCTGCGCATCCGGATAACAAATGTTCCACAGTAGAAACGCGTGTGTCACCGTTTTGCAGCACTGTGGCCAAACGTGTATCAGTCACCAAATGTGCATCTGCCTTGATTCCAGGAGCATTGGGAAGATCTACGCGATGAAAAATAATGCCTGTATTGATTGGTGCAGGGATTAATTTAAGCGTCACCTTGCGGCCCGTGTGTAGTCCAATACCAACGGTTTTAACAGGGGCTGCAATGGTGCGCTGTTTCAACATAACTTCTTATTGGTCAATCAAAGTGCTTTTAGAGCAGAAGCTGCATCACTCACTTCAAATTTACCAGCGGCTTCAACGGCCAAATGCTTGACCACACCGTTATCAACGATCATCAAATAACGTTGTGAGCGAACACCCATGCCGCGGGCTGTTAAGTCAAATTCCAAACCAAGTTTCTTGGTCAACTCTGCAGCACCATCAGCCATCATGCGAACTTTGCCGTTCACTTTTTGGTCTTTGCCCCAGGCACCCATCACAAATGCGTCATTCACTGATAAACACCAAATCTCATCAACACCCTTGGCTTTGATTGCATCGTGGTGAGCAACATAACCTGGAACGTGCTGAGCTGAACATGTTGGTGTGAATGCGCCTGGCAAGCCGAAAATAACAATCTTTTTACCTGCTGTTAATTTGCTAACTTCAAAAGCATTTGGTCCTACAGAGCAACCCTCTGTAGCAACTTCTAAAAATTCATGAATTGTGGCGTTTGGTAACTGTTGTCCTACTGCAATCATTGTCTTCTCCATTAAATAAGGATATTTAAATTTGCTGTTTCAAATAGTCATTTTTATTGATAACTATTGGCATTAATTTTTTGCCAGAACACCGATGGTATCGCATGCGTCGTCATTTCGCAGGAGGCGCGTTACCACCGGCATCTGTATGCCATTGTTTTTTATACAAATTTCTAATTACAACAAATTCTTAATCAGCTTGCTTGCGTAAAAAAGCTGGAATATCGTAGTAATCAGCACCCTTATCCATCATGGCCTGTGCTTCTGGTGAACTATTTGCGCCCAAACGCGGCTCATTTGATTCACGATTACTGCGAAATACCTTTGGCACATCATATTTTGCGTAATCACTGGCTGATCCCACTGGCATCGCTGGCTCAGTCGAGCTTAATGAGCTGACATTGCTGGCTGTGTTTGCCATGGCAACAGTTGCAGTTGCACTTTGCGGAGCAAATGAACTTAAATTGGCCATCATTGGAGCGGCGTCATAAGTTCCAGTTGCTTGTGTGTTGCGCCAAATCACTTCAGGCTGCTTTTCTTTGCGCTTGCCACCATTCAAACCAGTTGCTACCACCGTGACACGCAATGCATCACCCAAGCTTTCATCGTAAACAGTACCAAAGATCACAGTTGCATCTTCAGCAGCATAGCCACGAATAGCGCCCATCACTTCACGAGTTTCTGATAACTTCAATGAACGACTTGCTGTGATATTCACCAACACACCACGTGCACCCGACAAATCAACACCTTCAAGCAATGGTGAGGCAACAGCTGCTTCAGCAGCTAAGCGAGCACGATCCATACCAGAAACAGTGGCCGTTCCCATCATGGCTTTACCTTGCTCACTCATCACTGTTTTAACGTCTTCAAAGTCAACGTTGATCAAACCTTGCTCGTTGATGATTTCAGCAATACCAGCAACCGCGTTGTGCAATACATCATCAGCACAACCGAAGGCCTTGTCCATCTCAGCATCTTCACCCATGACTTCAAATAGTTTTTCATTAAGAACAACAATCAATGAATCCACATAGCTTTCAATTTCATGAGCACCAGCTTCAGCCACTTTGCCACGCTTTGCACCTTCAAAATCAAATGGCTTGCTGATCACGCCAACAGTTAAGATACCCATTTCTTTGGCAACTTGAGCGACGATTGGACCTGCACCCGTACCTGTACCACCACCCATACCAGCAGTGATAAATACCATGTGCGCACCTTGCAATGCATCAGCAATGCGTGCCTTGGCTTCAATTGCAGAAGATGCGCCCACTTCTGGTTTAGCACCTGCACCCAAACCTGTTGCACCCAACTGAATATTGACGCTTGCTTTAGAACGTTGAAGTGCACCTGCATCTGTGTTCATGCAAATGAACTCAACACCTTGTACACCGCGACGAATCATGTGCTGTACAGCGTTACCGCCTGCACCGCCCACACCGACCACCTTGATAATGGTCTTACCCGCCGGTTCTGCATCTAACATTTCAAATTCCATACTACCTCCTTATAACTACGGTTGACGACGACAAAAATAAAACTA
This sequence comes from Pseudomonadota bacterium, assembly GCA_039805465.1. Taxonomy (GTDB): domain Bacteria; phylum Pseudomonadota; class Gammaproteobacteria; order Burkholderiales; family Burkholderiaceae; genus Polynucleobacter. The sequence continues at coordinate 2,497 of JBDLUD010000061.1, forward strand.
AAAAATCTTTCAAAACTGTTTGATTCTTAAAAATTTCCCATGAACCATTCGCGCATGCGCGCCACAATGTTTTGCACTGTTCCTGATTGAGCAATTCGGCGCCCACGCACCAATTGCACACGTCCTTCCATCAACAAACCCAAGCCTGTTGAATAACGTGGACTTCTTAAAATTTCACTCAAATGGCCTTTGTACTCAGGGAAGCCAACGCGCGCTGGTTTAGCAAAGACCTCTTCTGCTAGCTCAACCACTCCTGGCATCAAAGACGTGCCCCCAGTCAAAACAACTCCTGAGGAAACCAAATCTTCCATGCCTGATTCGCGCACCACTTGACGAACCAAACTCAATAACTCTTCAACACGTGGCTCAATCACAGCGGCCAATGCTTGACGAGACATCGAACGAGCTTCACGATCACCAACACCCGGAACTTCAATGGTTTCATTGGGATTGGCCATGCTTTGAAGAGCAATGCCAAAATGAATTTTGAGATCTTCCGCATCGATGGTTGGAGTGCGCAAAGCCATGGCAATGTCATTGGTGATTTGATCGCCAGCAATTGGAATCACTGCGGTGTGACGAATGGCGCCCTGACTGAAAATCGCAATATCAGTTGTACCGCCACCAATATCCACTAACACGACACCCAATTCTTTTTCATCTTCAGTTAAAACAGCAACGCTTGAAGCCAAGGGCTGCAAAATAAGATCATTCACTTCTAAGCCACAACGGCGCACACACTTCACAATGTTCTGCGCAGCACTCACAGCACCGGTCACAATGTGCACTTTGACTTCGAGGCGAATACCGCTCATACCAATCGGTTCGCGCACATCTTCTTGTCCATCAATGATGAATTCTTGAGTAAGGATGTGCAGAATTTGTTGATCCGTTGGAATGTTGATCGCCTTGGCTGTCTCAATCACTCGCTCAACATCACCAGCTGATACTTCTTTGTCACGAATGGCAACCATGCCGGTTGAATTAAAGCTATGAATGTGATTACCAGCAATGCCTGTGAATACTTGAGCAATGCGACGATCAGCCATCACTTCAGCTTCTTCAAGCGCTTTTTGAATAGACTGTACTGTCGCTTCAATATTGACGACCACACCCTTTTTTAATCCTTTAGAGCTCACTTGACCCAAGCCCACCACATTGAATTGGCCATCAGGATTTAACTCCGCCACCAAAGCAACCACTTTGGATGTGCCAATATCCAATCCAACAATTAAATCTTTGGTATCTTTGCTGATAACGCTCACAGTTTTTTTCCTATATTGATGGCATAGCCATTGGCATAACGAAGGTCAATTGAATCCACTCGCTGACCCCATTTCTCTTGAACATGAGGCCAACTTTTAATCAAACGCTCAACACTTAATTGAATTTGTTTTGAATCACGCTCATCAAGCTCTCGACCCAATTCAATATTCAAGTTATTACTTAATTTCACTCTCCAGGCATAGCGAGACGAAAGTTCAATACTTTTGACACTTGTTTGCCATGGCTCAAACCAAAGATTCAACTGCTGGTATTTTCTGAAGACATCTTTATTACTACCTTCAGGACCGCTGAATCTCAACAATGAAGATCCATCCTCTGCTTCAGCCATATTTGCCACAAATACTTCACCATAGGTATTGATCAGACGTGGTGTTTCACCAGTCCAAACTCCCAAAGCCTGATGTTCTTCAATAGCCACCACAATGCCGTTCGGCCATTCACGACGAACACTTGCACGACGAACCCAAGGCATGGTTTCAAAAGCTTGTCTGGCTTGATCCAAACGAATCGTGAAGAAATTCCCCTTCACTTGATCTAAGGCACGAGTTTTAATGGTCGGCAAATTCACATGCTTGAGTTCACGGCCATTCAATGATTCAACCGTTAAATGATTCAACGTGAATGCTGGTTTTTGCCCCAACCAAAATAGAAGCCATCCGCATGACACCAACAAGGCAATCAACAACAATGAATTAGCCATCACACGCATGATCTTGGCGTGGTTCCAAATTGGGCCAAACACGATGGCACTCATTGAACCTAAAAAACCGAAGAAGATGCGCAGGAATTTCATGAATGAACACCTGCCTTGCTCAATAACCACAAGACCAAATCAGCGTATTCAACCCCAGCGGCTTTTGCAGCCATTGGCACCAATGAGTGCCCTGTCATACCAGGTGCGGTATTCATTTCTAGCAAATAAGGTTGATTGGTCTCACGATCAATCATCACATCTGCTCGACCCCAACCTTTACAGCCCAATGCGCGGTAGGCGCTCAAAGCAAGCTCTTGTACTTTTGCCTCAAGTGTTAGATCTAAACCTGTAGGGCATAAATACTTGGTGTCGTCTGAAAAATATTTATTGTGATAATCGTAATTAGAGTCTGGAGCCACAATTCTGATGACAGGCAATGCTCGCGCATTCTCGCCGTCACCCACGATCGGACAAGTTAACTCTTCACCGATGATGCATTGCTCAGCCATCACATCACGATCAAGCTTCGCCGCCAATGCATAGGCTGCTGGTAAATCTTCAAGCTTTGTGACCTTGCTCAAACCAAGCGATGAACCTTCTCTGGCTGGCTTAACAATGATTGGCAAACCAAGATCTTGCACAATTTTTTGCCAATCACTGTTGGCATTCAACATCGCAAACCGAGGCGTGGCCAAATTAAAACTGGACCACAAACGCTTGGTGGCTTGCTTATCAATTGCCAGTGCAGAAGCCAAAACGCCACTGCCCGTATAAGGTAAGTTCATTTGCTCCAAGAGACCTTGCATCGTGCCGTCTTCGCCATAGCGGCCATGTAGAGCAATAAACACCCGATCAAATTTTTGCGCTGCCAACTCTGTGATTGCTTGTTGGCCTGGGTCAAACGCATGAGCATTCACACCCTTTGACATCAAAGCATCTAAAACACCTTTGCCAGACATCAAAGAAATATCTCTTTCACCAGATTTACCACCAAGCAATACACCGACCTTGCCCAATGCAGCAACATTCACTTGCGCCAAATCTTTTTGGACTGTTTCGCTCCAATTCATCAGATTAGGCATTTGCGCCTCCCGCCAACTTTCCGGGAACAGCAGAGATAGAGCCCGCACCCATGGTGATCACCACATCGCCATCACGCGCCATACTCATCACCAAATCTGGTAAATCATTCACATCTTTTGCAAACTTCGTGCTGGCAACATCCAGTAATCGATCAGACTCTTTGGCTTTGGCCAAAGCTTTGATCAAGCTTTCGCCATCAGCGCCCGCAATTCGAGCCTCACCTGCTGGATAAACTTCTGTCAAAGCCAAAGCATCAAAACCTTGTAGAACTCTCACAAATTCACCAAAGCAATCACGTGTTCTGGTGAAGCGATGTGGTTGGAATGCCAGCAATAATCGACGACCTGGGAATGCACCTCTTGTTGCAGATAGTGTTGCTGCCATTTCTACTGGATGGTGACCATAATCATCAATGACTGTGCATGTTCCACCTTGAGGTAACTTCACTTCTCCATACCGTTGGAATCGACGACCAACACCGTGGAACTCCTTAAGAGCTTTAACAATCGCCGCATCACTCACTCCCAACTCGGTGGCAATCGCGATGGCTGCCAGCGCATTACGCACATTGTGTAAGCCAGGTAAATTCAAAGTGACCTTCAGTGGTCCTGGTGTATCACCATGACGACGCACGGTATGGCGCAAGGCCGTGAAATGCATTTGAGGGCCATCTGCCACAACATCAATGGCGCGCACATCCGCATCTTCAGAGAGGCCATAGCCAAGAATCGGTTGAGAGACAAACGGCAAAATATCGCGCACGTTTTGATCATCGACACACAGCACAGCAATGCCATAAAAAGGCATGCGTTGCGTGAATTGCACAAAGGCTTGCTTTAACTTGGCCATATCGTGCTGATAGGTGTCCATGTGATCAGCATCAATGTTGGTGATCACTTCAATCACCGGCAACAAGTTCAAAAAGGATGCGTCTGATTCATCAGCTTCAGCCACAATAAAATCACCCGTGCCCAAGCGTGCATTTGCACCAGCAGACGTTAACTTGCCGCCAATCACAAACGTTGGATCCAAACCGCCCTCAGCCAAGACAGACGCTAACAAACTGGTCGTGGTTGTTTTGCCATGAGTACCTGCAATGGCAATACCTTGCTTTAAGCGCATCAACTCACCAAGCATCACAGCCCTTGGCACAATTGGAATACGAGCCGCACGTGCAGCTAAGACTTCTGGGTTATCTCCAGTAACAGCTGTTGAAATAACCACTGCCTCGGCACTACCCACATTCTTAGCATGATGACCAATGCTGATGTCAGCACCACACTCGCGCAAACGTTTGGTGGTTGCACTTTCAGCCATATCTGAACCACTCACCTTGTAACCAAGATTGAGCAACACTTCGGCAATACCGCTCATGCCAGCACCACCAATGCCTACAAAATGAATTTGATGAAGAATGTGCTTCATGGCTGAACCGCTCTCTTAGATAACATTTGACAAATTTCTGCAACATCTTTGGTTGCATTTGGCTTGGCCTGACTCAAAGCTCGTTCAGCCATTTTTGATAACTCTGTGCGATCAACTGTTTGTAAATAAGCAGCCAATGAAGTGACTGTCATATCAACTTGTGGCATCAACACAGCAGCACCTGCGTCTGAAAGAAATTTTGCATTGGAAGTTTGATGATCATCCACAGCGAATGGGAAAGGCACCAGATAAGAGGCCACCCCAACCGCTGAAATTTCTGCCACAGTCATCGCACCTGCTCGGCAAATCACCAAATCTGCATGGGCGTAGGCAGTGACCATGTCATCAATGAATGGCACAACTTCCGCTTCCACATCCAAGCTGGCGTATTTTTGACGCAATTGATCCAGGTGCTTCTCACCTGCTTGATGGATCACTGATGGCCTGGATTCAGCTGGGATTTTTGCAAGGGCCTCTGGCACAACTTCATTCAAAGCGGCAGCACCCAAGCTACCTCCCACCACCAAAATCTG
>JBDLUD010000062.1:0-7462 GCA_039805465.1 Pseudomonadota bacterium
ACAAATACATTGTTCCCAAGCTCAGAATCAATCAACACCATTGATGGTGTGAGAGTTGAGTACGCCGATGGTTTTGGTTTGGCTCGCCCATCCAACACCACCCCAATCGTGGTGATGCGCTTTGAGGCTGACAGTCAGGCAGCGATTGAAAGAATCCAAGCTGAATTTAAGCAAGTATTCCTAGGTATCAAATCAGATGTAAAGATGCCTTTTTAAAATCAGCTCAAAAATCAGCAAATACAGCAAACAAAAAAGGCAGCCTTGGCTGCCTTTTTACTTTTCATCACCCAAACCATTAAAGGGTGATTTTCTTAATTTCTTTGATTTTGTTCTTGTCATCAACCAAGATAACTTTGGGTATGAATGTTTTTGCATCTGACTCAGACATTGGGCCATAAGTACAAATGATCAATAAGTCACCCACGTGGGCCTTACGAGCAGCTGCGCCATTCAAAGAGATGACACCTGAACCGCGGGCCGCCTTGATGATGTAGGTTGAGAAGCGCTCGCCATTATTGATGTTATATAGCTCAATACGCTCGAACTCCCGCATATCAGCCGCATCTAATAGATCTTCATCAATACCACATGAACCTTCGTACTCTAAATCGGCCTCAGTCACCGTTACACGGTGTAATTTGGCACGCAACATCACTCTTTGCATAATTTTCCCTCCGGGTGCGGATTCTACCTTGATGAATGGCTATCCGCTGTAAAATTTAGCAGGTATGATGATTAAATCAAATTTTTAGGGGTTTTTATGGCTGATAACAATCAAAATGGCTGCTTAACTGTGGGCGAAGGCGTTAAATTAACTGGCAATTTTGTTGTTCCTGACATTGCTTCTATTTCAGGAACGATCGAGGGTGAACTCACTGCTCGCGAAATTTTAGTTGGTAGCACCGGCGTTCTCAAAGGCAAAGTAACTGCTGACGTGGTCGATGTTCGTGGTGAAATCCATGACAACCTCACTGCCAACAAGTCTTTGTTTATTCGCTCTACAGGCAAAGTGATTGGCACAGTTCAATACGCTGAAATTGAGATTGAAAAAGGTGGTGATTTACAAGGTAATCTCTTGAAATCAGCCAATGGCAATAGCGCCTCTTAAAAAGTTTTTGGGGAATGAATATGTTTGGTAAAAGAACAGAAGACGAAAACTCTGAATTTTCATCAGAAGAGCCAACTTCAAATGAAGTGGTGGAAGAGAATGAAAATTTTGAATCTGCAACTCAAAGTTCAAGCGCCTCTCTAAAGCCATCAATCATCAGTGAAGGCTTTGAGTTCACAGGCGACATGAAGTCAGGTGGCTCAATCACAGTGGACGGCACATTCAAAGGCAACCTGTCAGTTCAAACTTTATTGATTGGTTCTAGCGGTTATGTGGACGGCACAGTCACTGCTGACAGCATCAACGTCAAGGGCAAGCTTTCTGGAACAGTGAGCTGCCGTGATGTTGTGATTGGTGGTCGTGCCACGGTTGATGGTGCCTTGAGCTACTCAAGCATCACGATTCAACGAGGCGGCACAATCAAGGGCGATTTAAAGCGCAAGTGATTTGAAATACAAGAAGCAAAAAAGCTCACATCAGTGAGCTTTTTTATTTGGGTCTTTATGAAACGCTGAGTGAAATCTTTAGTCTATTAGCGTCTTTCTTGTACCGCACGAATCACATCTGATGCTTGATTGGCTGATTTTTTATCGACACCTTGGATCACCAAGCCAATCACACGAGCACCGTGCTCAATACCGATCGAGCCATAAGTCACATCACCACGCACTTGAGCAGTTTGATGGAACTCCACACGCTCAGTAGCATAGATATTGCCTTCTACTTTGCCAGCAATCATGACTCGGTAGGCAAAAATATCACCCACCACTTCGCCATCTTCACCAACGGCGACCGTGACTTTTGAATTCTCTTCACTTTCAATATTACCCACCACCTTGCCATCGATGCGCAGACTCTCACCTACGACCATGCGGCCATAGATTTCTGAGGTTTTACCAATCAAAGTATCAAAACGCTCGTTGGTAGGCAGCAAAATTGATGTTTTACGTTTGCCAAACATGTTTATCTCCGTTATGTCTTCATTCTAAATGTTTTTATACCAACAGACTGTTTTTGAGAGCTTGAAACTGCCACTTTCAGGCTCGCTTCAGAAAATTGCCTTAATATTCATACATGAACAAAGAATTATTCGATTACCCAAAACAGGATGGCTCTGGCATCACTTGTATTGCTCAAGCATGGGCCAAAGTTCCTAGAGCATTACCCGGGGAAGAAAAAGCGCAAATTATTCAAAAGATTAAGTCTGAGCTGATCAAGCAAGACGCTGTTTTGATTGCACATTACTACGTTGATGGCGCTATCCAAGACCTTGCTTGGGATACGGGTGGCTTTGTTGCTGACTCATTAGAAATGGCACGTTTTGGAAAAAACCACTCAGCAAAAAAGTTGATCGTGGCAGGCGTGAAGTTCATGGGTGAAAGCGCGAAGATTTTGAGCCCTGAAAAAACAGTGTTAATGCCAGATTTAGACGCCACCTGCTCTCTTGACTTGGGTTGCCCTGCAGAAGACTTCAATCAGTTCTGCGATGCGCATCCTGACCGCGAGGTGGTGGTGTATGCAAATACAAGTGCAGCCGTGAAAGCCAGGGCCGACTGGATGGTGACCAGCTCTTGCGCTTTAGCCATTGTTCACGAACTCCACCAACAAGGTAAAAAAATTCTGTGGGCCCCGGATCGTCACTTGGGTCGCTACATACAAGATCAAACTGGAGCAGATATGTTGCTTTGGGAAGGTCATTGCATCGTGCATGATGAGTTCAAAGCGATCGAGCTTGAAACTCTTAAAAAGAAACATCCAGACGCCATGATTTTGGTTCATCCAGAATCGCCAGCCCACGTGGTTGATTTGGCGGATGTGGTTGGATCAACTTCTGCCATGATCAAAGCAGTGGTTGAAGGCAGTGCCAAAGAATACATTGTTGCTACAGACAAAGGCATCCTACATCGGATGCGCCAATTAGCCCCAGAAAAAATCTTGATCGAGGCCCCTACTGCTGGCAACAGTGCCACATGTAAAAGTTGTGCTCATTGCCCGTGGATGGCCATGAATGGCCTTGAGGGGATTCTTAATTGCTTAACAAATCAATCTGGAGAAATCTTGATTGATGAGAGCATCCGATCTGATGCGCAAATTTGTATTGAAAAAATGTTGTCGTTTACCAGTGACCATCCTGAACTATTGGCAAAAGCACAGCATGGCTTTGTTAAAAATATCGGCGCAGCCTAATTAGCTTTTAACTTTTTTTAGTATTTTTACCGAATCTATTATTGATTCATCTTTTTAAAAGATACATGTATGTTTGATCACAACGAATCACTGGAACAAGCTCGCGAACGCAATATCAATGATGCTCTTCTTGAAGACATCGGCACAGGTGATTGGACAGCGATGCTGGTGCCGGAGTCTGGGCTCGTTCACGCCAATTTGATTGTTCGTCAAGAAGCGGTTCTGTGCGGTAGAGCTTGGTTTGAAGGTTGTTTGAAAAAGCTTGATCACTCAGCCACAATTACCTGGAAATACGCAGAGGGTGATTTGATGACAGCTGACACCACTGTTTGCGAAATCACTGCCAAACCAAGAGCCCTTTTATCGGCAGAGCGCCCAGCCATTAATTTTCTCCAAACATTATCTTGGACAGCTTCAATCACCAGACAGCATGTGAAAGCCATTGAGGGTGCAAGCCCCAACAGTCATGGTTGCGCCGTGCTGGACACCAGGAAAACAATTCCGGGCTTACGCCAAGCTCAAAAATATGCTGTGACTGTGGGTGGCGGCAAAAATCAACGCTTGGCTTTATGGCATGGCATTTTGATCAAAGAGAATCACATCGCTGCAGCCGGCGGTGTCAGTGCTGCTATGAAAGCGGCCCATGCATTGAACTCAGGTGTGGAGATTCAAATTGAAGTTGAAAATATGGCAGAACTTCAAGAAGCTCTAGCAGCAGGCGCAAAAAATATTTTGATTGATAACTTCAGTCTTGAGCAAATGCGTGAAGCAGTCTCATTCACAAAAGGTGCTGCTTTGCTCGAAGCCTCTGGCGGCGTCGGTCTTGATCAATTGAAAGCAATCGCTGCGACGGGTGTTGATCGTATCTCTATTGGTAAATTAACCAAAGATGTGATCGCTGTCGACTTCTCATTGAGAATTCAGTAGCTTTAGTAGCAAGCGTTCTTAAAAAATTCTACTGTCGATTGATGGGTGTGAGGATGGTTGGATAAGAAACAGTCCAGCTTTGCGGGTAATCGCGGCTGTAATGCAAACCACGACTTTCTTTGCGCATCAGTGCAGAACGCACGATCAGTTCAGCGCAACTCAGTAGATTTCTCAGTTCTAATAAATCTCGGGTCACTCTGAAGTTAGCGTAATACTCTTGAACTTCACTTTGAAGTAATTCAATGCGATGTAAAGCTCTTTCTAGTCGACGGTTGGTTCTAACGATGCCGACATAGTTCCACATCAAAAGGCGCAACTCATCCCAGTTATGGGCAATGACCACTGTTTCATCGGCATCTTCGACTCGACTCTCATCCCAATCTGGAATTTCAGGGACTTCTTTAAGAGGGTGCCGCTTGATTTCTGCTGCGGCTGACTTGCCAATCACCACGCATTCCAATAAAGAATTACTTGCAAGACGATTGGCGCCATGCAATCCTGTGTAAGTGGCCTCACCCACTGCGTATAAGCCCGGTAAATCAGTTTTACCTTCTAAGTCAGTGACAACCCCACCGCAGGTGTAATGCGCTGCAGGAACAACCGGAATGGCTTGCTTGGCAATATCAATGCCCAATGCAGCGCAACGCGCGTAGATGGTTGGGAAATGCTCTTTGAGAAACGCCTCACCCAAATGAGTGGCATCCAACAACACATAATCCAAGCCCAAGCGCTTCATTTCAAAGTCAATCGCACGAGCCACAATGTCTCTTGGTGCAAGTTCAGCACGCTCGTCATGGTTGGGCATGAAACGACTACCGTCTGGAAGTTTTAACTGAGCCCCTTCACCTCGCAGAGCCTCAGTGATCAAAAAGGTTCTGTCTTGTGGGTGATACAAACAAGTTGGATGGAATTGCACAAACTCCATGTTGCCCACGCGACAGCCCGCACGCCAAGCCATGGCAATACCATCACCCGTCGCTGTTTCTGGGTTGCTGGTGTAACGATAAACTTTACCAACGCCGCCCGTGGCCAAAACCACAGCAGACGCCGGAATTGCGTCAATTTTTCCAGTGGCGATGTTCAGGGCGTACACACCGTAACAACGCTCAGATTTTTTTAATTGTTTATTTTTAAGATGTCGATTGGTGATCAAGTCCAAAGCCATCCAGCGTTCTAATAATTGAATATTTGGGTGAGCTTTGGCTTTGTCCAACAAGACTTCATGAATCGCTTTACCTGTGGCATCTGCGGCGTGAGCAATGCGACGATGACTATGACCACCCTCTCGGGTCAAATGAAGGCCTTTAGGGCCTTGTGGATCGGTTGTAAAAGGAACGCCTTGTTCAACCAACCAATCAATTGCATCAGCACTTCTCTCAGCAATGTATCTTGCTGTGGATTCAACCACCAAACCAGCGCCAGCCTCGACCGTATCTTTCACATGAGCATCCACGCTGTCTTGCTGATCTAAAACACCAACAATGCCACCCTGTGCCCAAGCAGTGGCTGATTCAGACAAGCCTCGTTTGGCCATGATGATGACCTGATGTGTCTCGGCCAGCTCAAGTGCGACCGTTAAGCCTGCTAAACCGGCGCCAATGATGACGACAGGCAAAGAATCGGTGGCAGGTGTTTTAGTCATGCTCAATGGTAACTTGAATAATTATTGTGTGCTGATGTGATTATTGGGGATCCATCAAGAAAGCTTGCTGGCATGCTCTCTGGTCTCATGAAAGACAATTTGAGGCCAACGCTCTTGAGTGACCCTCAAATTAACCGCAGAGTTGGCCAAATAAGCCAAATTATCTGCAGCATCTAAAGCCAACTGATGGCCGGCTGATGAGTTCTGGAAATCACTCATCATTTTTTTATCTTCACAAGTCACCCAACGAGCGCAGTTGATGCTGGCTGTATCAAAAACAGCATCAACGCCATATTCGTTCATTAAACGGCTGGCAACCACTTCAAACTGCAAAGCACCCACAGCACCAAGAATCAAATCACTACTATTCAAGGGTCTGAATACTTGCACAGCACCCTCTTCGCCCAACTGTTGAAGACCTTTTTGAAGCTGCTTGATTTTCATTGGGTTGCGAATGCGGGCAATTCTGAAAAAGTCTGGCGCAAAGTATGGAATGCCGGTGTACTGCAAGGCTTCACCTTCAGAAAAGCTATCACCAATTTGCATGTTGCCGTGGTTGGGTAAACCAATGATGTCGCCAGCATAGGCTTCTTCCACTTGCTCACGACTAGACGCCATGAATGTCACCACGTTTGATACTTTGACATCGCGGTTGATGCGCAAATGGTTGATCTTCATGCCGCGTTCAAACTTACCGGAGCAAACGCGCAAGAATGCAATGCGGTCTCGATGGGCTGGATCCATATTGGCCTGAATCTTGAACACAAAACCGCTGAATTTGTCTTCTCTTGGATCAACCGATCTGACGGTTGCGTTGCGCTCTCTGGGGCCTGGCGCCCAATCTAAAAGAGCGTTGAGGATCTCTCGCACACCAAAGTTATTGATGGCTGAACCAAAAAAGACGGGGGTCTGTAAACCACCCAAGAAACGCTCTAAGTCAAATGGATGGGATGCACCTTGCACCAACTCCACTTCCATTTTGAGTTGTGCCATTTCATCAGGGAACATCTCATGAAGCTTCGGGTTATCAATACCCTTCATCACCTGAAACTCTTGATCAGCGCGATCATTGCCTGCAGCAAATAAAAGAATTTCATCATTGATCAAGTGATACACACCGCGGAAATTTTTACCCATACCAATTGGCCAGGTCACTGGGGCACACTCGATCTTCAAAACAGATTCGAGCTCATCCAGTAACTCCATAGGATCTCTGGTTTCACGGTCCATCTTGTTCACAAAAGTGATGATGGGGGTGTTTCTCATGCGGCAAACATTCAATAATTTGATGGTTTGCTCTTCAACACCCTTGGCAGCATCAATCACCATCAAGGCGGAATCCACAGCGGTTAATACACGATAAGTGTCTTCAGAGAAATCTTGGTGACCTGGGGTATCTAAGAGATTGACCACATGGTCACGGTATTCAAACTGCATCACCGAGCTGGCCACAGAAATACCGCGCTGCTTTTCGATTTCCATCCAGTCAGAAGTGGCATGTCGACCGCTTTTACGAGCTTTAACAGTTCCTGCCAATTGGATGGCACCAGAGAACATCAAAAGCTTCTCTGTCAGGGTTGTTTTACCGGCATCAGGGT
>JBDLUD010000063.1:0-7454 GCA_039805465.1 Pseudomonadota bacterium
TCCTGGGAAACTCTGTGGAAATTAGAGCCTCACTTTCATGACCTGAGTTTTGATGATGCCTTGATTCAGATACAGCGTGATTCAAAAGGCAACTGGAATATTGCAGGTATCAAGTTAGATCAATCAACAGCTGGTTATAAATTTGGCAATTGGTTGTTTGAACAAGACAGTCTTGAAGTTAAAAACGCCAAAATTAATTGGTTGGATCAACGCTTTCAAAGCACCCAATATTCAATAGACATTGAATCTCTTAGATTAAAAAATTCCTTGTTCAAACACGCCATTGATTTAAACCTCAAGACGCCATGGAACACCGATACCGCATCCATCAAAGCTGATTTCAGACACAGCCTTTTCGGTAACGCAGGCAATTGGAAAGACTGGATAGGTAGACTTGAATGGCAAATCAATGAGCTGAACCTCGCCAGGATCAATCAATTATTTGACAGCCCCGTGAATGTTATTTCTGGTCAGGTTAACTCTCAAGGAAATACCTATATTGACCATGGCGCATTAGATGGTGGCCTAACAAAACTGGCAGCACAAAATCTTCATATTGAATGGCCACGCTTAGGCGCCCCACTCAAGATTGCAAGAGTTGATGCAGAACTAAAGCAAACAACCTCTGGCAAGAAAATGTCTGTCAGCGCGCCATTGCTCAAATGGCAAGTGACTGAAAAGTCTTCATCCAAAGAATTAAATGGCATCAGCATTTACTGGGATATGGCAGTTAATATTGATGCCATCACTCATGCGGGAGTGAAAGCTGATGAAATCGACATCAACCTTGTTGAACAACTGGCGAAGCAATTTCCACTGCCCAAAGACATCTCTGCATTCATCAAAGAATATCAACCGTCAGGGATGTTGAAAAATTTGGATGCCAATTGGCATGCAGAGGCAAGCAAGCTACCGTTCAATATAAAAATTCCAGGCTTCAATCAATCTCACTACAAACTTTCATTTGATTTTGAAAATACCTATCTCAAACCAGAGCAAAAAGGTCACCTTTCAATAGCCAACTTATCGGGCAGACTCTACGCAACCGAGCTTGGTGGCGAGCTCACCCTTGATAGCGAAGACACATTCATCACTCTTCCCCAAATTTTAGAGAACGATAACCTTGCACTCGATCTGATCAAGGGCAAAGTTAAATGGCTGAAAAAAGACAGTGGCACCGAATATCAAATCAGCAAGCTCAAGCTACAAAATGATTCTGTCAATTTAAGTTTTGATGCCAATTACAAAGCAAAGACCGCTAAAACACCGGCTGACCTCTATATCAAAGCAGATATTCAAGAAGCATCTGTTAAGAACTTGACCAGATACTTCCCCTTAGCGATGTCTAAGAGTGCAAGAACTTACTTGAATGCAGCCCTTAAAGAGGGTCGCATTCGCAATGGCCAAATCCATATTCACGGAGACCCACTGCACATCCCATTTAACACCAAGTTTCCTGGTATTTTTGAGGTCAACCTACCGATTGAACAAGTTCAATACTCGCCAGCACCTACCTCAGATAAAAAACAAGGGCAATGGTCAGACTTTTCAGATGTGCATGGCACTGTTTCATTCAAAGGCCCAAAACTTTTACTTGATTTAAAAAGTGCTTCGTTTGAAAGCGTTCAATTAAGCGATATTCAAGGGGTTGTCGATGACATTGTTAGCAGCACTGCAAAATTAAAAATTAATGGCGTGGCCAAAGGTTCAAGTCAAGAGTTGCTCAAGTACTACGTTGACAGCCCCTCAGGAAAAAGCATTGAAGCAATCAGTCAAAAAATTGAGATTGCGGGCAATGCTCAATTAAAAATCAATATTGATATGCCCATCAATGACACCAAGCAAACCAAGCTGCAAGGTGAAGTGAAGCTTGAACGAAATCAAGCCAGAATCAATCAAAAACTCGATGTGCAAGAAATAACAGGTGACATCTTATTTTCTGAAGAAAACATCCTTGGTCGAAACTTAAGAGCTCAATTACTGGGCGGAGAAATTTTGATTGATAACGCCAGCAAACTGCCGTGGCAATCGTCGTCAGACATGAAAGTGTCTGGCAAAATTGATATCAATCAATTGATCCAGGCGCTGAATACTTCAGACTCATCTGAAATCAAGAAAATCCAAGCACAGCTAAATGGCTTGGTTACTTATGATGGCAAACTCGCCATTCGCGCAAAAGGCTATCAATTAGATTTAGGTCTAAAGCTTGATCAACTGAACTCTCAATTCCCCGCCCCATTCAATAAAAAATCAGGCCAATCCTTGGCAGGGCAATTCGCCATAAATAATTTAAGTGAAAGTTCAGACAAACCCACCTCAGGTCAGCTCAAAGTGGGCAAACTCATTGACGCAAAGTTTATTTTTGGTGACAAGCAAAAATTACGTCTTGGTGTTGGCATCAACGCAGCTGGTTATGTACCCCAAAAAGGTTTTTCAAGCACGATAGTTTTAGATCAGCTAGACGTATCAGTTTGGCAGACATGGCTTGATAAAAACTTTCCTGAATCGCCAAAACAGCCAAGCACCAATGCTTCATTGAGTTCAGCCACGTCAAGCTCAGATTTTGATATTGATACCATTTCAGCAAACATTAAAAACCTAAAGCTGGCTGATAAGTCATTCAAAGATGTCTCCTTGCAAGCCACACACGATAAAGAGCAGTGGCATGCCAGCATTCAGTCACCGGTTGCCAAAGGCCTGGTGCAATGGAAGTCAGCCCGAGTAGGCTTCCCTCAAGGAAAGCTAACTGCACGCTTGCAGCAGCTGGTGATTGAGAATGCTGAGTCAGGTGATACGGTCACCAAGAGTGTGAACAAACGCATTCAAAAAATTCCAGCTTTAGATATTCAATCTGATGAACTTATTTTTAACAATAAGTCTTATGGGCAAATGGAGCTAATTGCCAGCAATGATAAAAATGACTGGAAAATTGAAAAGTTATCTTTAAAGACGGCTGACGCCCAAATCAATGCAACTGGCAAATGGACCCTTCCAAAAGAAGCCAAGCAATTGAATGCCGGCAAAACAGAATTGAATTTTGATTTAGACATCAACAATGCTGGCAAACTTTTATCTAAACTGGGTTTTCCCAAGACCATTGATGATGGATCTGGAAAGTTGGTTGGACAAATTCATTGGGCGAATGCCCCGTACAGTTTTGATATCAAATCTTTGAATGCAGAACTTTCTTTGGATCTAATCAAGGGCACGATCTTGCAGGTGGATCCAGGTGTTGCAAGACTACTGGGTGTTCTTAGCTTTCAAGGTTTAACCAGAATTGCGACCCTGGATATTGGTGGAGTACTCAAACCAATTGTTAGCAAGGGAACTCCTTTTGACAGAATCACTTCAACAGGCTCAATCAATAATGGCATTGCCAATATCAAAGATTTGAGCATGCGCGGGCCTCAAGGAAATATTCGCTTAACTGGCAAAGCAGATCTTCTTCAAGAAAACCAAGACATCCGAGTGACGGTTGTTCCCAACTTCAATGCAGGCTCTGCTTCCCTGGCCTACACTTTCATCAACCCAATCATTGGTTTAAGCACCATGGTCGGTCAATATTTGATTGCGGATGAGGTCAGCAAGCTATTCCAATTAGATTATCTCGTTCAAGGCACTTGGGCAGACCCACAGATCATTGCACTTGATAACAAGGGCAAGCCATTGGATGAAAAACAATTAAAAGAGATTCGGGACAAATCCTTACTAAAGCAACAAACTCCCACCAAAAAGTAGATCAGAGTTAATATCAAGTTAATGAATCCCAATCAATTAACTGTTGCCGCAATTCAAATGACTTCAACTCATTCTGTTGAAGAAAATTTACAAACGGCCAATCAATTAATCCAAGCAGCAAAACAAGCTGGCGCAGATGTCATGGTCTTGCCAGAGTATTTCTGTTTGATGGGGCACACAGATCAAGACAAAGTGGTCATCAAAGAAGATTTTGGTCAGGGTCGCTTGCAAGATGCTTTGAGCTTGATGGCCAAGCAACATCAAGTTCACTTGATTGCCGGAACAATTCCTCTGAGCGCTCAAAACCAACATCAAGTGAAAAATACCAGCTTGGTTTTTGACCCTGCTGGTGAAATCATCAGCAGATACGACAAAATTCACTTGTTTGGCTTTAAACAAGGTAACGAGGAATATCAAGAGTCAAAAACCATTGAACCTGGTTCATTGCCATGCAGCTTCAGCATTCAAAAGAATGGTGTTGATTGGAAATTTGGCGTCACCATTTGCTATGACATCCGCTTCCCTGAGTTATATAGGCAAATTGGCCCGGTGGATTGTCATATTGTCTCAGCGGCTTTCACTCACACCACCGGAAAAGCGCATTGGGAAATCCTCCTTCGAGCCAGGGCCATTGAAAACCAATCCTATCTTCTGGCCAGCGCTCAAAGTGGACAGCACACCAATGGTCGTAGGACTTGGGGGCAAAGCATGCTGATCGATCCTTGGGGTGATATTCAATCAGAGTTAAAAGAAGGTGAAGGATTTACCTTGGGTATTTTAGATAAAAGCAGAATTGATGAAATTCGAGCAAAATTACCTTCACTACAACATCGCACCATCTAAAGAAAACAATGACTTCAATTCTTGCACTAGAAAATCCCCTTCACCTCAGTCGAGCTGATGCTTTAAATATTGCAAAAGAAATTCTTTTGGCGCCAGCAGGTATTTCAGAGCAAGATCTTCAAAAGACTCTTGCGCACATGCACACCCACCAATTAGATGATGCTGATTTGTATTTTCAAAGAACTCACAATGAATCTTGGAGTCTTGAGGAAGGCATTGTTAAATCAGGTAGCTTTAGCATTGATCAAGGTGTTGGCGTTCGCGCAGTCAGCCATGACAAAACAGCATTTGCTTACTCTGACGAAATCAGTGCTTTGGCATTAAAAAATGCCGCTGAAGCTACGCGCGTGATTGGCGCTCAACAAAAAAGCACTTATATCAGCCCTAAGTGGAAAACACCTGCCACGCATGCGCTGTATCAATCTTTTAATCCCCTAGACAGCTTGGATGCGAAAGCAAAAATTGCCATCCTTGAAGACATTGAACGCAAGGCCAAAGCCAAAGATCCTCGCATCGTGCAAGTGATGGCCGGTCTTGCTGGCGAATTCGATGTTGTGTTGGTCGCTCGGGCAAACGGTGTCCTAGCTGCAGATATTCGTCCACTGGTGCGTATTTCAATCACTGTGATCGCAGAACAAAATGGTCGTCGTGAAGTTGGTTCTTCAGGCGGTGGCGGTAGATTTGATTATCACTTCTTTGTCAAAGATAAGATTGATCACTGGATCGATGAAGCAGTTCGCTCAGCGCTCGTCAATCTTGAATCAAGAGCTGCACCAGCAGGCCCCATGACCGTTGTTTTAGGTCCAGGCTGGCCAGGAGTATTGCTGCATGAAGCAATCGGTCATGGCCTTGAAGGTGACTTCAATCGCAAAGGGTCATCAGCCTTCTCTGGCAAGATAGGTCAACGTGTTGCTGCCAAAGGCGTCACCGTTGTGGATGACGGTACCATTCCAGGCCGACGCGGCTCTTTATCTGTTGACGATGAAGGCACACCCACTCAATGCACGACTTTGATTGAAGATGGCATTCTTAAAGGTTATATACAAGACAGCCTGAATGCGCGTCTGATGAAGATGCCCACAACTGGTAATGCCAGACGTGAAAGCTATGCATCCCTACCAATGCCTCGCATGACCAACACTTATATGTTGGGCGGCAAAGAAGATCCGCAAGAGATCATTGGCAGCATTAAAAAAGGCCTCTATGCGGCGAATTTTGGTGGTGGTCAAGTGGACATCACCAGTGGTAAGTTTGTGTTTTCAGCGTCTGAAGCCTATTGGGTTGAAAACGGAAAAATCTTATACCCAGTCAAAGGAGCCACCATCATCGGCAACGGTCCTGAGTCGCTCAAAGATATCAGCATGATTGGCAATGACATGGATTTGGATAGCGGTATTGGCGTTTGCGGTAAAGAAGGCCAAAGCGTGCCAGTTGGTGTTGGCCAGCCCACTCTGAGGATTGACAATATGACAGTTGGTGGAACTGCTTAATCACTAAAACAAATAAAACTGTGCTACATTAACCCCATGTCTGCAAATAAATTTTATTTCTTTTACTTTTGGTTCTCAGTCCACGGCGGTCGAGAGGCAGAAATTCAAGCATAAATTTCCAGCACTCAAAATAACCGCCGACACTAACGGCGGTTTTTTTTTACAGATTTAAGAATGACGGCAATAGAAAAAGGAGTTAATGAAATGGTTGATAAATCTCTCAGCACAAGAGACAGCTGGTATGCCAGCATTGATAAAACGTCAGAGACTGATGACGCACGCATTCAAAACATCACGGTGCTACCACCGCCAGAGCATCTGATTCGCTTCTTTCCTATTCAGGGAACATCTGTTGAGAAATTGATCAGCAAAACCAGAAAGAGTATTCGCAACATCATGCATGGCAAAGATGACCGTCTGTTGGTGATCATTGGCCCATGTTCTATTCATGATCCAAGCGCTGCAATTGCTTACGCTCATAAATTATTAGAGCAACGTAAAAAATACGAAGGCGAATTAGAAATTGTGATGCGTGTTTATTTTGAAAAGCCTCGCACAACAGTGGGTTGGAAAGGTTTGATCAATGATCCATACCTTGATGAAAGCTATCGCATTGATGAAGGCTTGAGAATCGCTCGTCACCTACTCATTGAAATCAACCGCATGGGTATGCCTGCTGGCAGTGAATTCTTGGACGTGATTTCTCCACAATACATCGGCGATCTTATTTCTTGGGGTGCGATTGGCGCCAGAACCACAGAAAGCCAAATTCACCGTGAATTAGCTTCTGGTATTTCAGCTCCAATCGGCTTTAAAAATGGCACTGATGGCAATATCAAAATTGCCACGGATGCGATTCAATCAGCCAGCCGCCCACACCACTTTTTGTCGGTTCATAAAAATGGTCAAGTTGCCATTGTTGAAACGAAGGGCAATAGCGATTGCCACGTGATTCTTCGTGGTGGCAAAACCACGAACTATGATGAGGAAAGTGTGGCCAAATCTTGCAGCGAGCTAGAAGCTGCAAAATTGCCAGCTTCATTGATGGTTGACTGCTCGCATGCCAACTCAAGCAAACAGCATGAGCGTCAGATTGAAGTGGCCAAGGATATTGCTGGTCAATTGGCCAAAGGCTCAAAACAGGTATTTGGTGTGATGGTGGAAAGTCATCTATTTGCTGGAGCACAAAAATTCACTCCAGGCAAAGACAACCCTCAAGAGCTCAAGTATGCAACCAGCATCACTGATGCTTGCATTGGCTGGGATGACTCTCTTGATGTACTAGAGATACTTGCAGAAGGTGTTAAAAAACGCCGTAAAAAGTGATCTGGCTAACCAAGTAGTTAAGCAGCTAAGTAATCAAGACCCTTCGGGGTCTTTTTT
>JBDLUD010000064.1:0-11231 GCA_039805465.1 Pseudomonadota bacterium
GAAGCGGCATTGTGTCTGGCTTGACCATGTCTTTGTGGCGCTTGCTGACTTCTCAGTTGTATAGGTTGGGCTACTGCATTAGGATCAGGCTCAAAACCAGGCACAACTTCTCTTGGCAAGCTTTGTTTGATCAAACGCTCAATGTCTTTCAGCATATCGTGCTCATCGATACAGACCAATGACACAGCAACACCATTGGATCCCGCTCTACCAGTTCGACCAATGCGGTGAACATAATCTTCAGGCACATTTGGTAAGTCGTAATTGACCACGTGAGGCAACTGATCGATATCAATACCTCTGGCAGCAATATCAGTTGCTACCAAGGAGATGATCTTGCCAGCTTTAAAGTCTGCTAGAGCTTTGGTTCTGGCGGTTTGACTCTTATTGCCATGGATGGCCATTGCGCTGATACCACTGTTTTCTAATTGCAGAACCAGTTTGTTGGCACCGTGCTTGGTGCGTGTGAACACCAATACTTGTTTCCAATCATTTGATTTAATCAGGTGGGCTAGTAAAGGGTGCTTATTACCACGGTCAACAGGGTGCATCAATTGCGTGATTGCTTCATTGGTGCTGTTGCTTCTCGCCACTTCAATCAATGAAGGTGCGTTCAGCAAATCATTGGCAAGCGCTTTGATCTCTGTAGAGAAGGTGGCGGAAAATAATAAGTTCTGACGTTGCTTAGGAAGTGCAGCAAGGATTTTTTTGATGTCACGTAAAAAGCCCATATCCAACATTCTGTCGGCTTCATCAAGAATCAATATCTCGACGTGTTGTAAAGATATAGCGCCTTGACCCATCAGGTCTAAAAGACGTCCTGGTGTTGCTACCAAAATATCTAAACCAGCTTGAATCGATTTGATTTGTGGATTGGCTCCAACGCCACCAAAAATAACTGCTGATTTAAGCTGCGTGTATTTGCCATAAGTTTGAACAGAGGCATGTACTTGTGCGGCAAGCTCACGAGTCGGCGTCAGTATCAAACCGCGCACTTGTCGGCGGCGACTGGTTTGATTGACGGGGGATGTTAATAAACGTTGTAACACTGGCAATGTGAAACCAGCGGTTTTGCCCGTGCCAGTTTGAGCGGCAGCTAATAAATCTCCGCCATTCAGAATGGCGGGGATTGATTGAGCTTGAATAGGGGTTGGCGTTGTATAGCCATGTTCGTTAATTGCTTTAAGGATGAGTTCAGATAAACCAAGATCTTTGAATTGCATAGGTACCAATAGAGTGATGACCTGTGCTCAGCAAAAAGTAATTTTTGGAAGGTCAATGAATGAACTGCTTAAGAAGAAATGTAGAGCGCAGTTATGAATGCTTACTGTAGCTATTTTAGTTCATTGCGGCTTGAAAGTCTTATTTATCTTAGCTTTGGGCTGAAGTCATCAGTTAAAATACGGAATTCATTGGATATTCACTCAATATTCCTTGTGAACCATGAATTTATCAATTAACGATCCAGCAGTAGCTGGTATGACTGCTGAAATATGATCACCTTAAACAATGTATCCCTGCGTCGTGGCGCCAAGTTATTGCTTGATAAAGCAACTGTCACGCTCAATCCAGGAGAAAAAGTTGGTTTGGTCGGGCGCAATGGCGCTGGCAAATCAACCCTGTTTGCATTGTTAAATGGCACCTTGCATGAAGATGGCGGTGACTTTTCTATTCCTAAAGTATGGCGCATGGCCCAAGTGGCTCAAAATATGCCAGAAACTGAAGAGTCTGCGACTGAGTTTGTGATTGCTGGTGACACTCGCTTGATCGAATTAAGGCAAGCCCTTGAGGCTGCAGAGGCAGCCGAAGATGGTATGGCCATGGCTCATGCCCACGTTGATTTGGCTGATGCTGGTGAGCATGACGCAACCTCCAGGGCGCAAGCACTGATTTTAGGTTTAGGTTTCAAAGTCAGTGAGCTTGATCAAGCGGTGAACAGTTTTTCTGGTGGTTGGCGCATGCGTTTGCAGTTAGCGCGTGCTTTGATGTGCCCATCTGATTTATTGCTACTCGATGAGCCAACCAATCACTTGGACTTGGATGCTCTGGTTTGGTTGGAAGCATGGTTAAAGCGCTATGCAGGCACGATGATTGTGATTTCTCATGACCGAGAATTCTTAGATGCAGTAACAAATGTCACATTGCACATTGATCATGCGAAGCTCAATCGTTATGGTGGCAACTATAGTTCATTCGAACTAATGCGTGCTCAACAATTAGAGTTACAGCAAGCATCGTTCTCTAAACAACAAGAAAAAATTGCCCACTTACAAAAGTTCATCACACGCTTTAAAGCTAAAGCCAGTAAAGCCAAGCAAGCTCAAAGTAGGGTCAAAGCTTTGGAGCGCATGGAAAAAATTGCTCCTGTGTTGGCTGATGCTGAATTTACCTTTGAATTCAAAGAACCTCAAAATTTACCTAATCCAATGTTGGCCATCAGTGAGGCAAGCTTTGGATACCAGGTCGATGGTGTTAACAAGGTCATCATCAAAGATGTCAATAAATCAGTATTGGCAGGTCAGAGGATTGGTATCTTAGGTGCAAACGGTCAAGGTAAATCAACTCTAGTGAAAACCATTGCCAGAACCATGCCGCAGCTCTCAGGAACAGTGACTGAAGGCAAGGGCTTGAACATTGGTTACTTTGCTCAGCAAGAGCTGGACGTTTTAAGATCTGATGACAATCCTTTGGAGCACATGATTCGCTTGGCAAAAGACTTAGGTCCTAATGCGGCTGAATCGGGTCGTGAGCAAGATTTGCGTAACTTTTTAGGCACCTTTAATTTTGCTGGTGACATGGTCAAGCAAGCTGTTGGCACCATGAGTGGCGGTGAGAAGGCTCGTTTGGTTTTGGCCATGATTGTTTGGCAGCGACCTAACTTGCTTTTGCTGGATGAGCCAACCAATCATCTAGATCTTGCAACACGTGAAGCTCTATCAATGGCCTTGAATGAGTTTGAAGGCACCGTGATGTTGGTCAGCCATGATCGCGCTTTGCTTAGAGCCGTTTGTGATGAATTCTGGTTAGTTGGTCGTGGAGAGATCAAACCATTTGATGGTGATTTGGATGATTACCAACGCTACTTGCTTGAAGAGTCTAAGAGACTGAGAGAAGAAGCGAAGGTGGAAGAGGCCAAGGTTGTTTCTGGAGTTGTTGAAACCGCTGTCAGTATTGCTGTTGAACCAGAGAAAAAGCCAGTGGTCCAAACCAGCGAACAACGAAAATTAGAGTCTGCGAAGCGTCAAGAAATCAATGCTCGCACCAAGCCTTTGAAAAAACAAATTGATCAAGCTGAAAAATCGATGGCGCAACTTCAATCAGAAAAAACAGGATTAGAGGCCAAGCTACTAGAACCCATTTCTCCAAGTGATATTGCAGAGATAGGTAAAAAACTAAAAGTGATCAATGATGAATTAGCTTCTCTTGAGGAGAAGTGGCTGGGATGGACTTCTGAGATTGAAATAATTGAATCTCAAGCATCACAAGTCTAGAATAACTTGGTATATCTTAAAAAGATGCGCTGCTTATCTTCAAGCACAGCGTTATTGTCGATGTCTTGACCGTATTGCAGGGTAAAACGACCAAAAGATGTGTTTCTGATAGCACTAAGCTGGTAACGGTGAGATTTGATCTCATTATTTTTTGCGACATCGTTAAAAACAGTTTCACCACCTTGAGAATAAAAATAAGCAGCAGCAAGGCTATAGCGCGGATTTAAATGATAGAGAAATCCCGTTTGAGCGCTGTGCAAGGCTTTCTGTTGCAACACCCCAAGTCCTTCTCTAGGATCTAAAGATTTACTCGCATCATTTTCCCCGAACCACAATGTGTCGAAGGCACTCATCCAATCCAAGTCCGGAGCAATTCTGGTTTGATAGGCAATTTGACCGGCCCATCGATAGCGATTTTCACCCATATTGATGGCTCGATTGCTTGAGTAGCTTCCAGTCGGACTGATCAGGTAAGCAGCAACTGCCACATACGTTTTGGAGGCTTTATCAACATATGGCCAGTAGGCAAAGACGAATGTCGTATCAATCATGCCGTTATCAGCTGGGTATGGAGCAAGAGCCCCGGTCGGCTCAGTTTTACCAGTTCCGGTATGCAGATAAAGTAATGCGGGTTGCTGATTTAGTTCAAAAGCTTGCGTGTAACGAAACTGCAATTGGGTTTGATCTATTTTTGCATTGCTAGCGCCAACTCTCTCCGCGTTCAAATAAGAGAGTTGAACAGTGCGCAAACCAGGGGGTGGTGCAGTGGCATCACCCGGCTGCAAATCAATCGCACAGGCAGGCACAGAAAAACCAGCCACCATGATGAAGGAGGCAAGGAAAACTACTTTTGGCTTTAAGTTTGGTAGCTGCATCTGGGTTATAAATATTCAAGTATGCTGATTTTATACTTTTTTATAAGTAACGATGCCCAAGCGATGCTCAATGTCATCCTATTCACTTGTCAATCGTTAAAGGAGTGGGGGCATCGTTTATGATGACACTGTCAGCGCTAATCTAAGCGCCACTAGTTTGATAAAGGATTGATATGCATCGTGATTTTAAAAAATTTAGCATCATTGGTTTAATTGCTGCCACATTGGTGGGTTGCGCATCGACGCCAGTGGGCCCAAGCTTGGTCATCATGCCTGCTCCGGGCAAGCCTTTTGAAGTCTTCCAAAAAGATGATCAAGAGTGCCGTACCTATGCTCAAAATTCACTAAATACAACCGCAGATGAGATGGCGGCCAAAAACACGGCAAAAACAGCCATCATTGGTGCCGCCATTGGTGCAGTAGCAGGCGCCATGGCTGATGGAGGTAGCTCTAGAAATGTTGGTACTGGTGCCGCTGTTGGTCTTTTGGGTGGCGCTGCAATGGGTGCTACTGGCGGTAATGATTCAGCTAAAGAAGTCCAACGTCGTTATGACATTGCCTATCAGCAGTGCATGTACTCAAAAGGTCATCAAGTCCCGGGCTATTCTATTCAGAAGCCGGTTGAGTCTGCACCAAAATAACAAGCATCCAATTGCTGATGATTTAAAACTGAAATAAACATTGGGAGAGAGTTAAACTTCAACAGGAGGATGCTCTCTCTCAAATCTCCTAGCAGTTCTTTTGAATAAAGTGATCAAGAAGGTTGCAGCAATAGCCAGGCTTAAGCTGTTTGCGAACCAAAAGCCTTGAGCACCTTGTAGTATTTCTGGCACATTCCCTGTCAAGTTAAAACCTAATACATAACCACCGCCAAGCCCAACGCCCCACAATGAGAGGGCGTAAATCCACATTGGCCAAAAAGCCACGCGATAGCCTCTTAGAATAAAAGCAGAAGTCACCTGAAGGGCATCAAAGATTTGATAGAAGGCGATGAATAAAAACAGTGGTATTGCCATTGATCGAACATCTGCAGATGGAGCGTATAAGTCGAGTAGGGGATACCTAAAAATCCAAACCAATAACCCCACCAACACACACACTGTGGTTGTGAAGACCAATGATGACCACCCAATTTCTTTGGCTAAAATTGGTTTATCCGCACCCAGTGACTGAGCCACCAAAGTAGATGTAGCAATCGACAATGACAAAGGCAGCATGTATAAAACCGTGCCCAAGTTGGCCACAATTTGATGTCCTGCTAATGGAACAGTCCCCAGCTTAGCAATGAACAGGGCCATGAAAGCAAATGAAGTTACCTCAATCAGGTAACTTAAGCCAATCGGCAAACCCAATTTGAGCAATGTGGCAATTCTGTGAAGATTTGGTTTGCTGAACTTTTCATACACGCCAAATATTTGATAAAACTTGCCGCGATACACAATTGCCAACATTGTTAAAAACCAAAGCCAATTGATGATCACAGTGGCTAGCGCACAACCCGGACCACCCATGGCATCAACACCAAAGCCACCATAAATCAGCCAAGCATTGAGAGGAATTTTTAAAAATAAACCACCGATTTGTAACCAGGTGACCACCGCCGGTTTAGAGATGGCGTTATGAAACGCCACCAACACTCGCATCGCTAAGCTGGCTGGCAAACCCCAAGCAACAATTTGTAAGTACAAAATGGCTTTTGCTTCTACCTCTGGACTGGCATTGGCGATTGATAAAAATACTCCTGGATTCATCAAGATCAACATGCCAAAAATGCTGAGGCCAAGTGATAGCCACCAGCCTTGACGAACTTCTTCGCCAATTTCAGAGAACCGTTTAGCACCAAATAATTGACCAGCAATTGGAGCAAGAGCTGAAATAACCCCCGTCAAACCGACGTAGATGCTGATAAAAATCGATCCTGCCATCGCAAGTGCTGCTAAGTCATCGGTCGAGTATCTGGCCACCATGGCGGTATCCATCACACCAAAAGCAATCACAGCCAATTGGCCAACCAATAATGGACCAGCTAAGGAGAGTAGGCGGGGAATATCTCGCTTGAGATTACTGAGCATGACTCAGTACTTTGTACAGTCTTAATCGTTCAGAACGATCGCTCACGCGACGGTCTTCCCAAATCAGTTCTAGATTTTTATTCAATTGCTTTGCTTTCTTCCTGGCTTCGCCAGGTTGGTTGCTGATCCATAGATCACAATTGACATCATCTTTGAATTTAAGTTTTGTGAAGTAAACGAATGAAGCTAACTGTCCATCACCAAGATGAGTCGAGTTAATGCAAACTGATTGAGATGGCACCACTCGTACTAAACGCTGTGCCACATCACGGTATGTTTTAGCGTAATTGATGGTCGGTAACCAGAGCGTCATGAGCAATACCCAGGTTAAAGTTGTACCAGCTGCAGATATCACCACTGCGCGCCAAATCACTTTTGGTGCTCTGGATGTGCGCCACTTAACAACGCTCACCCACAGGGCTGTCACCACAATGGCTGCGATCAATGCCAACCAACTGAATTCTGGAACAAAGCCAGGGACTTTTTTGGCAATGTTTCTTGCTAGTCCAGCTGGTAAATTAGTTGTCATGGCAAACCACATCACCCAAATAAATGCACCAAGCAGGGTAAAGATGAGTAAAGAAAACCAATCAATGAAACTGATCACGCTGCGCTTGGCTTGAAGGTGAGTTTGGTAAACCAAAACGGCGATCACAACCCCGAGTGGTAATGCCATATTAGGATTACGGATGCCACCCAAGGGATTATTGGCGCCTTTGCGCCAGAACCAGATACTCCACAAAGCCAAAGGCCAGACAGGCCAGGCATACAACGGTAAGTTTCTGGCTAAAAAGCCCAATGATTTCCCTGAAACAAATGGCTGAATAGCATCATTGCTCCACCAAGCTTGCCAAGCGACTTGTATTTGACCAGTGCTTAAATCAGACATCCACCATAACAGTGGCCAAACACTGATACCCAATAAGGCAATCAACCAAGTACTGGCCAGCCATTTTGGATGAGGTTTGACCTCGCAAATAATCAGAGAAACGATCAAGCCAATAAAAATTAAAACAAACAACCAAAGTGATGCAGACAGAGCGATCACAGCCAAGCCAAGACCTGTCCATGCACCGCCTTGCAGAGGTTTATCCAAACCTCTGACCATGCCGTAAATAACCGTAGAGACACCTAATAATTGAGCCAAAGCTGGAGTGGTCTCATGGGCACGCATGGCCAAACCAATACAGGCCAAGAAAATCATGAGGGCACTGTCAGCCAGGGTTCTGCCATAGTCTCTTGGTTCTGGTTGGCCACCTAACGCAAATGCCGTTGGTTGAACTTCAGGACGACGACCCAATAAGTAGGAGGCGTTCCAAATGGCCATGCAGCTCAAGAAAAAACACCCAGCTGAATAGAGGCCAGCAGCGTTCGTTGGTCCCATCACAGGGCCAAATAAGCCAATCAAGCTAGCACCCAACCAATAGGGCAATGGGCCAGCCAAGATCTCAGTTCTGCCATCAATGTGGGGGAGTAACCAATCTAGCCATGAACCATTGGCCAAAGTCCACATCGCCCCAAAACCAGCTGCATCATCATTTTTCCAGGGGTCACGACCAAAGATGCCCAAAAATCCATAGATGGCAGTGATCAACACCAAAACAAAGCGGGGCAATGTAGATGTAGCAGCAGCGGTTAATCGAATGGATCTCATGAGGCTTAAATTTTGACCTGATTGAACGAGAATGAACAGCTTATATGTAAAAAAGGCAGCGTGAGCTGCCTTTTAAGATTTCATTGGTAAAGCTGAAATTCTTAGGCAGTTGTTTTGCCTGTAGCTTTTGTACCAAATTTCTGACGGAACTTCTCAACACGACCAGCTGTGTCCATGATCTTCTGAGTGCCAGTGTAGAAAGGGTGTGACTCTGAAGAAGTCTCAATCTTAGCCAATGGATACTCTTTACCATCTTCCCACTTGATTGTTTCTCTGGTGTTGATAGTAGAGCGTGTTTTGAAGCTGAAGTTGTTTGATACGTCTAGGAAAACAACTTCTTTGTAATCTGGGTGAATACCTTGTTTCATTTGTATAGTCCTTTAGCCTGGTAGCCGCCCACCGAATAATGGGTACTTGCCTGAATTAAAACGAGAATTGTAGCAAAAAATACTAGATATGGGCTTGTTTTGGGTAAAACTGACTGGAAAACCACGTTTTCAGCCAGTTTTTACTTCAATTTAGCCCCCGCGACGCATCAATTCAAAGAATTCAGCGTTATTTTTGGTGGATTTGAGTTTGTCCACGATGAAGTTCATCGCTTCAATATCATCCATATCAGAGATCAACTTACGCAAAACCCAGATCTTCTGGAGAATTTCAGGTTTGATCAAGAGTTCTTCGCGGCGAGTGCCTGACTTATTCAAGTTAATCGCTGGGTACACGCGGCGCTCAGCAAGACGGCGCTCCAAATGTACTTCCATGTTACCGGTACCCTTGAACTCTTCGTAAATCAAGTCGTCCATGCGGCTGCCAGTTTCAATCAAGGCAGTTGCAATGATGGTCAAAGAACCACCTTCTTCAATATTTCTGGCTGCACCAAAGAAACGCTTCGGTCTTTGTAGCGCATTGGCATCCACACCGCCCGATAAAACCTTGCCTGATGATGGTACAACCGTGTTGTAAGCACGAGCTAATCGAGTGATTGAGTCTAACAAAATGATCACGTCACGCTTCATTTCAACCAAGCGCTTGGCTTTTTCGATCACCATCTCTGCCACCTGAACGTGACGCACAGCTGGTTCATCAAACGTTGATGCCACAACCTCACCCTTCACAGAGCGTTGCATCTCAGTCACTTCCTCTGGACGCTCATCGACCAATAAAACGATCAAAACGGCATCAGGGTGGTTGGCAGAAATAGCATGAGCAATGTGCTGCATCATCACTGTCTTACCAGACTTAGGTGAAGCAACCAATAGGGCACGTTGACCAAAACCAATCGGGGCAATCATGTCAATGATTCGACCAGTGAGATTCTCTTCAGCTTTGATGTCGCGCTCAAGCAACATCGGACGATCTGGGTGAAGCGGCGTTAAGTTTTCGAACATGATGCGGTTTTTAAGCGCCTCAGGAACAATGCCATTGATCTTGTCTACTTTGACCAATGCAAAGTAACGTTCACCTTCTTTAGGTGTTCTAACTTCGCCCTCTACAGCATCGCCAGTATGTAAGTTAAAGCGGCGAATTTGCGCAGGGGAAATGTAAATATCATCCGTAGAGGCCATGTAAGAGGCTTCAGGCGAGCGGAGAAAGCCAAAGCCATCAGGCAAAACCTCTAAAACGCCATCACCGAAGATGGTCTCACCACCTTTGGCACGTTTTTTAAGAATTGCAAACATCAACTCTTGCTTGCGCATGCGCTGAGTATTTTCAATTTCTAGGCCAGTGGCCATTTCAAGAAGGGCTGATACGTGTAGTGCTTTAAGTTCGGTGAGATGCATGTGTGTGGGGTTAGGCTAAAGCCTCAAAGAAAGAACAAGATTTTGGAATGTTTGAATAGAACAGGACGTTCTATCAGTTGTTGGATGAATTCTACACCCTAAATTAAAAAAAGAGCAAATTAAGTGATTCAAGGGAATGAGGAGCTCTTTAGGTGAGCTCCTCAAGTTTCAAAATTTAGATATGGCTATCCAAAAATGCAGTCAACTGAGACTTAGACAAAGCGCCCACCTTTTGGGCGGTCACTGTGCCATTTTTGAACAAAATCAAAGTTGGGATACCGCGGATACCAAACTGAGCTGGAATGCCTTGGTTCTCATCAACGTTCATTTTTGCAATTTGTACCTTGTCGCCATACTCTTTGGCAACTTCTTCAAGAATTGGGCCAATCATTTTGCAAGGACCGCACCATTCAGCCCAAAAGTCGAGCAATACTGGCTTATCAGATTTCATCACATCTTGATCAAAAGATGCATCACTTACGTATTTAATAGCGTCACTCATAAGAGTCCTTTGGGATTAATTGTTTTATTTATGATTGGTTGTAAATCTCGTTTTTTTGATAATTCACCAATAACAAGCAATATATTATCAATAAGTGCTTCTTTGTGCATACTTCTACTTCAATGCCATATTTCAAACACCACCTTTTGACCCCCGATGAGCAGGTATTAAATACCCTGGCTGATCTCGTCTGGACGGTGGCCAAGGAAGAGCAGCGGAGTCCATTGGTGATCTTGAGCACATCTGGCCCTGCATATTCCTTAAGACAAGCACTTGAAAAGCGTCGACCATCTGGCTTACCTTCACATTTAGTCTTTCTACCGCGAGTACTGGGTTTGGCTCAATGGTTAAAAGAAACACCTGGTTTAAAAAATGAAGGCGTCCAGAAAACGGATCTTGAGCGTTGGTATGAGGTCTACCGAGCGTTGAGCGATAGACCGCAATTAAGTTCTTTATTGATGGACAGCTCCGACGCGTCGAAGTGGTCTTTGGCCAAGAAAATCATCGAGGTGTGCGACTTACTATCTGACGCAACCTTAGAAGTTTTTGATGAAGTACTTGAGTCTGCTCTGAGCGATGCTATTGCAGAGGTTTACCAAGGCGCCTCCAAACAGGTGGTTGAAGTCGAAGCCCGCATTGTCTTGGCGTTTTGGGAAAATTTGAGCAGTGCTCAAGATCCAGTCGTCAGGCAGCGACGAGCCATGGGCTTGAGAATTGCAGAAGCAAAGAAATTAAATGCAGATGCTAAGCTGACCAACTTCCGCCCTCCAATTATTTTCATTCAAACAGCGCAAGCCAGTCCTGGATTTGAAAAAGCGCTTGAGCAAGTTTGGCAAGCTCATGCATCAGTGACTGC
>JBDLUD010000065.1:0-7039 GCA_039805465.1 Pseudomonadota bacterium
GCAATTGGGTGTTGCGCTTAAGGGCTTTAATCGCCTCTTCAAAGCGCTGTTGTTGAATTAGAACCAAGCCAAGACCGTACAAGGCCATGTCCAACTTATCATCTAATTCAAGAGCACGACGGAAACTAAACTCAGCATCAGCAATCTGCTTCATTTCTTCCTGTAGGTAACCAAGGTTGTACCAAGCGAATGCAGGAGCATCTGGCTTAGCCACTAATTTTTTATACATATTGATGGAGGCCTGCTTATCACCTACCTCTGCATAAAGATGTGCCAGGCTGCCTAATGCATAAGCATCATTTGGATAGTCAGCCAACATGTCTTCAAATGTTTCAATCGCCCAAGACTTACGCCCAAGCACAATGAATGTGATTGCTCGCCACTTATGCAACTGCCATTTAAGATCAATTTTTATCATCTGCAACCGACCATCCCTATAGACACGCAGTGCTCAATTTTTGCCAGAGTCACTGCGATATATAAAACTGAAACAACACAAAAAGCCACAACTGGAATGTGTCGCTCTGCAACCATTTTTGGAGAAATTAACTTGGCGATCGATGTCCAAGGTTTATTCAAGACCAAAAACAATTGATAGAACATATTGGTTTCTCTTTTATTACCAACAATCGCATAAAGAATTGCTTGACCTACCAGCGCCAAACCACCGATATACAAAACCAACTGCATCACATTTAAAAACTGAATCAAATTCTTACCTCAAGGTTTAAACCCCAAACTGGGAGATTTCTTACAACATACGCACTATGAATTTTTTTGGGTAATCCGAGAATAAGTACTTACCCTATTTATTTATCTATATAAATCAGAGTGTTAGAACAATATTTCCCCTAAAAAGAATAAGGTATATATTCTCAATTTCGCGGTAACCAACGCGACTCTCGGGCCAATTTTTCGATTGAATCAATCCTTGGCGCCAATGGCTTAAGCCTAGGCCAAATTTGCAGCATTAATTCAGCCGTTGCAAAGGTATCTGCCGCAGCCTGATGACGCACCGCACACTCAATCCCCAAATGCCCCATCCACTGATCTAAGGATCTGGCCTTGACCTCAGGGTAGGCAGCTGACACCAATGGCTCAACGTCAATCCAAGCGTTTTTAAGCTTGTATCCGAGCTGATATTGATAGGCTCTTTGAATCATGGATTCATCAAACGCCGCATGAAAAGCCAATAAGGGGGCATCCCCCACCCAACGCTCAAAGTTGCGCAATACCTGTTGGGGATCCTCGCCAGTCATTTGGGCATGAGCACCAATGCCATGCAACAAGATATTGTCTTTGTCTGAAGCCAAATCTTGCTTCAAGACAGCCTCAAAGCTATCAAAAATATCGATTCTTAAGCTTTGATCCTGATTCACATGGATGCACACAGCAGCAATAGCCAATAAACGATCCTGCCTTGGATCTAAACCACTGGTTTCAACATCCAAAACCACCCATCGATTTTGATTGATGACAGGCGTCTGGCCAAATAAGCGTTTTAACCAAAACATTTTAACGACCGTAATCTAATTCAATGCGCTGCTGTAAATCTCTGGTAGCCCTCAGAGACTCTTTCAGAATTCTGCGGTCAATATTGTTCAAGCTGCTCAATTCAAGCGCATTGAAATTTCCACCAATTGGATGAGAATCAATTTGCACGGATAAACGCAACATTTGCAAAAACTCAAAAGCAGATACCCACGCCAAATATTCACGTTCTGGAATATCAAGGGCAAGACCCACTGCAATCAATCGATCTCTGGTGTTGGTGTCACCAATGCCATGAGCCAAGGAGTAGATGCGCGCAGCATCAACCAAGATGGCAGTGCCATGCAACTTCAGATCAATGCATTCTTTATCTTCGAGCTTGATGGTGTCAATTCCACCATACCAACTAATCGGTACTTTTCTACTCAATGAGTTATCGGCCAGCAACTTGATAAAGCGTGGAATCGCAGGCGCTTTCTGTAGCACCATGTTTTTCATATTCACAAGCAAATCAGGATTACCCGCTACCATGCGGAAATCAAAATAAATGCTCGCGTTCAAAAGATCTTCAGGTGTACCGTGCTCTATCCAGTTCGAGAATCGCTCCAACCACTCAGATTCACTCAGACAAATATTTGGATTGCTGGCCATCACATTGCCCTTGCACAAAGGGTAGCCGCAAGCATCTAGGTCTTGATTAACATCCAGTGCGAATTTCAAATACTTATCACGAACGGTATCTGTGGCCTGCCCAGCAAACACCAGGGCATTGTCTTGATCGGTGGCAATGGTTTGCTCAGATCGTCCCTCGGAACCCAAAGCGATCCATGAAAACTCTTTCAAATCCAAGCCATGCTTTTTAGCATTGAGCTCCACCAATCTCTCGCAAACCACATCATTCAAATAACTGATCAAGGTCGTCAACTGTCTGGCCTGAACACCTTGACCAATCAAATTTTTAGCAAACTTTCTGATGTCTTTTGCACAAACAATCATGTCCGACAAATCAGGCGCCGATCGAATCGATGTACTGATATTTTTCAAAGACAAACGTTGTGTGGCAAATAGGTCTCGCTCAGAAATGATGTTCACAATCTCTTTACCATCAAGCACTGGCACATGGCGAATACCAAACTTAGACATCATCAAGGCAGCATCTTGCGCAGTATGGGTGATGGTCAAAGCTTTAACACCTGTGGTCATCACCTCTTTTATAGGCGTATCAAGACTCATTTGTGGAATGGTCACGCGCCCCAAAATATCGTAGCGCGTCAAAATACCCAATAAGCCATCCTGTTGATTACTGACCAAAATTGAGCCGACGCGACGCTCATGCATTTGAGTCAAAGCAACTTTGATTGCAGTCTCTGGGGTTACGAACAAAGGCTTCTTACGAGGAAGCTGCCCAAGAGGTGTCTCTAAAGATTGTTCTGAAAAAATTTGTGAGGCATAAGTTCTCTGTAGAACTTGGCGAGATTGCTCCAAGAATTTCAAAATACGCAAACTCAGGTAATCAGCAAACTGACTGGATAAGTTGGCCAACTCTTTCATGGCATCCACGGAAATTCTTAAGCAAAAGCAATCGCCCAAGGCTGCATAGGTGGCAGTCACAGCTCGACCAGCAACCGCAGCGCTCACGGGGAATAACTCACCCGCCTCAATCTCATGCGCTCCACCCGCTTCATTGGCCATGCCTCGCCTTGAAATAACACTGCCCTGACGAATGAAAAATAATTGTTTCACTTCTCCATGACTAGGATCAAGGATGACTTCTTCTGGAGAAAAATAATGTTCCTTGGATGACTTGATGAAAAAATCAACATGCTCAGGCTTCATCTCAGAGAATGGAATCACTTGCATCAACTGTTGACGCAAATTCATCACCAAACTTCTGGATGGCGTCACTTCCTTAGGTAACTCCTTAGGTAAGTCTTTCGATACTTCATTCGACATCAATCAATTCCTTTTGCAATCACGTCTAATCAAGCAAAGCCCTTAAAGACTATATATACTCCTCTTATGACAAAGCTAGCTGACCTCAGAAAATCCTACATGAAAGGCAGCCTCTCCGAAGAGGATGTTCAGCCCAACCCCGTTGATCAATTCAAAATTTGGTTTGATCAAGCTCAGCATGCAGAATTACCCGAACCCAACGCTATGACAGTAGCATCGGTTGATGAAAATGGCAAACCGAGTGCCCGAGTGGTTTTAATCAAAGAAGTCACCCAAGAAGGATTTGTTTTTTTCACCAATTACGACAGTCGCAAAGGCCAAGCTTTATTAGCCAATCCTCACGCAGCCCTTTTGTTCTTTTGGCCTGAGCTTGAGCGACAGATTCGAATTGAGGGCAGTGTTGAAAAAATCTCTGACAAAGAAAGTGATGACTACTTTCATTCAAGGCCACTCGACTCGAGAATTGGTGCGTGGGCTTCACCACAAAGCAAAGTGATTTCCGGAAGAGGTGAACTGGTCGCCAAAGCCGCTGAATACGCTCTTAAGTTTGCGCTGAACCCACCCCGCCCACCACACTGGGGAGGCTTCAGAGTGAAGCCAGCAGCGGCAGAATTTTGGCAAGGAAGACCTTCTCGCTTGCACGACAGAATTCGCTACACGCTCGATCAAAACGCCTGGAAAATTGAACGCTTAGCCCCTTAATCAGGTTCAGTTGCTTTATATCAAAAGATCTTTAAATTGGTCTCTGAACTTGGCAACTTTAGGGCTGACCACAAAAGCACAGTAACCTTGATCAGGATGTAAATTGAAATAATTCTGGTGATATTCTTCTGCGGGGTAGTACGGCGGTAAGTCAGAAATTTCCGTGACAATCTTATTGTCAAAAACTCCAGACTCACCCAAATTCTTCACCAACTCCATGGCGATATTTTTCTGAGTGTCGTCATGCGTAAAAATCACTGAGCGATATTGGGAACCTACGTCGTGACCTTGGCGATTGAGCGTGGTCGGGTCATGAATTGCAAATAAAATCTCCAGCAATTGCTTGAAACTGATCACAGAAGATTCAAACTCCAAGCGAACCACTTCTGCATGATCGGTACCCCCGCTGCACACGGCATCATAGTTAGCATCAGCAGCTTTGCCACCAGCATAACCAGACTCAACACGGTGAACTCCCTTCACGTGCTGATAAACAGCCTCTAAACACCAAAAACATCCACCGCCCAATGTTGCTTGTTGATTCATGATGCTTAATCCCTATGTCATTCCTGTCATATTAATCCTCTGAGGATGAACGTGCTTGACATAGTGGTATTTGACCCCTCCGTACTAGTCAAATCCCTGATTCTTTGTTCTATCAATTACCCCTATACTTCTCATATTCACTTTTAACCAATGCACAATGAACGCCCTCCAATTACAACTTGAAGACTTACAACAAGCCTTTGCCCACGATCCATCACCCAGCTTTGCTGAACGCAAAGAGCGCATTGAGCGCGTGGTGGCGATGATTGATAAATATGAAGCTAACTTATGTAAAGTTGTTCATGCTGACTTTGGCAATCGCCACTCAGTAGAAACACGCCTCACCGAATTAGCGATGGTGCGTCAGGCAGCGAAATACACGATCAAGCATCTCAAGTCTTGGATGAAAATGCGCGACATTTCTTTACCGATGCACTTAAAACCATCAAAAGCATGGGTCCAAGCTCAACCAAAAGGGGTGGTCGGCATCATCAGCCCCTGGAACTACCCGATTCAATTGGCCTTGATTCCAGCCATCACTGCGATGGCTGCTGGCAATAGAGTATGGCTAAAGCTGTCTGAGCGTTCTCCCAGGACATCAGGCTACCTTGACACCATCATTGGAGAGTTCTTTCACCCCCTCGAGCTTTGTGTCACAAATGGCGGAGAAGATGTTGCCCGTGACTTTTCTGAATTGCCGTTTGATCATTTGTTTTTTACTGGCTCAACCGCCATTGGTAAGCGAGTGATGAGAGCGGCCGCAGAAAACCTCACGCCACTGACTTTAGAACTGGGTGGTAAGTCCCCAGTTGTGATCAATGACGATGCCAATCTTGCAGACGCTGCCTCAAGAATCATTTATGGCAAATTAATCAATGGCGGACAAACATGCGTGGCCCCTGATTACATTTTGATCAAACACGAGTTAATCCCAGAACTCAAAGATGCTTTAGTTCAAGCTGCCGAAACCTTATTCAAAGATCCTTCAGAACTGACTCATCCAATTGACAAAGAACAGTTATCGCGTTGGCAGCAATTGGCCTCTGATGCGAGAAGCAAGGGCGCTCAAATACACCCTCTTTTACATGAGTCAGAAGATCATCCATTCACTCCAGTGATGCTGACGCAAGTACCTCCGCACAGCTTGATCATGCAAGAAGAAATTTTTGGACCTTTATTGCCGATCATCGGCGTGTCATCCAATGAGGACGCGCTTGAATTCATCAACTCAAAAGGTCGCCCATTAACCATCTATTGGTTTGGTAAAGATAAGAAAGCTTTACGAGACTTAATATCAAAGACTCATTCAGGTAGTGTGACTGCGAATGACACACTACTTCAGGCGGGCATTGAGCAAATACCTTTTGGCGGTATTGGAGAAAGCGGCATGGGTGCTTATCATGGCCAAACTGGTTTTGATACCTTCAGCCATCTCAAACCGGTTCTCCAGGTTCGTGGCTTATTGGGGATTCGAGCATGGATGGGAAGCAAATTAGCCCACCCTCCCTATAACAAAACCACAGAACGTTTGTTGCGCTGGCTTAGTTAAGCCTATCAGTTAGAAGCGTAGATGTGCGCAGCCAACTGATAGTGACTGGCAGCCTCAAGAGGTTCTTCTAAAGCTTCATGCAGCTTGGCCATATTCATGTGGGCGCTGGCTTTTAGCAAAGGTTTTGTTTTTGGATCTTTGATCACACCTTGCAAACTTGATTTGGCTTTACCCCATAACTTTTGAGCCAAACATACCTTGGCCAAAGCCAGAGAAAGTGCGGGTTCACTGGGGTACTTCATCATCCAAGCTTCAATCTTTTGCACCAAGGTCAAAGTAGTTGATCCAGCTGGTAAGCAATCTGGATAAATGGCAATCAATGATTCATCCCACTGATCATCCAATGACTCCTCAATGAAAACGCGAGCAATCTCTTGCTGACCAACAGCCAATAGTCCTTTGGCCATCACCAAAGCAACCCTGGATGCTTTTCGATCAGCCTTTGGCAAACTCTTCCAGATGGCCAATAACGCTTGATGATCTGTCGATTTTTCTTGAACCAATTTAGCCACAGCTTCTTGGACTGTTTTTTGGGCCAAGACCGGATGAATGGCTTCACGCTTACTCAAACTATGACTTAACTTCAAGACTTCATCCCAACGCTTGAGTTGCTGATTCGCTTTGAGTGCAATGCGCTGAACAAACAACTGCCTCGCACCACCCTTTTGCAATTGTTCAATGGTGTCAAGCGCGCCGGCTGGATCATTTGAATCCATCTGCATATCTGCCATGGCCACCAAGCGGGCTTGCTGTTTATTGGCAGACTGTATTTTTGACAACCATTGATCTCTCAAGTCA
>JBDLUD010000066.1:0-7022 GCA_039805465.1 Pseudomonadota bacterium
GTTCCATAAACTGATGGGTCTTTTAGGCTCACACGCAGGCGACCCTCACCCTGATCGACCTCATAGAGAGACGAATGAATACCCAATTCTTGATGATAGGCGCTCAGTTGAGCGGTTAATTGAGTGAGCTTGTCTGACTCACATTCAAAAATCACACCACCGTTGACCTGAGCAACCGAAAAAGGAGCTTGGGTCAAAAGAAATAAAGAAAGGATGAATGATCTTAAATTCATAAAAAATGGACTCGCAACGAGCTGATTGTGACATCAATTACATTCAAGTGAAATATAAAAAATATGGCGCCAATAGAAAAAAGCCTCATCCGAAGATGAGGCTTTTTAATTGGTGGAGCCGGCGGGGATCGAACCCGCGTCCGTAAATCCTCCACATAGAGTTCTACATACTTAGTTGTGTCATTTAATTTAACCAATCAATCACGGACCAACACGTTATTAATTAGCGATTCACTAAATTTTCGAGCTACACATCGTGACATTACGTAGCCTTATCTCTTGTAAATGACCCTGATCTAACTTGCGTTAGCTGACCCAAGAGAGAATCAGTTCAGGGGCAACCGCAATTAAGCGGCTAGTGCGAAACGTTCGTCGTTTGCAGTTGTTGCATTCCCATTGTTTTACGAGATGACGGGTCCTCGGTATGCCCTCAATGCTTTGCAATCCACGTCGAAACCATGTCGGCCCCGATATGCGCATATCAGTTTGTCTATTTTATTCCTTTTACCTAAACGCTGCTCATTTATTCCAAAAGACTTAATTCCCTTCCCTTGACCTGCTCTAGCAGCTCTTCCCAGCCTTCTGCATCGCCCGGCGCCGCTTTTGCTGACAGGGTAATGAATGCCAAAAGAAAACCCTCTTCATCCAACATTTCAATTAGAAATGGATTCTCCTGATGATTGATATAAATTTTAGGCATTTGCGCCAATTGCAAATGACAATTGAATTGCTGATTAATGAGATGCACCCAATCATTGTGATCCCGAATTTCATCCAACAATCCATCGTGAGATTGACTCACCCCATGATTTTGAACAGTGATGATCAAGGGTAACTTGAGCTCTACAGATGAACGCAATAATGATTGCGCCGTATCAGCATCAATGATCTCTTTTTGACTGGCGTACCTCTCCTCAATGATTGATGCCAAAGCATCCCCATTCAATTGTTCATCAAGCTCTGATTTTTCTTGAACAAGGATTCCTGGCTCCTGATTTGAATCCGCCCACCTTTTAGTAAGCTCATCAAAGTACCAATGATGACTGTGTGGCAAAAGAAAGATCTTATGAACTGGCGCCCCAAACTCATCAAAGAATTGAATGCTTCGCTGTAAAACATGGGATTTGCATTCCTCAAATAAATATCCAAACTCCCATTTTTCATACATCAAACGTATCGCCAATTCATTAGATAGAACCATGCCAACATCATCACTGAATGATGAGTGTTTATAAAAACATAAATTTTCATGGACTGCATGAGCGTTTCTTGTCAGGCTCATGACCTCACCAAAACCTTGAATGTCTTGGATGATGTTTGACCAGGATGGCTTTAGCCTTATGGCTCGAGCCAAATTCGGGAATGACTTGATTGATTCAAATTTTGTGACGCCCACATGTGAGTCTATTAATTCAACTTCTGTGACATTTAGAAACGATGCAATTTCTCGATGTCGATGTTTCTTTTCAAATCTTAACGAAGCAAAGCTTTTACGAATGTCGTGAAACGTACTGCACATAAGCCCTCCTATAAAAATAGGCACTGGCTTGCTAAAGGGGAGAGAACCGCTGGCTTGTGCGAAATGAGTGAACTACAAGCACCATCTTACATGAGAATCATTCTCAACAATAAGAATGTGGTGAATGATCAATCAACCCAATGAGGATCTTTCATGTGTATAGCCATCAAAGTTCTGATAAATAAGCCCACAATCAAAATGGTTGTGAAAATCAGAGCGATATAAGCAACATACATGGCGGCTGGAACAAATAAAGCATAGTTAAATGCCGCCACTGTGAATGACGCTGATGGGAATGAATAAGCCCACCAAGACATGAAGAAAGGTAGCTGTGCAAACTTTTTAAATTGCGTGACCAAAAAGAAGGCAAAGAAGAATCCAATCGCAATCAAGATGTGTGCAAAAG
The DNA here is from genome assembly GCA_039805465.1 of Pseudomonadota bacterium. GTDB lineage: Bacteria > Pseudomonadota > Gammaproteobacteria > Burkholderiales > Burkholderiaceae > Polynucleobacter. Next base: position 2,159 of record JBDLUD010000066.1, read on the forward strand.
GATCAAGTCCTTGCTCTACTGTTCTTTGAGTTAACAGAAGCCATGATGAGAAAGCGACTGTTGGCGGAGCCAAAAATATCGCCATTGTGGGCTTGAGACGATCAGGCAAAGGTGGTTGAACAAACATCAAACGGTGCATCACCAAAGATAAGAGCACAACCCAAAAGATCAGACCAACACCAAAAAAGAACCATGAGATTTCAAAATACCCTAATTTCACACCAGCCAAAGGAATCACCACATTACCCACTGCTGGAATGAACCAAACTGGACAAGCATGGGCCGCTTGCAAACTTTCACGATGAACCCAAGCGTTCACAACGGCCAATAAAGCAATCAAATGTAAGCCGGCTCCAAAGATCCAAACAATCTCAGCTATCTGAGAAGAATAAGGAACAATCACCGCAGCCAATAAGCAAACGCCCACCGAAATAGCGCCAAAGAATGAAGACTTCACCGGATGGTTCCACTCTTCAACTAATTTTTCAGGGGTTTGCAACTGCTTACGAACCAAGCCCACAGCAAGCACTAAAAATACAGCGATGGCCAATAAACCAAATGCCAAAGAAATATCTTGAGCAAATTGAAATTGAGACACATGAGAGAATTTTGACCAAGTCATAGATAGGCCAGATAAACCCATGACCATGGCAAATGCTGAAACAGGAGGTGCGGCTAAAAATGTTCTCATGGCGACCAATGTGATTGAGTGATTGATATTCTTATTAGTTATAAATTTATCATTTCTGCTAGAAATAACTTGCTTACCCAATCATAATGGGAATATGACCATAAATGTGTTGAGCTGCATCAGCTTATTGATTTACCTAAGTCTTGTTTTGCTACCCCTGGGTATTTCCATGGAGCTCAACCTTCCCAATAGACCATGGCTTGATGAGTTTTCCTCAAGCCTGGCCATGATTGGCTTCAACATTGTCCTGATTGAGTTTTGGCTATCTGGCCGAGTGAAGTTACTTTCCAAGGTCTTGGGCATTGATTGGGTCTTACAAATACATCAGTTATTCGCCAGAACCGCCTTGGTATTTTTATTGGCTCACCCTTTCATGTACACCCTACCAAGTCAACCTGTCTGGATGGTCCATCCATCTCATCAAGATTTTGTACACCTAACCCTTGCAACAGGCTTAACGGGCATGTTGAGTTTGTTTGCCTTGATTTGCCTTGTCGGTCTAGCAATCACCCGAAAAAGTTCTGAAATCAGCTATGAAGCATGGAGATTGAGTCATGTGATTTTGGCGCTCATCATCGCCACTGTTGGCTTTTTTCACACCATTGATGCGGGCAGGTATGCCCAAGAAGTTTGGATGAAAGCCTATTGGCAAACAATGCTGGGCCTTGCATTGTTGAGCTTGGTATGGACCTATGTTGTTAAACCTCTCCTACAAAATAGAAACGCTCATGAGGTGATATCGATCAAAAAAGTGTCTATGGGCATTTGGGAGCTTGTTATCAAACAACCCACAAGAAAGAAAATGAATTACCAAGCAGGTCAATTTGCATGGTTAAAAATTAGTAGCAGCTCTCCTATCCCAGAAAACCCATTTTCTATTGCATCTTGCTCAAATACAAATTCTTATGACATCAGCTTCTTGATCAAAGATGTGGGTGACTTCACCCATCAAATCAGTCAACTGCAAGTTGGCCAGAAAGTGTTTGTAGATGGTCCTTATGGCAATTTTGGCATTGAGGCATTTTCGGCTGAGGATGATCAACTGGTCATGATTGCAGGTGGCGTTGGTATAGCGCCAATGATCAGCGTCTTGCGCCAAATGGAACGTGATCAAGACACAAGCCTGATCAACAAAAAGATCTTATTGATTTACGGTAATCGAGTGGCAGAGCAAGCGATGAATCTCAAAGACATGGTGAAGCTTGAATCATTCAAACATTTAGAGATGATTCAACTGGTTTCTGAGCCAACAAGCGATTGGCAAGGTTTAACAGGTGTGCTGGATTTACCAACACTTAAAAAAATACTGAGCCCTCATCAAGTCAATGTGAAAACTGCACAGTTTTTAATTTGCGGCCCCGCAGAGATGATCGATTCTGTAGAAATCAGCCTTGATCAACTCGGCGCCCCATTGGCAAACATTGCATCTGAAAAGTTTCAATATGATTTCGGGAAAAGGAATCCTAAAAATAGGCGCAGCGTCATCAGCGCAATTGCAGGAAGTGCCACACTCATTGCAGCTGCAATTTATGCAGCACTTCATTGATACTTAAATTATTAAGAATCTGACGCTTTAAGAATTCGAACGCTCCAAGAGATCTTCCCAGCGCGTCATCAAAGCACTTAATTTAGCCTCAATGTTTTTTAAGTTTTCTTGCAAAGTAATCACATCGGCCGGTCTGTTTTTATAAATCTCAGGATCGCCCAAGCTCTCACTGATGCTGGCTTGCTCTTTTTCAAGATCATCGATTTGCAAAGGAATGGCCTCAAGCTCTGCACGTTCCTTACCATTCAACTTTTGTACCGCTGACTTTTGGGGCTTTGGCGCTTCTTTATTTGATGTAGCTTTGACAGGCTCTGATGCTGGAGACTTTGACTTAGCAGGTTCAGAGTTGCCAGATTGATTATTTCGATACTCTTCTGATCTCTTTTTCTGGATCTTCCAATCTTCGTAGCCGCCCTCATATTCACGCCAAAAGCCGTCTCCTTCATAAGCGATGATTGAGGTGACCACATTATCTAAAAACGCTCTGTCGTGACTGACCAAGAAAACAGTGCCTTTGTAATCTTGTAGCAATTGCTCTAATAATTCCAGGGTATCTATGTCTAAGTCGTTGGTCGGCTCATCAAGAACCAAGACGTTGGCTGGTCTGGCAAATAATCGGGCCAGCAAGAGTCGATTGCGCTCGCCACCCGATAAAGTACTCACAGGTGAATTAGCTCTCTCAGGAGAGAACAAGAAATCATTCAGATAACTTTTAACGTGCTTGCGCGCACCGTTGATTTCAATCCATTCACTACCAGGGCTGATGTAATCTTCCAGTGTTGCGTTCAGATCAAGACCTTCGCGCATTTGATCAAAATAAGCCACGTCTATTTGAGAGCCCATGGTGGCAGTACCACTATCGGGCTGAATAGATCCAAGGATCAATTTAAGCAATGTTGTTTTGCCAGCTCCGTTAGGGCCCAACAAGCCAACCTTATCGCCACGCAAGATGGTGGCAGTGAAATCTTTAACAATTGGGCGATCATATGATTTGCTGACATTTTCTAAATCAGCCACAATTTTTCCGCTGCGATTACCTGAAGCAACTGATAACTTGATCTGCCCCATGGCATCTCTGCGCGCTGCTCTTATTTCCCTGAGTTTTTCAAGGCGGGCAATACGGCCAACACTTCGGGTTCGACGAGCCTCAACACCTTTGCGAATCCAAACTTCTTCTTGCGCTAATAATTTATCGGCACGGGCATTGGCCAGTGCCTCAGAAGCAATCTCCTGCTCTTTTAAAGCTTCATACGCTGTGAAGTTACCTGGATAGCTTCTTAAGATGCCGCGATCAAGCTCGACAATCTGAGTACTCACAGCATCCAAGAAGGCGCGATCATGGGTGATCAAAACTACTGAACCTTTGAACGCCTTTAATAACTCTTCTAACCAAGTGATTGAATCTAGATCCAAGTGGTTGGTGGGCTCATCCAAGAAAAGAACATCAGGAACCGCGACCAATGCTTGAGCCAAAGCCACACGCTTGCGATTACCGCCTGATAGAGCACCGATTGCGATATCTGGGTCCAAATGCAAACGATCCAGGGTTTCATGAACCCGCTGCTCCCAGTTCCAACCACTCATTGACTCTAGCTGAGATTGGATTTCATCCAAACGATGATGAGAGTCATCGTTCCACTCAGCCACGCTGAGCTCTTCATATTCTTCTCTGAGCGCTTTGACTTCAGCAACCCCTTGAGAAACCGCATGAAACACTGTTTCAACAGGATCAAAAATTGGTTCTTGGGCAACATAAGCCATGCGCAAGCCCTGCTGATATTGAAGGCTGCCATCATCGAGTTTTTCTAAACCCGCTAAAATCTTGAGTAAAGACGACTTGCCAGTGCCATTTCGGCCAATTAAGCCAATGCGCTCACTGGATTCAAGTGAAAATTGGGTACCAGCTAGCAGGTCAACGTGGCCAAAAGCCAGTTTTGCGTCATTTAAAACAATTAAAGCCATAATTACATTATCGCGGTTAAATTTAAAAAGAGACTAAACGTATGCATGGAGTAGATTTCATCAAAGACTTGGCAGTCATCATGCTCACTGCCGGCGTAGTCACGGTGATCTTCCATTACCTAAAACAACCGGTTGTCTTGGGTTACATCATTGCGGGCCTCATTATCGGGCCATATACCACCGCTGTTCCATTTATTTCTGACGAAAAGACCATTAAAACCCTTGGAGAACTTGGGGTTGTCTTCTTGATGTTTGGCTTAGGCCTTGAATTTAGCTTGAGAAAACTCGCTAAAGTGGGTGCAACCGCGTTTGTTGCAGCCATCACCCAAATTGTTTTATTGATTTGGGTAGGCTATGAAATTGGTCGCTTCTTTAGCTGGTCACCAATGGATTCTATTTTCCTAGGCGCCATGATGGCGATTTCCTCAACCACGATCACGGTCAAGGCTCTTGAAGAGCTTGGCTTAAAAAAAGAAAAATTTGCCCACCTCATTTATGGCATTTTGATTGTGGAAGACATTCTTGCCATCAGTTTGATTGTGATGCTCACAGGTATTGCCACAACTGGTCAATTAGAGGCTGTTGATGCAGCCATGACCATTGGTGAACTGATTTTATTCATGACCATTTCTTTGGCTGCTGGCATCTTATTGATTCCACGACTA
>JBDLUD010000067.1:0-6969 GCA_039805465.1 Pseudomonadota bacterium
TTTTAGGAAATAAAAAAGGCTGCCTAGGCAGCCTTTTCTAATCTCAAAAGAGAAATTACTTGCGCTTGTTTACAGCGTCTTTGAAAGCTTTACCAGCAGTGAACTTTACAGTCTTAGCAGCTGCAATCTTGATTGCTTCGCCAGTCTTTGGGTTACGGCCAACACGTGCAGCACGCTTGCCTGAACCGAATGTACCGAAACCGATCAATTGAACCTTGTCACCTTTAGTAACAGCTTTGATGATTGTGTCGATAGATGTGTTCAAAACACGCTCAGCAGATGCTTTTGAAATATCTGCGTCTTTTGCAATTTTTTCTACTAATTCAGCTTTGTTCATTTTTTACCTTTCAACTTAGAAACTGGGAGTCTGTACATTCAGTTATATTTTTTTAATTAAAAACTTATTCCTGATGCACTGACGACATTAAATCACATAATCATCGTAGGAGCTAGTATTTATAACCTTCTTTAGGGTTTCACCTATGTTTTATAGTGGTTGCAGCCTTATACCAGATTTATTCCCAATAAATTCAAGGCTTGCACCTTTTTAAAGCGCGAGCTTTTCTAAACCACCCATGTAGGATTGCAAAGCTTTTGGTATTTTGATGCTGCCATCTGCTTGTTGGTAGTTCTCAAGAATCGCAACACCCGTGCGTCCAACAGCCAAACCAGAACCATTCAAGGTGTGCACCAACTCAGGTTTATCTTGTCCTGTTTTGAAACGAGCCTGCATGCGTCTGGCCTGAAAATCACCCATGTTGGAGCAAGAGCTGATCTCGCGATAGGTATTTTGCGCAGGCAACCAAACCTCTAAGTCATAGGTTTTAACGCTGCCAAAGCCCATATCGCCAGTACACAAGAGAACTTTTCTGTAAGGTAACTCGAGTTTTTGCAAAATAGCTTCTGCATGAGCTGTTAATTCTTCCAAAGCCGCCATAGAGGCTTCAGGTTTTGTGATTTGCACTAATTCAACTTTTTCAAATTGATGTTGGCGAATCATGCCGCGCGTATCACGCCCATAACTACCCGCCTCAGATCTAAAGCAAGGGGTGTGAGCCACGAATTTCTTTGGCAACTGATCGGCTGGCGTGATGGTGTCACGCATCAAATTTGTCACAGGAACTTCTGCGGTTGGAATGAGGTAAAAATTCTCATAAGCAGCTTCGACTGATTCATCCTGATCATCGCCACCAACTTTTCTTGGCACTTTGAATAAATCTGCTTCAAATTTTGGTAATTGACCAGTTCCCTTCATGGAATCAGCATTCACAATAAATGGCACAGCAACTTCGTGATAACCAATTTGAATATGGTTATCCAACATGAATTGAGCCAAAGCTCGGTGCAAACGGGCAATCTGACCGTGCATCACAGCAAAACGTGAACCGGTTAACTTCACAGCGCTGTCAAAGTCTAGGCCCAATGGGGTTGCCAAATCAACGTGATCTTTGACCGGAAAATCAAAAGTTGGGATATTGCCCCAGCGCAAAACTTCTTGATTCGCAGATTCGTCCTTGCCGGTTGGCACAGATTCATGGGGAATATTGGGAATGTTCAATAAAAAGTCATTGAGCTGGGCTTGTACAACGGTGAGTTTCTCAGTGAGCGCCTGTAATTCTTGGTTCACGGCAGTGGACTCTGCCATTTCAGCGCTGGCATCCTCACCCTTGCCTTTTTTCATACCCACAGCTTTGGCCAATTGATTGCGCTTAGCCTGCAATTCTTCTGAACGACTTTGCACTTGTTTACGATCAGACTCTAAAGACACAAAAGTATCTTTATCAAGAATAAATTTCCGCTCTGCCAAACGTGCGGCAACGGTATCAAGGTCTTTGCGTAAAAGCTGAATATCGATCATGAGTTTCTCAATGCTATTTTTAAGGCTTTATATTTACTGCACATTTAATACATCTGCGCCAGCAGGCGGTGCAAACTTAAATGTGTTTGGTGACAAATTAATGTTTGTACGAATTTTACTCAGATTAATCAAAACAATCGTACCAAAGTTGTCATGCAACTCTAAGCCAGCAGGCAAACCATTGGACATGCCAACACCAATTCGACTGTAGGGCATATCCCCTGAACCACCCGTGGCTTTGGGTTTTAACTCCACCCAAAACATCCCACCTTTTTCGCCCCCAGGGATTAAGTCAAAATATTCTTCTGCCATGGCACCACCAAAGAGAATGGCCGCAGGACTGGCGCTCAATCCTTTGCTCGCAGGACGCACAGTTAACTGATTGAGGTCTTTATCCCAGAGCAGTAGTTTCTGACCATCAGCAATCACTTTTTGCTCAAAAGGTTTGATGGTTTCCCAAACAAATTTACCCGGTCTTTGGAAAATAAAACGGCCCTGACTTTTACGCAGAACCTTCGGCTGAGATTCACCCTGTTTAGTAGCTCTGATCTGTTGCTGAGAAAACTCACCTTCAGCATTATTGACAGTTGAAATAAATTGTTTGAATTGCTTAACGCCTTCGTCTGCAAATACTGCAGAAGACATCAAACATGCCGCACCGAAGAAGGCTGAAAAACCCAAATGTTTAAAGTTCATACAAGCCATCTTTATTGTGAATATTCAACTGAGCCTTGCCTTACTTAAATTTGCTTTACTTGCGTTAACTTAATTGTCGCTAGGTGCACGAACCAAGATTTCACGGTTACCGTTGCTGCCCATTTTAGAAACAAGGCCAGCACGCTCCATATCTTCTAGCAATCTGGCGGCACGGTTGTAGCCAATGCGCAAATGACGCTGCACCAAAGAAATTGAAGCTCGCTTATTTTCTAAGATGATGGCGACCGCTTGATCGTAAAGAGGATCAGCCTCACCACTGGCAGATGCCTCACCAGAACCAGAGTCCATTTCAGATTGAGGCTCCAAGATTGAATCAATGTAATTAGATTCGCCATTTTTCTCTTTTAGCCAAGTCACCACGCGATGAACTTCATCATCGGTCACAAAGGCGCCATGAACACGGATGGGCAAACCAGTACCAGGTGCCATGTACAACATATCACCCATGCCCAATAAACTTTCAGCACCTTGCTGATCAAGAATCGTGCGGCTATCAATGCGGCTGCTGACTTGGAATGAAATGCGTGTTGGCACGTTGGCTTTGATCAAACCAGTGATCACATCAACGCTTGGGCGCTGTGTGGCCAAGACCAAATGAATGCCAGCCGCACGCGCTTTTTGTGCAATACGAGCAATCAACTCTTCAATCTTTTTACCAACCACCATCATCAAATCAGCCAACTCATCAATCACAATCACAATGACCGGAGCTTTGTGTAGAGGCTCCGGATCATCTGGCGTCAAACTGAATGGGTTGTATAGGTACTCACCTTTTTCTTCAGCATCAGCGATCTTTTTATTGAAACCTGCCAAATTACGAACGCCGAATTTACTCATCAACTTGTATCGACGATCCATTTCTATCACGGCCCAATTGAGCGCGTTATAGGCTTGCTTCATGTCTGTCACAACTGGGCACAATAAATGAGGGATGCCCTCATAAACCGCCATCTCAAGCATCTTCGGATCAATCATGATCAAGCGAACTTCATCAGCTTTTGCTTTGTATAGCAAAGACAGAATCATCGAATTGATACCCACTGATTTACCTGAACCAGTGGTACCTGCAACCAAGCAATGTGGCATCTTTGCCAAATCCGCAACAATTGGAGCACCACCAATGTCTTTACCCAAAGACAAGGTCAAGAGTGAGCTGCTGTCGTTATACACACGAGAGCTCAGGATTTCAGTGAGATGTACTGCTTGGCGATTAGGATTAGGCAATTCCAAGCCCATGCAAGTTTTACCTGGAATGGTTTCAACCACACGCACACTCAAAACACCCAAAGCACGCGATAAATCTTTTTGCAGATTAACAATCTGACTACCCTTAACACCCATCGCAGGCTCGATCTCATAACGCGTGACCACTGGGCCAGGGTGCGCTGAAATCACTTTCACTTCGATGTTGAATTCTTTTAGCTTACGTTCAATCAAGCGTGATGTGAACTCAAGCGTATCGGCAGAAATAGTTTCTTTGATTGGTGGAACAGGATCTAACAATGACAGTGGTGGCAATTCAGAATCAGTGATTTCAGCAAACAAGGGTTGTTGCTTTTCTCGCTCAACTCTTTCGCTTTTCACCACGGTCAATGGCGCTCTATAAATAGGTACTGGCGGAAGCTCTTCAATCTTCACGCGCTCTTCTTCAACAATCTCTTCGCGCTCTTCAGCAGCCTGCTCACCAATGCGGCGATCTTCTTCAGATTCTCTTCTCTGGCGAATACGCATCCATGAGATTTCTAAAAATCTACCGACTTGTTCTGCAAGGGTCAACCAAGAAAATCTCAAAAACAATGAAACGCCAATCGCAAGGATCACCAAAAGAACCAAGGTGGCGCCCGTGAAGCCAATCGCCATTTGCAATGGATCGCCCAAGAGTTCACCCAACACACCACCCGGTGGCCTTGGTAAATCCATGGTCATGCTGTGCATCCGGATTGATTCAAGCGCCATGCTTGAAATCATGGTCAGGCCAAAGCCCAAGAATCTAGGTAAAAATGGTTCTGGCTCTAGTTGCTGGCCAGGCAGTTTGGCAGCAGTTAACTCTTGCCAACCGCGAATCGCGCGTCTGAGCAACAAAATGACCCACCAATAAGCCGATGCGCCAAAAACGTAAAACAAGATATCTGCTAACCACGCCCCTAAACGACCACCAATATTGCCAATATTGGCAACCTGGTTGGCATGCGACCAAGCTGGGTCACCTTTACTGTAACTCGCCAATACTGCAAATAAGGCCAAAGTCAGGGCCATGAAGGCAATCCATTTGACTTCACGCACAAGGCGGGTCAAACGGGTTTCAGGCCCGCTATTAGCTGAAGGTGGGTTTTGAGAGGATGCAATTCTAGCCATGTTCTCCCGATTGTAATCAACAAGAAACAATCAAAGTCTTATAATTGACTTATGACAACAAAAAATCTTAAACACGCAAAAGTATTGATCCTAGGTTCTGGCCCTGCGGGCTACACAGCAGCCGTTTATGCGGCTCGCGCCAACTTGGATCCCGTCTTAATCACCGGCATCGCCCAAGGCGGTCAATTAATGACCACCACAGAGGTTGAAAACTGGCCAGCGGACCCGAATGGCGTCCAAGGACCAGAGCTGATGCAGCGCTTTTTAGAGCATGCTGAGCGCTTTAAGACCGAAATCATTTTTGACCACATTCATACAGCTGCTTTGACAGAAAAGCCGATTCGCCTAGAAGGTGACTCAGGAACTTATACCTGTGACTCTTTGATCATTTCGACAGGTGCCTCAGCCCAGTACTTGGGCATGCCCAGTGAAGAAGCTTTCATGGGTAAGGGTGTGTCTGCCTGCGCCACATGCGATGGCTTCTTCTACAAAAACCAAGATGTTTGTGTGATTGGTGGCGGTAACACGGCTGTTGAAGAAGCTCTTTATTTGGCAGGTATTGCCAATAAAGTGACAGTGATCCATCGTCGCGATAAATTCCGTGCCGAACCCATTTTGATTGACCGCCTCATGGCCAAAGTGGCTGAAGGTAAAGTTGCTATTGAATGGAACAGTCATTTGGACGAAGTATTGGGTGACAACACTGGTGTTACAGCTGTTCGTGTTGCCAATGCATCGGGCGCTAAAAAAGACATTCCTTTAAAAGGTGTGTTTGTGGCCATTGGTCACAAACCAAACACTGATCTATTTGTGGGCCAGCTTGATATGGAAAATGGTTACTTAAAAACCAAGAGTGGTTTGGTAGGCAATGCAACAGCCACCAACATTCCGGGTGTTTTTGCAGCTGGCGATGTACAAGACCACATCTATCGTCAAGCCATTACCAGTGCTGGAACAGGTTGTATGGCCGCATTGGATGCGCAGCGTTATTTAGAAACCCTGTGATCAGCAACATCTAGGCATTACCTAGATCAAGTTCCAAAAAATAAAGCCCAGAAATTCTGGGCTTTATTTATTTTAAGAAGGTATCTCAGTTAAGAGATTTTGCTTAAACAGCTGATTCGTTGGTTTCACCAGTACGGATACGGATCACTTGTTCAATTGGAGATACGAAGATTTTGCCGTCGCCAATTTTTCCAGTGTGAGCTGCTTTAACAATGGCATCAATCACAGTTTCTACGCGATCATCAGCGACCACCACTTCAACTTTGATTTTTGGCAAGAAATCGACCACGTACTCGGCACCACGGTATAGCTCAGTATGGCCTTTTTGACGACCAAACCCCTTGACTTCAGTCACCGTCAAACCTGTGACGCCCAATTCAGCCAAGCCCTCGCGGACCTCATCTAATTTAAACGGCTTAATGATTGCTGTAACTTGTTTCATATTCATCTCCTAATAAATTTGATGATACCTAAATTTCTACCTAAACATCAAAATATCAAGCTCGGAACTTATTGGTGATGGGGTAACGCCAATCCCGACCAAAAGCTCGTTGAGTGATCCTAACGCCAATAGGCGCTTGGCGACGTTTGTATTCATTGATTTTGATTAGACGCGTGACCTTCTCCACATCTTCTGCTTTAAAGCCACGCTCGATGATGGATTGAATTGATTCATCTTGCTCCATATAAAGCGCCAGAATAGCGTCCAACACTTCGTATTCGGGCAAGCTGTCTTGGTCTTTTTGATCCGGCCTTAATTCAGCTGAAGGAGCTCTGGTCAAAATACGCTCAGGGATCACGGATTTAATTCCGTTTCTGTATTGGCACAGGCGGTAAACCAAGGTTTTGGCAACGTCCTTGATCACAGCAAAGCCACCAGCCATATCACCATACAGTGTGCAGTACCCCACGGCCATTTCACTCTTGTTGCCCGTGGTCAAAACAATGCGACCCGATTTGTTGGATAGCGCCATCAATAAAGTACCACGCACCCTTGCTTGGATATTCTCTTCGGTGGCATCAATCGGCAAACC
>JBDLUD010000068.1:0-6876 GCA_039805465.1 Pseudomonadota bacterium
GACATTGATCATCTGAGTGAGTTTGCTCAAGGCGCCCTATTCAGACTTCACAACTTGATTCGCGAAGCAAGTCACCAACACTTGATCACCACCAGTCTTGCGTCATCATCGAACTTAGAAATACGCGAAGATTTAAAGACTCGCTTGGTTTGGGGTTTGGTGTTTCAGATGCACGCTCTTTCTGATTCTGAAAAATTACAAGCGCTTCAACAAGCTGCCACCGAACGAGGTTTACAAATCTCCAATGAGGTTGCTCCTTGGCTCTTAAAGCACTTTCATCGCGACATGCCAAGCCTGATGTCCTTGCTAGAAGCTTTGGACAATTACTCCCTTGAAACCAAAAGAGCCATCACCCTGCCATTATTGAAAGAAATGCTTGCTCAAAAAAATTGAGCATAATGTGACACAGATGACACAAATTGCCTTATTTGACTTAGACCACACCTTATTGCCCATTGACAGCGATCATGAATGGGGAAGATTTTTAGCCAACATTGGGGTGGTTGACTCTGAGTATTACGCTCAGCAAAACGAACGTTTTTACGCTGACTACAAAGCTGGTCGCTTAGACATTTACGCCTTTCTTGAGTTTGCCCTAAAGCCTCTATCAGAACACTCAAGAGCGCAGTTAAATGAATGGCACCTTCAGTTCATGAAAGAAGTGATTCAACCTCAACTCAAATCCAGTGCCTTTGACTTGGTGAAACGCCATCAAGATGCTGGCGACTTGTGTTGCGTTGTCACAGCCACCAACAGTTTTGTGACACGACCGATTGTTGCGGCATTTCAGATTGAACACCTGATTGCCACCGAACCCGAGGTGATTGGCGATCCTTTGACCGGTAACTTCTCAGGCAATGTATCAGGCCTACCTAACTTCAAAGAAGGTAAAGTCACTCGCTTAGAAGCATGGCTCAAAGATCAAGGACTGTCTTTAAGCACGGTGCAGAGCAGTTATTTTTACTCAGACTCCATCAATGATTTACCCCTGCTTGAAAAAGCATCTCACCCAGTGGCCACCAATCCAGACGCCAGACTGCGTGAGCATGCGGTGAATAATCAGTGGCCCATTTTGGAATTATTTGCATGATTCGCCGCTTCATCAATAAACTTCTAAAAAAGCCAACGGGGCAAAAGAAACTGATCCATGGTCATGCGCTGACTGCGCAAAAGATCAATAAGCGCACTCATCGAATCAATCCTGAACTTCTTTCCAAGAATGCTGTCAAAGTCACCCACGTTCTTCAAGAGGCTGGTTATGACGCTTACATTGTTGGTGGTGCGGTGCGTGACTTACTGCTGGGCATTGCCCCCAAAGATTTTGATGTGGCCACCAATGCCACCCCTGATCAAGTTCAAAAATTATTTCGTCGCTCAAGATTGATTGGTCGACGTTTTCAGATTGTGCACGTTACTTTTTACGGCAAAGAACGTCCAGAAATCATTGAGGTTTCAACATTCAGAGCCCACGCTCAAGCCGATCAAGCTGATGTGGCAGCCAGTGGCAGAATTCTTCGGGACAACGTTTGGGGCGATCAAGTAGAAGATGCCACGCGCAGAGATTTCTCCATCAATGCGATGTACTACGATCCGCAAACTGAAGTTGTTCTGGATTATCACGATGGCATGAAAGACTTAAATGCCAAAATTATCAGAATGATTGGCGAACCCACTCTGCGATACCGTGAAGATCCCGTTCGCATGTTGAGAGCCATTCGATTCGCTGCCAAAACTGGCTTTGTGATTGAAAAAGAAACCCTTGCTCCCATCGAGCAATTGGGTGATTTGATTCAGGACGTTCCAAGCTCACGCTTATTTGATGAGATTCTTAAATTGCTCATGTCAGGTCATGCTTGGGCCTCTATTGAGGGCTTAGAAAAAGTCGGCTTACACCACAAAATACTGCCTCTTATTGAGGTCATTTTGAGTGATGATGATAGAACTGCCTTTGTTAAGAAATCTCTAGAAAACACTGACGAAAGAATCAAATCTGGCAAACCAGTGTCAGCGGGTTTCTTATTCGCCACACTTCTTTGGCATGACGTACAAGAAGCATGGGTTAATTTTGAAAACACTTCCATGCCAGCCGTTCCAGCGTTGCATGCTGCCATCGATCAGGTCTTTGAACGTCAAAAAGAATTCTTGGGCATGCAAAGAAGACACGAAGCAGACATGCGCGAAATTTGGACGATGCAACCACGCCTAGAAAAGCGCGTGGGTCGATACCCTTATCGCCTGGTTGAAAGTCCAAAATTCAAAGCTGCTTACGATTTCTTATTGCTGCGCTGTCAAACTCAAGAAATTGACCCTGAAATCGGCCAGTGGTGGACTGATTTTTGGCAAGGCGACGAAGTCTTAAGAGCAGATTTGATGCTACAGGTTAAAAATACCCCTGGGGCCGCTGGAACAGCCTCTGCTCCCAAAAAAAGGCGTCGCAGAACCCGCTCAAAAGCCGCAAAACCAGCAGTCGAGCAAACTAATTAAAAAACCGATAAAGTACAGATATATTTAAAAGGGAGTTCCAATGGCATTGGCCTTCATTGGTCTTGGTGGCAACATTGGTGATACGACGCAACTCATCAAAGACGCCATTGTTTGTTTAGCTCAACATCCTGAGCTACGGGTACTCACGCGCAGCTGTATGTACCAAAGCGCTCCTGTTGGTGCCGAAGGTCCTGATTTCATCAATGCGGTTGTTTCCATTGAAACTCAATTAACCCCTAACGATCTCTTGTCTATCTGTCAAAAAATTGAAAATACTTTTGGTAGAGAGCGTCCATATATCAATGCACCCCGCACACTTGATTTAGATGTTTTGGCTTACGATAATTTATCGATTCAAAACGAAAGATTAACGATTCCTCACCCGCGCATGATCGAACGATCATTCGTTCTTTTTCCCCTTTTAGAAATTGCTCCGGATATTGACTTGCCCGGATTTGGTAAATTAACGAAATACATACCAAATGTTGAGCATCAAAGAATTAACAGGATGCAAGGGTGCAATTGCCCTAGTCAGCATATTTAAAAGGCAAGATACACATGAGTTATTTACAAGAATCAGCCACCACGCGTGGACTTGTGACCATTTCCAAGCTTCAAGAAATGCGTCAAGCCGGTGAAAAAATCGCTGTATTAACCGCTTACGATGCAAGCTTTGCCGCCCTCATGGCTCAGGCTGGCGTAGATGTGATTTTGATTGGTGACTCTTTGGGCAATGTTGTTCAAGGTGAATCCAGCACACTTCCAGTGACTCTTGAGCACATGGTTTATCACACCAGCTGCGTGGCCAAAGGACAAACATCTACTTTCTTGATTGCTGATATGCCATTTGGATCATATTCAACACCTGAACAAGCCATGCACAATGCAGCGCAGCTGATGAGAGCTGGCGCTCACATGGTGAAACTAGAAGGTGGTGCTTGGCTAGCCGAAACCGTGAAGTTTTTAGTCGAGAGAAGTGTTCCAGTGTCAGCTCACTTGGGCTTACTTCCTCAGTCAGTTCACACCATAGGCGGGTTCAAAGTACAGGGCAAATCCACAGAATCAGCGCAGATCTTGATCAATGATGCCAAAGCACTGCAAGAGGCAGGAGCCCAACTGTTGGTTTTAGAAGCCATTCCATCAGAGCTTGGTAAAAAAGTGACGGATGCAATTCAAATTCCAACCATTGGTATTGGCGCGGGGCCTGATTGTTCTGGCCAGGTATTGGTGATGCATGACATGTTGGGTGCATTCCCAGGCAGAAGTCCTAAATTTGTTAAAAACTTCTTAACCGGACAAAGCTCAATAGAAGCAGCCTTTAAATGCTACGTCCAAGAAGTCAAAACCGGGAAATTTCCCGGTCCTGAGCACTGCTTTAAATCAACTTAATTAAAGAAGTCTTTCACGCGATCCACCCAGCCCTTTTGTTGAGGGTTGTGTTTGGCACCGCCTGATTTCAGACTTTCATCCAATTGCTTCAAAATATCTTTTTGTTCTTGATTGAGCTTCACTGGTGTTTCTACCTGAACATGAATGTAAAGGTCACCCGGTAAAGATGTTCGCAAGCTCTTAATGCCTTTTGATCTCAATCTGAATGTTTTACCGCTCTGAGTTCCTTCTGGGACATCGAAGCTGGCTTTACCAGACAGCGTTGGGACTTGGATCTCACCGCCCAAGGCTGCATCAATGAATGAGATTGGCATTTGGCAATGCAAGTCATCGCCATCACGCTCAAACACTGGGTGTGCTTTGATGTGAACTTCAACATACAAATCACCGCTTGGTCCGCCATTAACACCCGGCTCACCATTGCCAGTCGAACGAATTCTCATGCCATCATCAATGCCCGCAGGAATTTTGACTTCAAGTGTTTTTTGAGATTTTGTTTGACCTGCACCATGACATTTTTTACATGGCTTAGGAATATGTTTGCCCGATCCATTGCATCGTGGGCAAGTTTGCTGCATAGAAAAGAAGCCTTGAGAAACCCTGACTTGACCAGCACCCTGACAAGTTCCACATGTCTCAACTTTTGTTCCTGGCTCAGCACACTCACCACCACAATGCTCGCAGTTAGACCAACTTGGGACTCTGATCTGAGTTTCATGTCCGTGAGCAGCCTCTTCAAGCGAGATCTCCATGCTGTAGCGAAGATCAGCGCCACGATAGACCTGAGGTCCACCACGGCCACCGCGACCACCAGCAGCGCCACCACCGAAGATATCCCCGAAGATGTCGCCAAAGGCGTCAGAGAAGCCACCGAAACCTTGACCGCCACCCATGCCGCCCATATTAGGATCGACACCAGCATGACCATATTGGTCATAGGCAGCGCGCTTCTGAGAATCAGATAGCATCTCATAAGCCTCTTTGGCTTCTTTGAATTTATCCTCAGCTTCTTTGCTATCAGGATTACGGTCTGGGTGGTACTTCATTGCCAACTTACGATAAGATTTTTTGATCTCTTCGTCAGTGGCATTCCGAGCTACCCCCAGAATGTCATAAAAATCGCGCTTGTTAGCCAAAACTATTCCTTACTTCTTGTCGTTTACTTCCTTGAATTCTGCATCAACGACATTGTCGTCCTTAGGTTTAGCATTATCACCGCCAGCTTGGGCTGCTTGGTTTTTTTCAGCCATGGCAGCATAAACTTTTTCACCTAACTTCTGACTAACCTTACCCAACTCTTCAGTTTTAGCAGTAATGGCATCTTTATCAGTGCCCTTGCCTGCTTCTTCCAAGTCTTTCATGGCAGCTTCAATTTTTTGTTTTTCATCAGCCTCTAAAGAAGCGCCATGCTCTTCAAGGGCTTTCTTGGTTGAATGAACCAAAGCTTCCGCTGTATTCTTGGCATCCACCAACTCACGTAACTTCTTATCTTCTTCTGCGTTCTCTTCCGCATCTTTGACCATGCGTTGGATTTCTTCTTCAGATAAACCAGAGTTAGCCTTGATGGTGATTTTGTTTTCTTTGCCAGTTGCTTTGTCTTTCGCGCCCACGTGCAAAATACCGTTAGCATCAATGTCAAAAGACACTTCAATCTGAGGTGTGCCACGTGATGCTGGAGCAATACCTTCCAGATTAAATTCACCCAACACTTTGTTCGCTGAAGCCATCTCACGCTCACCTTGGAAAACCTTGATGGTCACCGCAGGTTGATTGTCTTCTGCTGTTGAAAACACTTGAGCGTGCTTGGTTGGAATCGTGGTGTTTTTCGTGATCATCTTTGTCATCACGCCACCAAGAGTTTCGATACCCAATGACAAAGGTGTCACATCCAACAACAACACGTCTGTACGATCACCTGACAAAACGGCTCCCTGAATCGCAGCGCCTACAGCAACAGCTTCATCTGGGTTCACGTCTTTGCGTGGCTCTTGGCCGAAAAACTCTTTAACTTTTTCTTGAACTTTTGGCATACGGGTCATACCGCCCACCAAGATCACGTCATGAATATCACCCACAGCAACGCCAGCATCTTTGATGGCTGTGCGGCAAGGATCAATCGTGCGTGCAATCAAATCATCCACCAAAGACTCTAATTTAGCGCGCGTCATTTTGATGTTTAAGTGCTTAGGGCCTGATGCATCAGCAGTGATGTATGGCAAGTTAATGTCTGATTGAGCGCTTGATGACAATTCAATTTTTGCCTTTTCAGCAGCTTCTTTCAAACGCTGCAAAGCCAATACGTCTTTTGAAAGATCAACACCTTGTTCTTTTTTGAACTCATCAATGATGTAATCAATGATGCGCTGGTCAAAGTCTTCACCGCCTAGGAATGTGTCACCGTTGGTTGACAACACTTCAAATTGTTTTTCGCCATCAACATCAGCAATCTCAATGATTGATACGTCAAACGTACCACCACCCAAGTCATAAACAGCAATCTTGCGATCGCCTTTTTCTTGTTTGTCCAAACCAAAAGCAAGAGCAGCGGCTGTTGGCTCGTTGATGATGCGCTTCACATCTAGGCCAGCAATGCGGCCAGCATCTTTGGTAGCTTGACGTTGGCTGTCGTTGAAATATGCAGGCACCGTGATCACAGCCTCAGTCACCTCTTCACCCAAGTAGTCTTCAGCAGTCTTCTTCATTTTGCGAAGAACTTCAGCAGAGATTTGTGGAGGGGCCATTTTTTTACCGCGCACCTCAACCCATGCATCGCCATTATCAGCTTTTGCAATGGTGTAAGGCATCAAGTTAATGTCTTTTTGAACTTCTTTTTCTTCAAACTTGCGGCCAATCAAACGCTTCACTGCGTACAGCGTGTTGCGAGGATTGGTCACAGATTGACGTTTAGCAGGAGCACCCACCAAGATTTCGCCATCTTCCATGTACGCAATGATGGATGGGGTTGTGCGTGCACCCTCTGCGTTTTCAATCACTTTAGGGGTG
>JBDLUD010000069.1:0-6704 GCA_039805465.1 Pseudomonadota bacterium
CCAAGCTTCTTTACACCAAGCCAGTGGTTACATGCGATTAAATCAAGCGGCATGCAGGCTATTTTTTGCGCACATGAAGATGTTGTCAGAAATCTTGGCTTCATGTTTCAGAATCAATATGCGGGCGAATTAAAGTTATTTGAAAGCATGAGCGTTCTATCTGGCATGGTGGAGCAGCCCAATCTTTTAGAAGTACAAAAAATAACCTACACCTCTGGTACCACCTCAGAACCAAAAGGCGTTTGCTTGAGCACGGACCAACAATGGTCCGTGGCCCAATCAATAGAACAAGCCTTGCGTTCACTTCAAATAAAAAGACATTTGAATGTGTTGCCCTTGTCAGTTCTTTTAGAGAATATTGCTGGCGCATACACAGCGTTAGCTTGTGGCGCTGAAAATACATGTGTGCCATTGAGTGACGTTGGCTTGCATGGTTCAAGTAATTTTGATGCGGTCGCTTGCATCGCAGCGATAGAAAAATACCAGGCAGAAAGCATCATCCTTTTGCCTCAAATGCTACAAGCCATTGTTGCTCAGAGCATCAAGCAAGATTCTCGACTCAAAAGCTTGAAGTTTGTCGCTGTTGGTGGCGGCAAAACACCAGTCGCTTTGATAAAAACAGCAAAGGCCATGGGCATCCCTGTTTATGAGGGCTATGGCTTATCAGAGTGCGCCTCAGTAGTGGCTTTGAATACACCCAATGATGAGCGCATTGGCAGTGTTGGCAAGGTTTTATCCAACCGAATCGTTCGAATCTCAAAAGATGGTGAGATTGAGGTCAAGAATGTGGGCCTTCCCCATTATTTAGAGAATGTTGAAGGACTTACGAACAATCCTACCAGTGCTGATGACACATGGTTACCAACGGGTGACCTTGGTCATTTAGATGATGAAGGCTTTTTGTATTTAGATGGTCGCAAAAAGAATGTATTGATCACCAGCTTTGGTAGAAATATTTCTCCAGAATGGCCCGAATCCTTATTACTAGGGAGTGGCTTGTTCAAACAAGCTATTGTGGTGGGTGATGGACAAGCTCAGCTCAGTGCTTTGCTGGTCACTGCCAAAGATGATGTATCTGATGAGGCCATTCAGTTGGCAATCACATCGGTCAATCAAGATCTACCAGACTACGCACAAATTGGGCCATGGATGTTGGCTGATGAGCCCTTCACACCGAACAATGGTCTTGCAACTGCCAATGGCAGACTGAAACGAGATCTCATTAAAAACAAATTTAACAATCAAATTGAATTGTTATATGCAAGAACTTAAACCAATGGAGAATCGCTTGAAATTTTTCAAACAGTTAGAAAGCTCAACCGAGCAAGAAAGACGAGTTCTTTTTGCGGCCCCCATCATTGAACATGCTTTGAAGGGTGACATACATAAAGAACAGTATATTGCTTTTTTGACTCAGGCTTATCACCATGTCAAGCACACAGTGCCATTACTGATGGCCTGCGGTTCTCGATTGGGTTCTCAACATGAGTGGTTAAGAACGGCCATTGCAGAATACATAGAAGAAGAGCTTGGGCATGAAGAATGGATCTTGTCTGACATCGCAGCATGTGGTGGCGATGCCGAGAAAGTCAGACATTCACGCCCGCACATCAGTACTGAAATGATGGTGGCATACGCCTATCACCAAATTGATCGTGGCAACCCCATCGGGTTTTTTGGCATGGTGCACGTTCTTGAAGGTACCAGCATTGCTCTTGCGACCAATGCTGCCAGCTCTATCAAGAGCAGCCTTGGTTTACCTCCTAATGCCTTTAGCTACCTCAACTCTCATGGCAGCTTAGATTTAGAGCACGTCAAATTCTTTGAAAGCTTGATGAATCAAGTCACCGACTCAAACGATCAAGAGACCATCATTCATTGCGCCAAGAACTTTTACAAGCTTTACGGCGATATTTTTAGAAGTATCAACACTGAAGAAATCATTTTTAATTGATGACCATGACAAATAAACCATACAAAGCCGTTTTAACAGGTGCAACCGGTGGCATTGGCAGAGCCATTGCTCTGCAACTTGCACCACAGTGTTCATCATTGATTTTGATGGGCCGTGACACTCAAAAGCTAGAAGCCTTAAAAAATGAGTTAACCAGCACCGCTGCAACAGCTGCAAATATTCAAATTGTTTCTGGCGATTTATGTGATGACAGCACGTCTGCTCGATTGATGGATGCCATCTCGGCTCAACAAGGCATTAACCTGCTGATCAACAATGCAGGCATCAGCCAGTTCAAGAGTTTTGAGCAGCAATCAGACAAAGACATCACACAGTTGATGCTGACCAATCTGATTTCCCCCATGCTTCTTTGCAAACAATTGCTTCCTCTATTGAAGAAAGAATCCTCTCAGATCATCAATATCGGATCTATTTTTGGGTATTTAGGATTTCCAGGCTTCTCTTCTTATTGCGCCAGTAAGTTTGGCCTGCGAGGCTTCTCTCAATCTCTTAGAAGAGAGTTGTCAGACTCGTCTGTATCTGTCAGGTACTTTGCTCCAAGAGCCACCAAAACAAGCATCAATTCAGATCAAGTGATGCAAATGAATGCTGAACTTAAAACGGATGCAGATACACCTGACTCAGTTGCCCAGGAATTCATGAAGTTTCTGAGTGGTAATGCCTGGGAAAAGAAATTAGGTTTCAAAGAATCCTTTTTTGTCTTTATGAATCACTTATTTCCAAACATCCCTGACAAAGCCATCAAAGGTCAGCTTCCAATCATCAACAAATATCTAAATAAATAATCGCGAGGTTTATATGAATATCATTAAAAAAATACCAGCCGTTCTTTTGATTGGCTTATCACTGATCAGTTCTTTTGCCATTGCTGGTGTCGAAGAAGACGTCAGCACACTTCAAAAGGAATGGGAAAAGGTCAAGTATCAAAGCCCTGAATCAAGTCATGAAAAAGGCTTTGAATCATTGATCAAAGAAGCCAATCAATTGGTCGCCCAAAACCCGAATCGTGCTGAAATTTTGATTTGGCATGGCATTGTTGAATCTAGCTATGCCGGTGCAAAAGGTGGATTAGGTGCATTGGCACACGTGAAAAATGCTAAAAAGAGTTTTGAAAAAGCACTTGAAATCAATCCTACGGCTTTAGATGGTTCTGCATACACTAGCTTGGGATCACTCTACTATCAAGTTCCAGGTTGGCCGATTGGTTTTGGAGATGACAAAAAAGCTGCTGAGTACTTGAAGAAGGGTTTGAGCATCAACCCTGATGGTATCGACCCAAATTACTTTTATGCCGACTTCTTATTCAGAAATGGTGATTACTCAGGCGCTGAGAAATCTTTGCGCAAAGCTTTGCAAGCCCCCGCCAGAAATGGTCGTAAAGTGGCGGATGATGGTCGTCGCAAGGAAATCAATCAATTACTTGAAAAAGTGGCTGAAAAACGAAAATAATGCTCAGGGTTAATCGATTAAACTATTCAAACTGGATGGTTAATCTTTAAAGAAAAGGTCATTAGGCGGTGAGAATTTTATTGGTAGAAGACGATGAATTACTCGCCTCCGGCTTGATGACCGCTTTGACTCGGGCCAACCACCATGTGGACCATGTCGGGGATGGCCAAAAAGCCATCCACGCCCTTACTGATGGCGAGTTTGATATTGCCATTTTAGATTTGGGTTTGCCAAAAATCGATGGCACTGAGGTGCTCAAAACCATTCGTCAAAAAGGCAGCCATATCCCAGTATTGATTTTATCCGCCAGAGATGCCACCAAAGATCGTATCTTGGGCTTGGACTTGGGGGCCGATGATTACCTCACCAAGCCATTTGAATTAGATGAATTACTTGCCAGGATTCGAGTTTTAGAAAGACGTCGCAGTGGCAACACGGTCAATCAAATAAAAATTGGTGACTTGGTCATTGATCTCACTTCCCTATCCGTGACCTGGAAAGGCACCATCCTGGATTTGCAACGCCGCGAGTTTGCCTTACTGAAGAAGTTAGCAGAGAGCCCACATCAGGTCTTCAATCGATCTCAGCTTGAAGAGTCGTTGTATGGTTGGAATGATGGCGTTGAGAGCAATACCATCGATGTGCATATTCATAATTTACGTAAAAAAATCAGCCCAAATATCGTTAAGACACTTCGGGGCGTTGGCTACAGAATTGGTGACATAGAAGAATCATGATTTATTTTTCAATTAGAAAACGATTACTGCTGGGTATATTTTTATCCATGATCCTGATTTTGGGTGGCATGGGTCTTGCCGCCCACTTTGTCACTGAACATGAATCCGAGGAGATTTTCAGTGCCAGACTAGCAACCTCTGCCCGCGTATTAGAGGTTCTCGCAGCCAAGCAACTTGAACATGCCACGATCAACAATCCGATCATCATTGAGTTGCCTGATGAATTAGAGCACCAGCATTCATCAACTGAAGAAATCAGCGGTCACCCTTACGAAAGTAAGATTTCTTTTCAGATCTGGCACAGCAATGGAAAATTACTGGCCAAGTCTGCCACTGCTCCCGACAAACCTCTGGGTCCAATGACAGAGGGTTTTGGCAAAAATCTGATTGGCGATGACTTATGGCAAGTCTTTAAACTCAAGTCAGGCGATGTTTGGGTGATGGTCGCTGAAATGGATTCAGTCAGAGGCGAGATGGCCGGTGACTTAGGTGTGGCCATCATGACGCCATTGATCATTGGCTCACTGATTTTATTGATTGTGATTAATTTGATTGCTTATAGAAGCTTTCAACCTTTGCAAGCCTTGGCCAATGTGATTGCTGCTCGCGAACCTCAATCCATCAAACCCATCAAGTTATCCAAGACCCCTACTGAACTAAAGCCTGTGATTGATCAGCTGAATCATCTACTTGATCGAGTTCAAAAAGCCTTCAAACGTGAACAACAATTCATTGATGCGGCCGCTCATGAAATCAGAACACCGATTGCTGCATTACAACTGCATATTGAAAACGCAGTTAATGCTAAAAATGATGCTGATAGAGATCAATCCTTGTCCGAGGCTTTGAATGGTCTTCGCAGAACCACCCGCCTGACCGAGCAACTATTGACCCTCAGTCGCGTCAGTGGCGCAACTGATCAAGAAAAAAAGCAAGTCTTATCACTCGATGGTATTTGCAAAGAAGTTGTTAAAAATACCAAGCCACTCATCAACCAACGTGGTCAAACGATTGAGTTACAGGTCAATGATGATTGCTTGATACATGGTGAACAGCACAAGATTGAGCGGTTGATACAAAATCTGATCGATAACGCGTCTCAATATGGCTCAGTGCACGGCCTTATTTCAGTTTCTTTGACCAAAGTGGTCGACACCATTCGTTTGGTTGTGAGCAATGATGGTGACACCATCCCTGACTCTGAAAAGATCAAAGTGTTTGATCCTTATTACAGGATCTTGGGTAGCAAATCATTTGGCAGTGGTTTAGGTCTTGCGATTGTCAAAGAAATTGTTCAGCAACACAAAGGATCGATTCGGATTGAGGATAAGTCTGCCGGCAATGGCGTTCAAATGATCATTGAGTTCAAGAACGCGGTTTAATCAAACCACTTTTGAGTATTTGGCTTGGGTTTGCATGTCCCTCAAATGCCTATCAAACACCATGGCCACACGCCTAACCAGCAAGCGACCTTTGGTGGGTACATAGATTTTTTTGCCCTGCCACTCTAGAAGCCCAGCTTCTTCGAGTTCTTTGAGATCCGGCAACTCTCTTGAGAAGTAGGTTTCAAATTTAATCTGATGTTTGCTTGCAAATGCTGTTGTGTCTAACTCGAATTGGCACATCAACTCACCAATCAATTCGCGCCTGAGCAAGTCATCATTATCTAGCCTCATACCCCGCATGGTCGGCAATTGATGCTGATCCAAGGCATGGTAATAATCTTCAAGGGTTTTGACATTTTGTGGATAGGTGTCATCCACCTTACCAATTGACGAAATACCAAATGCCAAGAGATCACATTCAGCTTGAGTTGAATACCCCTGGAAGTTACGATGCAGTCGCCCTTCTTTTTGAGCAATCGCTAATTCATCATCTGGCTTAGAAAAATGATCCATACCAATGAACACAAATCCTGCTTCATTGAGTTGCTCAATAGTGTTGGCCAATATATCTAATTTATCTTTGGCCACTGGCAGCTGATCCTCTGCGATCCGGCGCTGCGGTTTAAAGATCGTTGGAAGATGGGCATAGCTGTAGACCGATAAACGATCTGGATCAATCTCAATGACTGCATTGACGGTGTCTTTGAATGTTCCAGGGGTTTGCTTGGGTAAACCATAAATCAAATCAACACTGACTGAATTAAAGCCATGCTTTCTGGCCCAATCAATCACATCCTTGGTTTCTTGAATCGTCTGAACTCGGTGAACTGCTTGCTGAACTTCTAAATTAAAGTCTTGTACACCCAAACTGATGCGATTAAATCCCAATTTTGCCAATAGTTCAATGTCAGATTCACTGACGCGGCGCGGATCAATCTCAATCGAGTATTCTCCGCCTTCTTGCAATTCAAAATGTTCTTTGGTGTGGTGCATCAACTCAATCATTTCTTCATGAGATAGAAATGTGGGTGTACCACCACCCCAATGGAGTTGAGTCACTGGTATTTTTTGATGAACACCCATCGCCTGGGTGACAAGATTCATTTCTTTGGCCAAGTATTTGATGTACTTCGCACTTCGACCATGATCCTTGGTGAT
>JBDLUD010000070.1:0-6642 GCA_039805465.1 Pseudomonadota bacterium
TGACATCACTTCAGCCAAACATCGCTTGGCCATGAGTGAATATGCCATTGAGACCTTGCATGATTTATTTGTGGATCATCACATTTACACGAAAATTGACATCAGCACCCTCGAAATGGCCAGAGAAGGTCCGAGTTACGCCATCGATACTGCCAAGGAATTACGCGCTCTTTATGGTGAGCAAGCATCAATCACTTGGATCATGGGCGCGGATAGCTGGGAAAACATCAAAACTTGGCATCAGTGGCCTGAACTACCCAATTATGTGCACATCGCTGTTGCTAGCCGCCCCCAGGCAACTAAACAGGCAGGTCAAAGCGCAATTAGCAGCGTTTTTTCAGATAAACAGACACAAGACCCTCAGTTGTTACAATTGAGCCCACAGGGACATGTTTTGTTTGATCAAAGCCTGCAGATTAATCTTGCCTCCAGGGAACTTCGTGATGGGTTATATAACCACGCATCATGGGATGAACTGGCAGACGCAATACCACCTTTGGTACTCGAATACATCGAAGCCAAAGGTCTTTATAGAAATAAATAATGGATATTCCAAAACTACAACGCGTGATCATTGATGCTCTTGAAGATGTCAAAGCCGAAGATATTCGGGTTTTTGACACAACCAAGATCAGCGATTTATTTGATCGCGTGATCATTGCAACCGGTAACAGCAATCGCCAAACAAAATCTTTAGCGATGTCCGTCAAGGAATCAGTCAAAGAAAAAGGCGGCGATGTCATTTCTGTTGAAGGCATGGAAACTGGCGAATGGGTCTTGGTAGATTGCGGTGACATCATTGTTCACATCTTGCAACCCATGTTGCGTTCTTACTACCAGCTAGAAGGCATTTGGGGTGATAAGCCTGTGCGCGTCAAACTTGGCAGCAAAGCCAACAAGTCAAAGCGTTTTGCCAGCGAACCCGAGGATGATGAGGACGATTAAACCCGTAGGTTTAAGACTCCTTTTTCAATCATGAAACTTTGGGTCATTGCAGTTGGTCACAAGATGCCCGCCTGGGCTGAAACTGCAACCCAAGATTATCTGAAACGCATGCCTGCAGATTGCGCGATTCAGATCAAAGAACTCAAACCAGACATCAGTCCAGCCAAAGAGGCCATCAAGATACGTGAGGCTCTTCCCAAAGGCGTTCACATCATTGCTTTGGATGAACGCGGCAAAGATCTCTCAACTCAAGATTTAGCAAATCAACTCAGCACTTGGCGCCAAGACGGCAAAGACATTGCTCTACTGATTGGTGGAGCCGACGGCTTGGATGCTGAACTTAAAAAAGAAGCTGCCTCGATGATTCGTTTATCCAGCATGACCCTTCCGCATGCCATGGCCAGAGTTCTATTGGTTGAGCAACTTTACCGTGCATGGACCATCTTGCAAGGCCATCCCTATCATCGCGTTTAAATCACGGCCGAACAAATATCAAGCCTCTTTCCCTATCTCTTTCCCTGCCTCATTCATGCACTCTTTTATCTACCTGGCCTCACAAAGCCCGCGCCGCCAAGAACTTCTCACGCAAATAGGCGTTCAATTTGAATTGCTTCTCGCTAACTCAAATGAAGATGCCGAGTCATTGGAAATTCAATTGCCCGATGAACCAGCTTTGGCTTATGTCAAGCGTGTCACTCTGGCCAAGTTAACGGCTGCCAAACAACGACTTCATGCCAGAGGATTGCCTTCAGCCCCCATCTTGTGCGCTGACACGACTGTGGCCCTCACATTGGATGATGGTAAATCTATCAAAGAAATCATCTTAGGCAAACCCACAGACCACCCAGATGCCAAAAAGATCTTGCAGCTTTTGAGTGGCAAAACACATCAGGTTCACACAGCAGTTGCTGTGATGCTCAACCCTCAGATCAATGACGATGAACCCAGGCTTCTGGTGTCAAGTTCGCAAGTGACTTTTAAGTCACTCACCGATGAAGAGATCAATGCTTATATATCCACCAATGAACCCATGGGTAAAGCCGGAGCTTATGGCATTCAAGGCATTGGCAGCTGTTTGATCAGCAGCATCTCAGGCAGCTTTAGCGGCATCATGGGCCTACCCCTTTACGAAACCTCTCAACTCATGCATGAAACTGGTGTACAGTTTTCTCTTAAGCCTTAAAACTGATTTAAAACCCCTGCGCACTGCCTCAATAGATTGATAAGTTTCAACCATGATCGAAGAAATCCTCGTCAACATCACGCCACAAGAAACCCGAGTAGCCATCATCGCTCAGGGAATGGTTCAAGAACTTCATATTGAGAGAAGTCAAAGTCGAGGCATTGTTGGTAACGTCTATCTGGGTAAAGTCACACGCGTGCTACCAGGCATGCAATCAGCATTCATTGATATTGGTTTAGATAAAGCTGCTTTTCTTCATGTGGCTGATTTATGGATGCCCAAAAACTCCAAACCTGACAACACCCCGATTGAAAAACTGGTGTTTGATGGGCAAACCATTTTGGTTCAAGTATTAAAAGATCCACTGGGCACCAAAGGGGCTCGATTGAGCACGCACATCAGCATCGCTGGTCGCAATTTGGTGTTCCTTCCTCAAGAAGACAATGGCCAACAGGTAGCTATCTCTCAAAAGATTGAGAACCTTGAAGACCGGGATGCACTCAAGAAAAGATTTCAGGGCTTACTGACCAATTATCAAAATGAATCCGGTAGTTATATTTTGAGAACCAGTGCAGAAGATGCTGACGATCAAGAGTTGTCGAATGACTTGAGGTATCTGAGCGCTACTTGGAAAAAGATTCAAAATGTCAGCAAACAGATACCAGCACCATGCTTGCTTCATCAAGATTTAAGTTTGGCTGAACGAGTACTAAGAGATTTAGCGACTGATGCCATTGGTCAAATCCGCGTGGATTCTGCTGAGAACTTTGAAAAACTTAAAACCTTTGCCAAAGACTTCATGCCCAATCAAGAATCCAAGTTGATTCTTTATCGCGGTGAACGTCCTCTATTTGATTTATTCGACACAGAATCAGAAATCAATCGTGCCCTTGGCCGTCGTGTAGACCTCAAATCAGGCGGTTACCTGATGATTGATCAAACAGAATCGATGACCACCATCGACGTGAACACCGGCAGCTATGTGGGCGCTCGCACATTCGACGACACGATCTACAAAACAAATTTAGAAGCAGCTCAAACCATTGCACGCCAACTGCGTTTGCGCAACCTTGGTGGCATCATCATCATTGATTTCATCGACATGCACAGCAAAGAGCATCAAGATGCCGTCTTAGAAGAACTCAATAAAAATTTAGCGCGGGACAAAATCAGAACCGCCGCCAACCCCTTCTCTTCATTGGGCTTGGTAGAAATGACCCGCAAGAGAACCCGTGAATCCCTAGCCCATCTTTTATGCGAACCTTGCGATGTGTGCCAGGGCAAAGGTCAGGTTAAAACCGCCCAAAGTATTTGTTATGAGATTTTGCGCGAAGTATTGCGCGAACATCGCCAGTTCAATCCAAAAGAATTCAGGATCATTGCCAGCGCTGATGTGATTGACCGCTTCTTAGAAGAAGAGAGCACACATCTTGCTCAATTGATTGAATTTATCGGTAAACCAATTCGCCTACAAGCTGAATCAAGCTTTAACCAAGAGCAATACGATATTGTCTTAAATTAAAGACTTTGTCTTAGGTTAAATCTTAAGCCTGTGAAAACTGCAATCGGTGCAGGCTGGCATACAAACCATTTTGAGCCATCAGCTCAGCATGTGAGCCATTCTCAACAATTCTTCCGTGATCTAGCACCACAATGCGATCGGCATTCTCTATCGTCGATAGTCGATGCGCAATCACCAAAGTGGTCTTACCTGCCATGAGCTTTTCAAGAGCATCTTGAACCTGGCGCTCTGATTCAGAATCCAAGGCAGAAGTTGCTTCATCCAAAATCAAAATAGGAGCATCTTTATAAATGGCTCTGGCAATTGCCAAACGCTGTCTCTGACCGCCAGACAAGCGATTACCGTTATCGCCAACTTCAGAATCAATACCTTCAGGCAATTCTTTGACTAACTCAGTCAAGTTAGCAGCTTGAAGCGCTTCATGAACCCTGCCACGATCAACTTCTTCAGGGCTTGCCGCACCATAAGCCACGTTAGCTGCAATGGTGTCATTGAACAAAACCACGTCCTGGCTCACAAAAGCCATTTGGCGACGCAAATCTTTCAAATCAATGTCCTGAATATTTAATCCGTCCAGATGAATCGCTCCGCTGGTTGGATTAAAAAAGCGTGGCAATAAATTGACCAAGGTTGATTTGCCGCTGCCTGATGGTCCTACAAAAGCAACCACCTCTCCAGCCGGAATCTTTAAATCAATTTCTTTCAGTACTTCTTTGATTGCATGCTCATCGTCAGAGCCCAAAGCTCTCACTCCAGAGTAACCAAAGCCAACTTTTCTAAATTCAAGTTCACCTCGCGCTTTATCTAACTTAATAGCATCATCCCTGCGCAATGAATCTTCCTCAATCGGCTGATCCATTAACTTGAAAATCATGTCTGCAGCAGCAATGCCTCTCTGCAAAGGTTGATTGATATCAGCCAAATGCTTCAAAGGAGAAATGATCAAAATCAAAGCAGTCACAAAAGCCACAAAACCACCCACAGTGACTTCTGCCATGGATGATTGGAACAAAGCCACCAACAAAACGCCTGACAGCGCGATAGATGCCACAAATTGAGTCATGGGTTGGTTCAGGCCACCAGCCACAGCAATCTTCATGGAGTAACGCCTGAGCTTGTTAGCAATCAAAGCGAAGCGTTGTTTTTCATAAGCCTGGCCGCCATGCAACTTGACCACTTTATAACCACCAACACTTTCCTCCACCACATAAGAAAGCTCATTGGTCATGTCTTGACTGACCTTGTGCAATTTACGTAAACGCGTATTGATCAACTTGACCATGAAACCAATGATTGGGAAGATGATCAAAATTAAAAGGGTTAAGCGCCAGTTGAGATAAAACAAATAAGCCATCAAACCGATCACCGTCAAACTGTCTCTGACCAAGTTCATGGCAATGCTGGTGATCACTTGAAGAACTGCATTGACTTCGAATACCACCGCATTGATCAAGGATGCTGATGAACGATTTTGGAATAAATCGGCTGGGGCTTGCAGTAAGCGATTGAACATCTGCTCACGCAATTTAAATAAAACAGAATTGGTGATGTGGCTCAAAGCGTAGTTTGAGCCAAATTGAGCAAAACCTCGGATAAATGCCAAACCTACCAAAAAGGCTGGCACATGCCACAACTTATCATCCAACTTGCCACTGAAGCCACGGTCCAATAAAGGCTTGAGCAATGCTGGAATAGCTGTTTCAGTAGCTGCAACAATCGCCAGACCCATCAACGCCAAAACAACAGCCACCTTATGAGGCAAGGCATACTTTAAAATGCGGGTTAGCGCTGTTTGCGTCTTAATTTCAATGCTATTTGAATCCATAACCTCAATCGTAACCTACACCGGTGCTAACATCGCTCTATGAGCCTATCAGTCATCTTAATTACTAAAAACGAAGAAGCCAACCTCAAGGACTGCCTTGAGAGTGTTTCTTTTGCAGATGAGATTATCGTTGTAGATAGTCAAAGTAGCGATAAAACTCAAGAAATCGCTCAATCTTTCGGCGCAAAGCTTGAAATTACCCCAGATTGGCCCGGATTTGGACCGCAAAAAAACCGCGCCCTCAACCTGGCCACGAAAAACTGGGTGTTATCCATTGATGCCGATGAGCGAGTAACGCCTGAGCTCAAACAAGAGATTCTGGCCACCATGGCATCGCCCAATCCTGCAGATTGTTATGCCATCCCAAGATCTTCTTGGTACTGTGGTCGCTTTATGAAGCACTCCGGCTGGTACCCAGATTATGTTGATCGTTTATTCAAACGAGGCAGCGCAAAATTTTCTGATCACCTGGTTCATGAACGATTACTACCGATAGGATCCATTGGAAAATTAAACAATCACTTTTTACATTACAGCTATAGAAACTTTTCACAAGTATTGAAAAAAGTGGATGTGTATTCAAGTGCAGCTGCACAACAGGCATTTAATCAAGGCAAAAAAGGTGGTCTTGGAAAAGCTCTGGCGCATGGTTTTTGGGCATTCTTTAGAACCTATGTATTGCGTCGAGGATTTTTAGATGGGCAATATGGCCTTGCATTGGCTATATCAAATGCAGCAACGTCTTATTACAAATACCTGAAGTTGTGGCAACTTCACAATCAAAAAGACATTCACTAAAAGGTTGACGTGTCAGACAAAGCATTGCAAATCATTCAGATTGTCAGAAACTGGGGCCCAGTTGGCGGCATGGAATCATATGTCTGGCACATCAGTCATGAGCTTGCGCAAAAGAATTGCTTGGTCACCGTTATTTGCGAAAAATCCCATAAATCGCCTGATTATCAGAACATCAACATCATTGAAATAGGTCAACTCAAACAAAAGCCACGATGGTTGATGTACAGACGATTTGCCAAAAAAGTAGATGCTGTTATTCAAACGCTGGGTGCTCAAAACTTTGTGATTCATAGTCATGAAAGAAGCATCTCTCATGACATCACCACCTTTCACTCAATGCCGTTTGCGACCATCAAAGATAAGGGTTGG
>JBDLUD010000071.1:0-6597 GCA_039805465.1 Pseudomonadota bacterium
GCAGATCGTCAAGCGGGTCGTGAGCGTTATAAGGCCTATCGAGATCAAGGTCATGAACTGCATAACTTTGATCAAACAGGGCAGTAAGTCCTACTTGATCTATCACCCATCATTTAACACCTGACACTTTAAGAAAATCCACATGGCTTTGATGCACCCACAGTTTGATCCAATTGCTATCAGTCTAGGGCCTGTTGCGGTTCATTGGTATGGCTTGATGTACTTATTGGCATTTGCTCAATTTTTAATGTTAGGTAAGTTGCGCACTCAGCAAGCCCACTATCAGCATCTCAATTACAAATACATTGAAGATCTTTTGTTCGCGGGTGTGATCGGTGTGATTGTAGGTGGACGTTTAGGTTATGTGATTTTTTACATGCCTGCTCACTATTTAAGTCACCCATTGGATGCACTCAAAGTATGGGAAGGTGGTATGTCATTCCATGGGGGCTTCTTGGGCGTTCTTGTGGCGATGCTTTGGGCGGCCAAAAGAAACAAGCAAACATTCTTTGAAGTAACAGATTTGATTGCACCTTTGATTCCATTTGGTCTTGCATTTGGACGTTTGGGTAATTTCATCAATGGTGAATTGTGGGGAAGACCCACCGATGTATCGTGGGCCATGATTTTCCCGCAAGCGGGCGATATGTTGGCAAGGCATCCTTCACAACTTTATCAATTCATGGGTGAAGGCATCATTTTGGGTGTTGTGCTTTGGTGGTATGCAAGTAAACCCCGAGCCATTGGTCAGGTATCCGGATTATTTCTTTTGGGCTATGGCAGCTTCAGGTTTTTAGCAGAATTTGCCCGTGAACCTGACAGCTTCTTAGGGCTTTTGAGCTTGGGCCTATCGATGGGTCAGTGGCTATCTTTGCCAATGATCATTTTTGGCATTTACTTGTTGAACCGCAAGACCAAATAAAGCCGGGTATCTAGGTAATTTCCCTTTTCAAGGGTATTTACCAATGTATTCAATAATGTATACAAAATATATTGAGTGCATGTCATTAAAAGTCGTTAAAACAGCCCTCTATGTTGAAGTCACGGAGCAATTGCGTTCGATGATTGCGGGGGGTGTTTTGTCTCCAGGGACTTGGATCGACGAACAAAAATTAGCGGAGCAATTGGGAGTATCTAGAACTCCTTTCAGAGAAGCGATCAGGATTCTGGCATCAGAGGGTTTGCTAAGAATAGAACCACGGCGTGGTTGCTATGTCACCGAATTGACTGAAAAAGATTTAGATGAAATCTTTCCTTTGATGGCGATGCTTGAGGGGCGCTGTGTATTTGAAGCGACATTAAAAGCAAATCAGCAAGATTTGGAAGCTTTAGAGATTCTGCATAAAAAACTCAAAGCATGTTCCGAGAGCAAAGACATCGATCGTTACTATGCAATCAACAGAGAAATACATTTGGCGTTTCAACATCTGGCTGGTAATGAATGGTTGACTCAAATGGTTCATGATTTGATAAAAATCTTGAACCTATCGCGTCATCGCAGTTTGCATCATCGCGGAAGAATTGAAGAGTCTTGTAAAGAGCATTTGGCCGTATTTGAGGCTCTCAAAGCAAGAGATGCTAATAAGGCTGAGATCTTGATGAAAGAACATATTCAAAATCAGCGTGAAGCATTGAGACGCTTGAAGTTTGAGCAGAGGTTAACAGCATGATCTTGGATAAGATGCTCAAAGCCAGGCACATGACTAAAACCATCAGTGCCACCAAAAAATTATTATCGGAACGTGGCGAATCAAATGCTGCAAGCATGGCCAGTGATTTGATCGAGAACTTTAAAACCTTGGATGATGAACAAAAGTCAGAATTTTTTGTACATTTGGCAGAAAAATTTAATCCAAGCCCAGCAGATGTTTTGAGTGCAGCTGAGTTGTACTCTCAAGAACCCACTGCAGATAACTTTGTTTGGTTAATGAAGGTATCTGAGTCGCCCAGGCAAGAACTTCTGCGTCGTTTGAATCGTGCTCCGGGTGGGACGCACACGATCATCAACATGCGTCAACAGCTGCTCAAGCTTCTGCCAAAGAAACCCGAGCTAAAGGCAGTTGATGCCGACATGCAACATTTACTGAATTCTTGGTTCAATCCAGGCTTCTTGAAAATGCATCAAGTGGATTGGAAGTCACCGGCGCATATTTTAGAAAAAATCATTCAACATGAAGCTGTTCATGAAATCGATGGTTGGGATGATTTGCGTCGACGCTTGCAACCAGATCGTCGTTGTTTTTCTTTCTTTCATCCTCAGTTACCGGATGAGCCATTGATCTTTGTTGAAGTGGCACTCTTGCCAGATATTCCAGAATCGATCGGTCCTTTGGTAGATAAGAAATCTCCAGCATTGGAGAGCAATCAATACAAGTGCGCCATTTTTTATTCAATCAGTAACTGTCAGCCTGGTTTGCGTGGAGTTTCGATGGGGAACTTCTTGATCAAGCGAGTGGCTGAAAGTTTGAAAAAAGAGTTCCCTGCGCTGAAGACTTTTTGTACTTTATCGCCGATCCCAGGCTTGATGGAGTGGATGGGTTCACATGCGGACTTACCCCTAGATCATTTGAAGCCAGCTGTTCTTGAGAAGTACCAAGAGGCCATTAAAGTCTTTAATTTAAAAGACAAATCTTGGAATGATCGCTTGCAAAACGGGTGGCATCCAGATCTTTCTTCCTTGAAGGAAAAAGAGGCCTTGATGGCTTTGTGCGCCATTTACTTGTTATATTACTCACCACGAAGAGGTGGTAATTCTGTGGCGAAGTTTCACCTTGGTAATGGCGCTAAATTGCACCGAATCAATTGGTCTGGGGACCTATCTAAAAAAGGTATCAAGCAGTCAGCCGGTTTGATGGTGAACTACCTTTATGACCTCGATAAGGTTGAAGATAACCATGAGCGCTTTGTGAATGGTGAAGTGATTTATTCAAGAGCAGTTTCGCAGTTGGTGTGAGTTTCAATTAGATGTAATCAGTAACAGTAGTTTTAAATAGTTTAATGAGAGTACGAGGAGACAAAATGAAAAAATCAGTAAACGTAGTGGGTCGCTTGACCTCAGTAATGGGTGCAGTAGCAGCAGTTGCTGCAGTGGGCTTGTCAATGGGCTCAACAGCTGTGATGGCTGATCCTAATTGGCCCAATAAGCCAGTCACAATCATCGTGCCATTCCCAGCGGGTGGTGGTACGGATGCTTTTGCAAGACCATTAACGACCATGATGAATAAGCTGACAAGCAAGCAATTCATTTTGGATTACAAGGGTGGCGCGGGCGGTACTTTGGGCGCCGGTGTTGCTGCTAAAGCAGCTCCTGATGGCTATACATTCTTCATGGGTGCGGTTCACCATGCGATTGCTCCTTCTATGTACCCAAAGCTAGATTACGATATTGAAAAGAGCTTTGTACCAGTTGCTTTGGTTGCAGCTCCACCGCAAATCATCGTGACCAGCCCAAAATTCCCAGTGAATGATTTAAAAGGTTTGATCGATTACGCCAAAAAGAATCCTGGTAAGTTGAACTTCAGCAGTGCTGGTAATGGCACATCACACCATTTGGCTGGTGAGCAGTTCAAAGAAATGAGCAAGACATTTATCACCCACATCCCTTACCGTGGCGCAGGCCCAGCGTTGGTCGATTTGATGGCTGGTCAAGTAGACATCATGTTTGACGGTTTGGGTTCATCTGCTCAGCACATCAGAAGTGGCAAGATCAAAGCGATTGCAGTTGCATCAAGCAAGCGCAATCCTGCTTTCCCGAACATCCCAACTGCAACAGAAGCTGGCTTGCCTGGTTATGAAGTCAGTAGCTGGTATGCCTTGTGGGCGCCAAAAGGTACTCCACAACCAATCATCGACAAGATGACGGCTGAAGTAACAAGAGCGATGAACACGCCTGAGCTAAAAACAATTTGGCTTAACAACGGTTCAGAAACTCCTGCTTTGACTGGTGATGCATTTGGTAAGTTCGTGAATGCTGAAATCAAGCGTTGGAACCAAGTTGTGAAAGCCTCTGGCGCAAAAATGTAATTTGCGTTTAACAATTTAAGTTGAGATTCAGATGAATTTATATCAGTTACTAGAATCCGGCTTTCCAAAAGATAAACCATCATGCGCGATTGAAACGCATGATGGTTTGTTTTATAGCTGGGATGATTTAGAAAAGGCCACATCAAAAATGGCCAACCTTTTGGCGAGCTTGCGCTTGCCTCAGGGTTCCAGAGTTGCAGTTCAGGTTGAGAAATCACCTGAAGCACTCTTTTTATATTTGGCCACATTAAAAGCAGGTTTGGTTTATTTACCATTGAATACTGCTTATCAAGCTGCAGAGATCGAGTACTTCATTGGTAATGCTGAACCTGCAGTGATGGTGTGCAGCCCTAAGAACTTTTCTTGGGTATCAAAGGTGGCATTCAAGGCCGGCACTAAAAATGTCTTCACCTTGGGCGATGATAGAACTGGAACTTTGTTAGAGCGTTCTGGTTCTTTGTCAGATAAATTCAAAACGGTCAAACGTGATGATGACGATTTAGCAGCCATTCTTTACACCTCTGGTACGACTGGTAGAAGCAAGGGTGCGATGTTGACCCACGGTAACTTGGGCAGTAATGCCGAAGTGCTGAAGAAGTTCTGGGGTTGGAAAAAAGGTGATGTTTTATTGCATGCTTTGCCTATTTTCCACGTGCATGGTTTGTTTGTTGCTTCTCACGGGGCATTGCTCAATGGCAGCAAGATGATTTGGTTGCCACGTTTGGACACCAAAGAGCTCATCAAGCACATGCCAAGATCTACGGTGATGATGGGTGTGCCAACGTTTTATGTGCGTCTACTACTAGATAAAGAATTCAACAAGCAAACTGTTAAGAACATGCGTTTGTTTGTTTCTGGTTCTGCACCATTGTTGACTGAGACCTTCAATCTTTTCAAAGAAAGAACAGGTCACACGATTCTTGAGCGATATGGCATGAGTGAAACAGTCATGTTGGTTTCTAATCCATATGAAGGTGCTCGCGTCGGTGGTTCAGTGGGCGTGCCTTTGCCTCAGACCAAGGTTCGCATCACAACGGATGACGGTAAGCTTTGTGGCGTGAATCAAATCGGTAGCGTTGAAGTCAAAGGCCCGAATGTATTCAAAGGTTACTGGCGCATGCCTGAAAAGACCAAAGAAGAGTTCACCAAAGATGGTTGGTTCAAAACAGGTGATGTTGGACGTTGGGGCGGTGAGACCAGCGCTGGTAAAGTGCCTGATAACTACCTTTGCATTGTTGGCAGAAGTAAAGACTTGATCATTTCTGGTGGTTACAACGTGTATCCAAAAGAAATTGAAAGCTTTATTGATGACATGAATGGGGTTGATGAGAGCGCTGTGATTGGCGTGCCTCATCCTGATTTTGGTGAGGCAGTGGTGGCTGTGGTGGTTTCTAAGCCAGGCGCCAAGCTGAATTCAGATGCCATGATTGCTGATCTAAAAGGCAAGATTGCCAACTTCAAAGTGCCAAAGAAAATCATCATTGTTTCTGAGTTACCAAGAAACGCGATGGGCAAGGTTCAGAAAAATGTTCTGCGCCAAACCTATGCATGAGCTTTAGAGCTGTGACCAGTAAGTAATGGTCATAAGCTTAGATACCAAGCAAAAGGCCTTCGTGAGAAGGCCTTTTGCTTTTATGAACGATTTTCTAAAGATCTTTTAATAAAGACCTAAGCTGATCAGACCTTTATTGAGCATGTAGGCTGATAGTACGAATAGCACCAAAGCAAAGACTTTTTTCAGTTGTGCCACGTTGAGTTGATGGGCCACTTTTGCGCCAAGGGGGGCGGTGAGCACACTGGTCAGTGCAATACAAACAAGGGCTGGTACATAAATGTAACCAACCGCGCCGCTTGGAAGGTTGGGGTTGCCATAACCACTGATGATGTAGGCGATCGCACTGGCTAAAGCAATCGGAAAGCCCAGGGCAGCTGAAGTGGCAACAGCGCTGTGCATGGTGACGTTACACCAAGCCATGAAGGGAACTGAGATAAAGCCACCACCAGCGCCGACCAAACTTGATAAAAATCCAATGAAGCTGCCGGCGCCAAACATGCCTAATTTGCCAGGTAGGGTGCGACTTGGTTTGGGTTTTTTATTGACCAACATTTGGTAGCCTGAGAAACCAACAAACACAGCAAAGATCAATGAGAGCCAAGAGGTTTTAAGTAGAGCAAATAATTTGCCACCACCTAAGAGGGCGCCAATCAAGATGCCAGGCACCAATAGAATGACGATGTCCCATCGCACGGCGCCACGCTTATGGTGGGCTCTCACAGAGGATAGTGAGGTGAAGATGATGGTGGCCATCGATGTCGCAATTGCTATGTGAACCACTACTTCAAGAGGAAAGCCGTATAGGGTGAATAAGAAGGTCAGGAAGGGCACCATGATCATGCCGCCGCCAATCCCCAGTAAACCGGCTGCAAAGCCTGTGAAACCTCCAAGAACTGCTAGTGAACCGATTTGAACAAGGGTCATTGATTACTCAGTTATTTAAATTTATAAAATTGTTGATTGAGGTAAGCCACTAAATCAGCTTCATCTTCTGGGAATAAGTCCAAACGCATTTCTGT
>JBDLUD010000072.1:0-6513 GCA_039805465.1 Pseudomonadota bacterium
AATTACTTCGCAGCCATCAAAGCCTTGGTTGCGTTCAACATTTGGCAGCTATAGCCCCACTCGTTGTCATACCAAGCAAGGATTTTGACCAATTTGCCATCTTTAGACACGCGCGTTTGAGTGCTGTCAAAAATACTTGGGCGTGGGTCATGATTGAAATCAATAGAAACCAAAGGCAAGGTGTTGTAACCCAAGATACCTTTTAATGGGCCATTTTCGCTGGCTTTTTTGATGAGTTCATTCACTTCTTCCACCGTAGTGGCTTTGCTTGGTGTGAATGTCAAATCAACCACCGACACGTTGATTGTTGGTACACGCATCGCAAAACCATCAAACTTACCTTGTAACTCTGGCAAAACTAAACCAACTGCTTTAGCAGCACCTGTCTTAGTAGGAATCATGCTCATCGTGGCTGAACGGGCGCGACGCATATCCTTGTGATACACATCCGTGAGAACCTGGTCATTGGTGTAAGCATGAATCGTGGTCATCAAACCTGATTCAATGCCAATTGAGTCCAATAATGGTTTAACAACTGGCGCCAAACAATTGGTGGTGCAGCTCGCGTTTGAAACCACTTGATCGCTGGCTTTAAGCACTTGATGGTTCACGCCGTAAACAATCGTGGCATCCACATCTTTTTCACCAGGAGCAGAAATAAGAACTTTCTTAGCACCTTGCTGAATGTGAACCATGGCTTTTTCTTTTGAAGTAAAAGCACCTGAACACTCTAAAACAACATCAACACCCAAATCACCCCAAGTTGTTTCTAAAGGATTGCGTGTTGAAAAAATCTTGATGCGGTCACCATTGATCACCATGTGATCACCGTCCACTGTGACAGTACCCGGGAAACGACCATGGGCTGAATCATATTGGGTCAAGTGAGCATTGATATCAATACCCCCCAAACCATTGATCGCTACCACCTTGATGTCATCGCGCTTCTCTTCATAAATGGCGCGAACCACCATGCGACCAATACGACCATAACCGTTAATTGCGACTTTGACTGTCATAACAACTCCCTTTATCTAAATTCTTTTAAAAACAATTTTTTATTAATTATTTTTCAAATACATTGACGCACTGTTTTAGCCACTGACTCAGCGGTCAAACCAAAATGCTTGTACAAAACACCGGCCGGGGCTGATTCACCAAAAGTATCCACGCCATGCACTGCTGCACACGCATACTTCCACCAGTAATCAGTCACACCCGCTTCAATCGCAATGCGTGGCAAACCTGCTGGCAAGACTGAGTCTTTATAAGCTTTGCTTTGGCGATCAAACACGGTGGTGGATGGCATTGACACGATGCGCACAGCAATGCCCTCTTGTTTTAATAGCTCTGCTGTTTCCAAGGCAATTGCAATTTCAGAACCGGTTGCCATCAACACAGCTTGGGCATTCTTATCATCACGCATCACATAAGCACCCTTCTGAATCGCTTCAGTTTGCTTGGCATCACGTTTAACGAATGGGCAGTTTTGACGACTGAAAATCAAGCTGGATGGACCGTTTTTACGCTTAACGGCAAAGGCCCAAGCCACAGCACTTTCAGTGGTGTCACAAGGACGCCACACATCCATGTTTGGGATCAAGCGCAAGCTGGCCACGTGCTCAACTGATTGATGCGTTGGGCCATCCTCACCCAAACCAATCGAATCGTGTGTGAACACAAAAATGCTGCGCAACTTCATCAAAGCTGCCATGCGCAAAGCATTGCGACTGTAATCTGAGAATGTCAAAAATGTTGCGCCAAACGGAATATAGCCACCATGCAGGGCAATACCGTTCATGATCGCGCTCATGCCGAATTCGCGAACACCATAATTGATGTGATTGCCCCATTGGTCTGCACGAACTGCTTTGCATGTTGACCAGTTGGTTAAATTGGAACCTGTTAAGTCAGCCGAGCCACCCATGAACTCTGGTAAGGCTGGGGCCAAAGCTTCAATGGCATTTTGACTGGCTTTGCGTGTGGCAATCGTTTCAGCTTTTTGCGCACAAGTGTCTAGGTAAGCGCTGACAGTTTTATCAAAGTCACCTGGCAACTCTCCTGACATACGACGCACAAACTCTTGAGCTTCTTTTGAATATTTGGCACGGTAAGCGCCAAACTTGCTGTTCCATTCTGTTTCTAAATTAGCGCCTTTGATCTTGGCATCCCATGATGCATAAACATCAGCAGGTATTTCAAAAGGACCGTGATCCCAACCAATCGCGGCGCGTGTTGCAGCGATCTCTGCGGCGCCCAATGGTGCACCGTGAACCTTATCAGTGCCCGCCAAATTTGGAGAACCTTGACCAATTGAAGTCTTGCAACAAATGAATGTTGGTTTGTCACTATTCTTAGCTTTGGTAATTGCAGCAGCCACTGCATCAGCATCATGACCATCGACATTACGAATCACATTCCAGCCATATGCTTCAAAACGCTTCGGCGTATCTTCAGCAAACCAATTGACCACTTTGCCATCGATTGAAATACCGTTGTCGTCCCACAAAGCAATTAACTTGTTAAGCTTTAAAGTGCCAGCCAATGAACATGCTTCATGACTCACACCCTCCATCAAACAACCATCACCTAAAAACACATACGTGTGATGATCAACGATATCTAAACCAGGGCGATTGAACTCTTCTGCTAATAACTTCTCAGCCAGTGCCATACCAACAGCATTTGTAATACCTTGGCCCAATGGACCTGTGGTTGTTTCTACACCTGGAGTGATGCCGTACTCAGGATGACCGGCTGTTTTGCTGTGCAATTGGCGGAAGTTTTTCAACTCCTGCATCGGCAAGTCGTAACCAGTTAAATGCAATAAGGCGTACAACAACATGGAGCCGTGACCATTCGACAGAACAAAACGGTCGCGATTCATCCACAGTGGGTTTTTAGGGTTGTGTTTGAGATGCTGCCCCCACAGACCGACCGCAATTTCCGCCATGCCCATTGGCATACCCGGATGTCCAGAATTGGCTTGCTGAACTGCATCCATTGCTAATGCACGGATTGCATTGGCCATATTTTTTTGCTGTGACGACATGTTTTTCCCTGCGGCTTGTTTTAGATGAAAGCCATTTTTCTGCCAAAAACCCAGAAAAAGTCTCTATCCCTCAAAGCTCAGCATTTTATCATTGGCGCCTCATCGCTTATGATTGTTTTATGTCTCATTTTTATCTTCCTGGCCCTTGGCCAAAACCTGGCGTCGACATCAGCGATGAAATGATCCTGGATGTGAAATTAGCCCATCATTTGCGGGTCCGCAGAATTGACCAGGGTGAATCATTCCAAGTCTTTGATGGCAAAGGTTTAACGGCCAATGCTTGCTTGGTGGCCATGGATAAAAAGACGGCGGTGGTGCGTTTATCAGAGATTTCGGAAAATCGTCGCACCGAGACAAAAGCCCCCATCACCTTGGCTCAAGGCATGGCCAGCAGTGACAAAATGGACTGGTTGATTGAAAAGTCCGTCGAACTCGGCATTGCTCATGTGATCCCACTCCACACCGAACGCTCAGTGGTGAGATTGGATGGCGAACGCGCCGCTAAAAAAGCCACCCATTGGGAGGGTATTTTGGTCGCTGCCTCAGAGCAATCAGGCAGAACCGTGATTCCTCAATTGGCACCGGTACAAAATTTACCTCTTTGGTTAGCCAGCCTCAATCCACATGACCAAGCTTTGCGCATCATGCTGTCGCCTCGTGCAGATCAAGCCATGCTGAGCGTTTTAAAACGCTGCACACCCCAAGCCTTGACCTTGCTGATCGGGCCTGAAGGTGGTTTGAGTGATTCAGAAGAAGAACAAGCCAAACGTGCAGGATTTATTCCAGTATCCATGGGGCAACGCATTCTTCGCACAGAAACCGCTGGCATCGTTGCCTTGGCAGCGATTCATACCATCTGGAATCAGTTTTAATAAAACAAAGATACAAAAAAAGCCGCTGAGCGGCTTTTTTCATTTAATTTAATTTGATTTATTTGTTCTGATTCAAGTCTAAATTGAAATCACGCGAACGAGTAAAACACTCTGCAAGACACGCGACGATCAGCCCAAAACTCAACAGCGTCTCTGAAAACATCTAAAAGAGTTTCACGAGCTTCTTTGTCAAACTTGTGCGTGCATGGCAAACCTTCGAGCACAATCACAAAACCAGGTTGTGGTCCTGAACGATCAATCAAAGTTGTCAATGAATCTAACAAGTTATCAAAATTTTTCGCCTGCTGTCTTGGGAAATAAAAACCCTTGGCAATACGATCCAAAACTTCTGACTTGGTGATTGCCTCGGTTGCATTGGCATAAATAAAATGATTACCCAATTCTTCAGCCGCTTCCATCAAGTCAGCTGTTCTGAAGGCACGAATCGATTGAACAATGTTGGTGCGTACAGCGCGTAAAGCGGCTGTAGGGCCTGCTTCGCGTGCGGCAAGGGCAGTGCGCCAAGTGGGTGCAGTTTTCGGCCCCAAGGCCTGTGTATTGGCAACAGACGAGCTCAGATTGGTCAGGGCAGGCTGACCGTAAAGATTGTTTTCTGAAATATTCGTCGTCATGATGGGGAGTAGAGTACCCTTTTTAACCCCCAAAAACAAGTGACGCAATGGCTCATTTTCAATAAGCCATTGTTTTTTAACAGAAAATAAATATGTGAGCATTCGCTCACATATAGCATTTAAGAGTTATTTCTGCTGCGCTGCCTCTACAACCGCCAAGGTTGTCATGTTCACAATTCGGCGCGGAGTGGCGGATGGCGTCAAAATATGGACCGGTTTTGCCGCACCCAACAAAATTGGACCAATGGCAATACCGTTACCTGCTGCAGTTTTCAACAAGTTATACGAAATATTGGCAGCATCGATGTTTGGCAAGATCAATAAATTGGCATCGCCCATCAATGTCGAATCAGGCATGATTGATTTACGAATCGATTCATCCAAAGCACAATCACCGTGCATTTCACCATCCACTTTTAGTTCAGGTGCTTTTTCACGCAAGAT
Organism: Pseudomonadota bacterium; assembly: GCA_039805465.1. Lineage (GTDB taxonomy): Bacteria > Pseudomonadota > Gammaproteobacteria > Burkholderiales > Burkholderiaceae > Polynucleobacter. The sequence continues at coordinate 5,001 of JBDLUD010000072.1, forward strand.
TGCCAAGGTGTCGCGCATCTTGAGAGCTGATGGCGCATCACTCGAACCAAAATTCGAATGTGACAACAACGCAACTTTTGGCTCAATACCCAAAGCACGCAATTCTTTAGCCGCCAAAATTGTTAGCTCGGCCAATTGCTCAGCACTTGGATCAATATTGATGTGAGTGTCTACCAAGAACACTTGACGGCCTGGCAATACGAGTGCATTCATGGCACCGTAAGTTTTAGCACCCGCCTCATGACCAATCACTTGATCAATGTAATGCAAGTGCGCACCTGTTTGGCCAATCGTGCCGCAGATCAAACCATCTGCATCACCCTTTTGAACCATCAAAGCACCAATCAATGTATTGCGACGACGTACTTCTAAGCGAGCATAAGACTCTGTCACACCTTTGCGTTCTGTCATGCGGTGATAACTTTGCCAGTAATCGCGGTAGCGCTCATCATCTTCAGGATTACAAATCTCAATATCCACACCTGGCGTCATTCTCAAACCAAAACGTTCGATGCGACGCTCAATCACCCCTGGTCGACCAATCAATATTGGATTAGCAATCTTTTCGTCGATCAAAACTTGAACAGCTCTCAATACACGCTCGTCTTCACCTTCAGAGAAAACGATGCGTTTATTGCCCATTGGAACTTTTTTGGCAACCGAGAACAAAGGCTTCATGATCGTGCCAGAGTGGTACACAAACTGCTGTAACTGATCTTTGTAAGCCGCAAAATCTTTGATTGGACGCGTCGCCACACCAGAATCTATCGCGGCTTTTGCCACTGCTGGAGCAATGATGGCGATCAAACGAGGATCAAATGGTTTTGGAATTAAATACTCTGGTCCAAACGATAAATTACTTGCGCCATAAGCAGAAGCAACCACATCGCTTTGTTCTACTTGAGCTAATTCAGCAACCGCCGTCACTGCAGCAATTTCCATTTCACGGGTGATGGTGGTTGCACCAACATCCAAAGCACCACGGAAAATAAATGGGAAGCAGAGCACGTTGTTCACTTGATTCGGATAGTCTGTGCGACCAGTTGCGATGATCGCATCATCACGCACGGCCTTCACTTCTTCTGGCAAAATTTCTGGCGTTGGATTGGCCAAAGCAAACACCAAAGGCTTTGCTGCCATCTTTGCCACCATCTCAGGCTTTAAAACACCGCCTGCAGACAAACCTAAAAACACATCGGCGTTTTCAATCACTTCAGACAAAGTGCGCTGATTGGTTTCTTTGGCAAATGGATCTTTATCTGGATCCATCAACTCTTTGCGGCCTTTGTAAACCACACCCGCCAAGTCAGTCACCCAAATGTTCTCGATGGGCATGCCCAAGTCAACCAACAAGTCTAAGCATGCCAAGGCTGCAGCACCAGCACCCGAAGTGACCAGCTTCACTTTTTTAATATCTTTACCAACAACCTTAAGGCCGTTCATGATCGCAGCACCCACCACAATCGCAGTACCGTGTTGATCATCATGGAAGACCGGAATCTTCATGCGCTCA
>JBDLUD010000073.1:0-6256 GCA_039805465.1 Pseudomonadota bacterium
CTCTCTGTTCACCACTTTACTAGCAATAGCTCTTAACAATTCAGCATTGTCGCCCCAAATGCCAAGACTATCGAGGGCTTCTTGGTGTAATTGTCTTGCAAATTCTCTTGCGCCATCCAAACCCATCAAAGAAACAAATGTTGGTTTGTTCGCAGCAGCATCTTTTCCGGCAGTTTTACCCAAAGTTTGACTGTCTGAACTCGCGTCTAAAACATCATCTACCACCTGAAACGCCAAACCCAAAGCGCTGGCAAAAACATCCAAAGCTTTTTTTTCTTGCTCATTCAAGTTCACTGCAATCGCACCCATTTGCACAGCAGTCCTTAACAAAGCCCCTGTTTTCAAACGGTGCATTTGTTCTAGTTCATTTTGGTTTAATTGTTTGCCAACGCTGGCCAAATCAATGGCTTGACCACCAGCCATACCAGCCATGCCGCCAGCCATGCTGAGGCTTGTGATCACTTGTACTTTTTGAGCATCGTTGAGAGCGCTTTGGGCAATCAACTGAAACGCCATGGTTTGCAGGGCATCCCCTACTAATAAAGCGCTGGCCTCATCAAAGGCTTTGTGAACGGTTGGCCTGCCACGACGTAAATCATCGTTATCCATGCACGGCAAATCATCATGAACCAATGAATACGTGTGAAACAACTCCACAGCCACTGCACAGGCGTCAATCCCAGCCACTTGATCAAGTTCCTTACCCACAAGACTTGCTGTTGCATATATCAATAAAGGACGAACTCTTTTGCCACCGCCTGTGGCTGCATAGTGCATGGCAGTCTTCAGACCTGATGCAGCCGATACCTGATCGTCAAAAGATTTCAGGATGGCCTGATCCACACGCTCTGTTGAACGTTGTAACCAGACAGAGGTTGAATCACTCAGCTTCAAACTTTTCCTTAGTCCTCGGCTTTAACCCTGAACCATCTTCACTTGTTGCTCAACCTGCTCTAAAACATGTTGGCAATGCTTGAGCAATTCAGCGCCACGCTTATAAGCAGTCAGGGTATCTTCAAGACTTAACTTGCCCGATTCCATGGTCGCGATCAAACCTTCGAGCTCAGATACAGCGTCTTCATAACGCAAATCAGCACTCAAAGAAGTGGAGGAAGCAGAACCCGCCTCAGCACCAGTCTTTTTAGGCATAAAAATCCCTTTTATTTGATAAAAAACAATTCACTGACCGATTTTAAGGCTTTAGGCACGGTTATAATCTTTTTCCCTATCCAATATCGACCCGTCGATGGTTGGATTGGTTATTCCGCTTAGCTTCGGCTGACTTTTTTCGGGGGTGGGAAGAATGACTAATCTAGCTAGCGCGCAGCATCTTGCGCAGTCCAAGCTACAACTGCCAGTATCGGCTTACTTTGATGCAGAACTGTATCAAAGAGAAATTGACCTGCTTTTTAAGCAGGGGCCTGGTTACGTCGGTCACGAGCTCATGGTCCCAGAAATTGGTGACTACCAAACCTTAAGCTCTGAGAATGAAGGCCGCGTCTTGATCCGCAATGATCAAGGAATAGAATTGCTCTCCAATGTGTGTCGCCACCGTCAAGCCATCATGCTCAACGGACGAGGCCACGTTGATAACATCGTTTGCCCACTTCACCGCTGGACCTACAAAACAGATGGCACTTTATTAGGTGCCCCACACTTTGATGACCAGCCTTGCTTGAATTTAGGTAAAAGTCCTTTGCAAAATTGGCAAGGTCTTTTATTTGAAGGCCCAAGAGATGTTCAGTCTGATTTGGTGAACATGGGCATTTCAAAAGATTTAGACTTTTCTGGATACATGTTGGATCACGTCGAAGTCCATGAATGTAACTACAACTGGAAAACATTCATCGAGGTCTACCTAGAGGACTACCACGTTGAACCATTTCATCCAGGCTTGGGTAAATTTGTTTCTTGCGAAGATTTATCTTGGCAATTTGGAGACTGGTTCAGTGTTCAGGCCGTTGGCATTAAAAATCAATTGAAGCATGCTGGCTCACCAACCTATCAACGTTGGCATGACGCCGTATTAAAAACTCATCCCGAAAAAATGCCCAAGCATGGCGCCATTTGGTTAACCTACTACCCAAACATCATGGTGGAGTGGTACCCAGGTGTTTTGTGTGTATCAACCCTCCAACCAATGGGCGTCAATAAAACCAGAAATATCGTTGAGTTTTATTACCCTGAAGAGCTTGCATTGTTTGAGCGTGAGTTCATTGAAGCAGAAAGAGCTGCTTACATGGAAACATGCATCGAGGATGACGAAATTGCAGAACGCATGGATCAAGGCAGAAAAGCCCTACTTGATCGCGGCGTGAATGAAGTGGGACCCTATCAAAGCCCTATGGAAGACGGCATGCAACACTTCCACGAGTGGTACAGAAAAGCGATGTCATACAAGTAAAGGATTCATCATGTTATTGATTGAAGCTGCGCAGTTAAAAACTGATTTGGATTCAGGTAAAGATTTCTTATTATTTGATTGCCGCTTTGACCTAACGAATCCTAAAGCTGGCTATGAATCTTATCTAGAGGGCCACATTCCATCTGCGATCTATGTTGATGTTGATCATGATTTAGCCTCTGAAAAAAATGGTCGGAATGGTAGACACCCTTTGCCCAAGATTGAGCAGTGGCTCAAAACTTGTGCCAGCCTTGGCATCACAAAAGATAGCAATATCGTCATTTACGACAATCAATCTTGCATGTACGCCGTGAGAATGTGGTGGATGTTAAGAGCCACTGGTCACAACCATGTTCGATTGCTGAATGGTGGTTACGCCTCTTGGTTGGCCGCTGGCTTTGCAAGTGAAAAAATAGATAACCTTAGACCGAATACTCCTGCCGCATCGACTAACAGCAGTACAGCTGCATACAAAGATGCCATGCTCGCGTCTGATGTTCTTGAGAACTTATCCAGTAAAAAATTCGTTGTTCTGGATGCACGCTCAGCCGATCGCTTTCGCGGAGAGAACGAAACGCTTGATCCTGTTGGTGGACACATTCCTGGCGCGATCAATCGCTTCTTTAAAAACAACTTAGACACCAATGGCCAATTTAAAGCGGCTGAGGTCTTAGCAAAAGAGTTCAAGGACTTGCTGGGTGAAACACCAAGCCAATCCATCATCCATCAATGCGGCTCAGGCATCACCGCTTGCCACAACATGTTTGCCATGGAATTGGCTGGCATGAGCTCATCAATGATTTACCCAGGCAGCTGGAGTGAGTGGTGCGCAGATCCTGCCCGCCCCATTGAGAAGTAACTCAGTTAATTAATTGATGATTCAAAGATTAGTCATTGAGACCACGATCTCAATGACAATGATCTTAATGGCTGTGGCCTAAATGGCTGATCTCTGAAATCAATAAAACCAACGCCACACCCAAAACAATCAAAAAGATTTGCTCAAGTGACTCTTTGAGCTTTGGTCGTTTGTGCATCTGTGGCATCAAATCGCTCACAGCGATGTAAATAAAACTACTAGAAGCCAACACGATGACATAAGGAATCAAGGCTTGCGCACTATCCAAAAAGAAATACCCAAGCACTCCACCAATCACAGCCATCATGCTAGAAATGAAGTTGTAGAGCAAAGCTTTTGCTTTACTAAAACCGGCATTCAGCAAAATAATGAAGTCGCCAACCTCTTGCGGTATTTCGTGCAAGGCAATGGCAACAGCAGTCAAAACTCCAATTTGCGGATCCACCAAAAATGCAGCGGCAATTAAAATACCATCAGCAAAATTGTGAAGCCCGTCACCTAACAAAATAACCCAACCACTCTTACCAGCAGACTCGGCATCATGGCCATGATGATGACCATGCCCATCGTGCTCGTGATGATGACTGTGTCTTAAAAGAGCAGCCTTCTCCAAAATAAAGAAGCCCAACAATCCTGCGAGAAGTGCAATAAACAAGGAAGAAATGTCAGCGCCAGGTGTCGTAAAAGCTTCTGGCAAAGAATGTAATAAAGCGGTCGCCAATAAAACACCGACCGATAAACTCACCATCTTGTTGACCATTCTTGATAGAACAGTCAAAGACAAGCTGGCTGCAAAGGTAATACTCAATATCCCAGCCACCGTGGTGGCTAGGATGATCCAAAACAATGTCATACAACCCCTTGTTGCTTAAACCAAGCCAAGCACTTGTCCCAACCATCTTTTGCTGGGCCTTCACGATAAGTGGCTCGGTAATCAGCGTGGAAAGCATGCGGTGCGTCTGGATAAATTTCGAAACGAGATGCTTGCGCCGCTTTATTGGTTTTAGCTGCAGCCAAAGCTTGCTTCATTTGATCAACGCTCTCTAGAGAAATACCAGTGTCTGCGCCACCATACAAGCCAAGAACAGGTGCTTTCATTTGCGCCGCAAGATCTACTGGGTGCAATGGGTTGATAGGAGTTTTATCTCCAATCACTCGGCCATACCAAGCCACGCCTGCACGCATTTGCGGAATTTGTGCGCAAGCTAACCATGTGATGCGGCCGCCCCAACAAAAACCAGTGATGCCAACGCGTTTCACGTCACCACCATTTTTGCCAGCCCAATTAATACCAGCTTGTAAGTCAGCCATCACCTGCTCATCTGAGGTCTTACCAACAATCTCTTTCAAGATTTCAGCCATGGTGCCCATGGTATTGGGATCGCCTGCTCTTACAAAGAATTCTGGGGCAATTGCCAAATAACCCATCTTGGCAAATCTTCTCGCCACATCAGCAATGTATTCATGAACGCCAAAAATTTCACTGACCACAAAAACCACAGGCAAACCATTTTTAGGCGCCTTCTTTGGTCTTGCTACATAGGCTGGAACATCGAATCCCTTGGAAGAAAAAGTCACCTCTTGTGCATCAATGCCGTCAAAGTTTGTTTTAATGGCCTGCGCTAAAACTGGTTCAGCAGCAGCAACATATCCCAAACCAACAGTTGCAACAGCGCCGGTCTTTAAAAAACTGCGGCGATCTGTGCCAGTGCTATTCAATAGTGATTCTGCTTCTTTGATTAAATTCTTATCCACAGCATTCTCCTTTAGTCATTTTTTCTTAAGCCATTATTTTATTAATGGGCTTCTTCCCAATTGGCACCAACCCCAACTTCAACTAATAACGGCACTTTTAAGGATGCAACGCCTGTCATCAGTTTTGGTAAATTTTCCTTTACCAATTCAAGCTCAGACTCAGGCACCTCAAGCACCAATTCATCATGAACTTGCAAAAGCATACTGGTTTCCATGTGATTTTGCTCTATCCAATCCTGAACCGCAATCATTGCCAACTTAATTAAATCTGCCGCAGTTCCTTGCATTGGGGCATTGATGGCAGCCCTTTCTGCGCCCTGACGACGCATACCATTCGCGCTTCTGATCTCAGGCAACCACAAGCGACGCCCAAAAACAGTTTCCACATAACCCATTTCCTTGGCACGCACCCTGGTGCTGGCCATGTAATCAGCCACACCCGGATACCTTGCAAAATAAGTGTCAATGTATTGTTGAGCGGCTGAGCGTTCGATACCCAAATTACCTGCCAAACCAAAAGCGCTCATGCCATAGATCAAACCAAAATTGATCACCTTGGCATAACGTCTTTGCTCTGAACTAACTTGATCAAGCGCCACATGGAACATTTCAGCAGCAGTGGCCTTATGAATGTCTTCACCTGCTGCAAACGCTTTTAACAAGCTCTCATCTTCGGCAATGTGAGCCATGATGCGCAATTCAATCTGAGAGTAGTCGGCCGACACCATGACTGATCCAGGTTTAGCAATAAATGCCTCACGAATCTTTCTGCCTTCTTCTGTTCTGACTGGAATATTTTGTAAATTTGGCTCGCTTGAAGCCAAGCGCCCAGTCACGGCCACCGCCTGAGAGTAGTTCGTGTGAACCCTGCCAGTTTTTGGATTGACCATTCTTGGTAATTTTTCAATGTACGTTGATTGCAACTTGGCCAAACTTCTATAGTCCAAGATTCTGGCGGGCAAAGGATAGTTTTCCGCTAACTTTTGCAAGACCTCTTCATCGGTGGAAGGCGCACCAGAAGGTGTTTTTTTAACCACGGGCAGTTCAAGCTTGCCAAATAATATTTCTGCGATTTGCTTGGGCGACTGAATATTGAAAGGCTGACCTGCAAGCTCATGAATTTGTTTTTCCAATTCAAGTAAGCGCTGTCCAACGATTTGACCTTGAGCAGCTAATTTGGCACTGTCAATCAAAATACCATTGCGCTCCATGACAGCCAGCGCCAGCATCGCGGGCAT
>JBDLUD010000074.1:0-6235 GCA_039805465.1 Pseudomonadota bacterium
GCCGGTCGCTTTGCTCCAAAACTGAAGGCTTGTGATCAACAAATTTTATTGCACGGCCACTGTCATCAAAAATCATTTGATGCCGTCAAGCCAATCATCACTTTGCTCAAAATGATTCCAGAAGCTCAGCCACAACTGATTGAGTCTTCATGCTGCGGCATGGCTGGCAGCTTCGGCTATGAAAGTGAACACCATCAAGTGTCGCTGCAAATGGCAGAGATTCAATTACTACCTGCGATTCGCCAAGCTCCTGACGCCATCGTTTTGGCTGATGGCTCGAGCTGCCGCCATCAAATCAAAGATGGCGCTGACAGAGAAGCTTTGCACGTGGCTCGTATTTTGGAGATGCATTTGAAATAAGTTTTATGTTGTTTGTTTAATTTTGCATGGCTTTGAGATTTTTAAATTTTTTGTTTTTTATGTATTTGTAATTTGTTGCAACTAGAAGTAAGGGTAAGTTTTTAGAACTGTAGTCATCATTGTTCAACGAGGAGAGATCATGAACACAAGACGTAAAATTATTGCCACTGCTGTGGCAGCACTAACAAGTTCAGTACTGGCATCCCCAGTTTTAGCTCAAGCAGCTTGGCCAACAAAACCAATTCGCTTGATAGTTGGTTTTGCACCAGGTGGCGGCACAGACATTGTGGCGCGCGCTTTGGCTCCAAAAATGAGCGAGATCTTGGGTCAAAACATCATCATTGAAAACAGATCTGGTGCTGCTGGCACGATTGGTGCTGACTTGGTTGCTAAGTCTCCAGCCGATGGTTACACATTGCTCATGGGTCACTCAAATTCAAACGCGATTGCTCCATTTGTTTTGCCAAAAGTACCATTTAATGCGGGTACAGATTTCACACCGATTACTTACGTAGGCTATGTACCTAATGTCTTGGTATTGCACCCTTCAATTCCAGCAAAATCAGTTCCTGAATTGATCAGCTTGGCTAAAAATAATCCAGGTCAAATGACTTATGGTTCTTCTGGCATTGGTAGCACACAGCACTTGGCTGGCGCCTTGTTCTCAAAGATTGCCAAAGTTCAAATGAATCACGTGCCATACAAAGGCAGTGGTCAAGCGATTGTTGACTTGATGGCTGGTCAAATCAATATGAACTTCGATACCTTGCCGCCAGTATTGCCACATATTCGCGCTGGCAAATTAAAGCCTTTGGCTATTTCAACACCTAAGCGCTTAGCAATTCTTCCAGATGTACCAACATTTGAAGAAGTAGGCATCAAAGGTTTTGAAGTGACTAACTGGTACTCAGTGATGGGTCCAAAAAACATGCCTAAAGACATGGTTGCAAAAATTGATGCTGCGGTTCGTGCTGCTATGAACGATCCAAAGAACAAAACAACTTTGGATGCTCAAGGTTTGCAAACAGCAGGTCCTGCAACTCCTGATGAGTTCTCAGTGTTCTTGAAAGCTGAACTTAACAAGTATTCAAAACTTGTTAAAGAACTCAACGTAAAGGCTGAGTAATGACGTCACCCCAAACTGGAGTATCTTCACGCCCACTCCCCCTCGTGGGCGTGAAGGTTCTAGACATCAGCCAAGTGATGGCTGGACCCTATACCTGCATGTTATTGGCAGATATGGGGGCCGATGTGGTCAAAATAGAACCTCCAGGATCTGGGGATCAAACTCGCGGTGCGATGGGATTCAAAATGAAAGGCCCAGACAGCATGGGCTTTTTAAACATGAACCGCAATAAACGCAGCATCACGATCAATCTAAAGTCTGATGCGGGCAAAAAGATTCTTTTTGAATTAGTCAAAGATGCCGATATCTTGGTTGAAAACTATCGACCAGGAGTCATGAAAAAATTAGGCGTTTCTTACGAAGTTTTAAGCAAAATTAATCCACGCTTGGTTTATGCCAGTATTTCTGGCTTTGGCCAAAGTGGCCCATGGGCAGATCGCCCAGGCTTTGACTTGATGGCTCAAGCAATGTCAGGTGTGATGGCCATGACAGGTCACGGCGATGGCAGACCAGTCAAGGCAGGTGTTCCAGTAGCAGATATCGGATGTGCCCTATTTGCCACTTACGGCATTTTGTCGGCGTACATTGGTGCAAAAAATACAGGACAAGGTCAATACATCGATGCTTCACTCTTTGATTCAGCTTTGGCATTCTCAATATGGGATACCGCTGAATACTGGGGAACAGGTAAATCACCGGTTGCTTTAGGTACGGCTAATCGCATGAGTGCGCCTTACCAAGCTGTTAAAGCAAAAAATGAATATTTTGTGATGGGAGCCACCAACAATAAGCTTTGGCAAAAGTTGTGTGACATCCTGGGTCGTGATGATTTATTCAATGATGCGCGTTGCAAAACAATTTCCGATCGTTTGGCTAATCGTGAATACATCATTGATGAATTAGAAAAGTCATTCGCTGCCAAAGATGCTGACAGTTGGATCGATGAATTACTGGCCAAAGGTATTCCAGCAGGTCCCATCTTGGACTACCCAAGAGCTTTTGCCAGTGAGCATGGTCAACATCGTCAAATGAAGATTGAAATTGATCACCCATTAGAGGGCAAGGTTCCCAACATTGGTTTTGCTGTGAAGATGCAAGGCACACCACAGCAAGTTCGTCGCCACCCTCCTTTGTTGGGTGAGCACACGCATGAAGTGTTGCAAGAAGCAGGCTTCAGTTCTGATCAAATCAAAGCCTTCGAACAAGACGGCGCATTTTCTGTGGAGCAATGATTCGTGAACAACGCAAACAACATTACCCCAACAGATTCATCAGGAAAAGTTCATCTAAAGATCGATGGAGCGATTGCTTGGGTATCTTTTGATCGCCCTGCTGCCAGAAATGCCATGACGTGGTCAATGTACAGTGACCTCAAAGCGATTTGCGAAAAGTTATATATCGACAAAACCATCAAAGCTCTCATCTTGCGCGGCGTTGGTGGCCAATCCTTTGTATCAGGCACTGATATTGAACAATTTAAATCGTTTCAGGACGGTCAAGACGGCATTGACTATGAAGAATTGATTGACCTTCACATCGATGCCTTAGAACAACTGCCCATACCAACCATTGCCATCATTGATGGCTTGGCCGTTGGCGGTGGCCTAGCAATTGCAACTGCTTGCGATTTTAGGATTGCCAATCCAAGTGCACGCTTTGGTGCTCCAATTGCAAAGACAGTGGGTAATTGTTTATCACCCACCAATATTGCCAGACTGATGGCTCACCTAGGCATTCCGACGCTTAAAAGAATGTTGCTATTGGCTGAACTGATCAATGCAGATCAGTTGCTTGCTTCTGGCTATATTCATGCTGTGGCAGAAAGTGCAGAACTTGAATCAATTGCCAGAGCAATGGCTGAGAAAGTCATGCATTTGGCACCTCTGACGATTCGATCATCTAAGTTGACGATCAGCCGAATTCATCAAAATCAATTACCTGACTGCGATGATTTGATCAAAGCTTGCTATGGCAGCTCTGATTTTAAGGAAGGCGTTCAAGCGTTTGGTGAAAAAAGACCGCCGCGATGGCAAGGGTCTTGAGATCAATCAAGCTGTTTTCTTTTTCTTGAGCAAATAGGATCCCCAGTTAAACACTGAGCTCACCATTGGTTCTTTCTTAATCTTGACGCGAGGACTGGACTTAGCCTCTGCTGACTTGCTAATTTTTTTCTTGCTTTGAACTTGTACTGTCTGCTCAAACTGCTTTTTACCAGACCTAACACCAGCAGCAATTTTCTTGGCTGTTTCTGGATTGAGCAAAGACAATAAAGTCACTGAGTTCATGTAACCCAACATCTCTTGATGCAAGGTATCCCACAGAGCATGGCAAGCCAATTGCTGATCTTGCTGCTCTTGCATGATGCCATCCACAGCCATGATGATTTGACCAACAGAAATTTCATTAGGAGTTTTGGCAAGCGTGTATCCGCCACCAGGACCTCTCATGCTGTCGACCAAGCCAGCTTGACGCAATTTGGCAAACAACTGCTCCAAATAGCTCAAAGAGACATTTTGTCTTGCGCTAATTGAAGCCAAAGTTTGGCTCGGCTGATCACTCGCGAAATGATTCGCTAAATCAACCATGGCGATAACGGCGTAACGACCTTTAGTAGCAACTCTCATATCTCTAATCTAGCACAATTTATGGATTTACATAAATCCATAAAAAAATATAAATTTCCCTTAAATTTTTAGGTGATTTTCACTGACCTGATCCATTGTATTGTCAGCGGATTGTCCTTGTTTATGATTTTTTATAAGTGACTGCGGCAATCAGCAAGGTGACCCAGGCTGAAATCAGCAAGAATCCCCCTAAAGGGGTGATCAGTCCAACCCTCAATGAACTGAGCGTCAGTAAATACAAGCTGCCAGAAAACAAAATGGTTCCTACAATCATCAAACTGGCTGAGATCAATAAGGCCTTTGAAGCAATCGATTGACTCAATAAAGCCACCATGCCTAAAAGCGCCACCGCATGAATTAACTGATATAAAACAGCGGTTTGGAATACGTTCAACAAATAAGGACTCAATTGTTGGGATAAAGCATGTGCGCCATAGGCCCCTGCAGCAACCCCGGTGGCTCCAAAAAGACCCACAAAACCTAAAAAGACCCTTGGTGCACGGCTCATAGTCATTCTATTTTCCTGAAAATCATGGATTAATGGTTGCCATCATACTGGTCTTATTCTGCTCAGGAATGACTTAAATCAATTGTTCAGAGATACCCAGAAACAGGCCTAAATAATCTCGACAAATCTCAAATTAATTAAATATGCGAAAAGTAAAATGTTTAGCTAAAATAATGACCTAGGTGCTGATTACTTAGTAATGTTTACTAACTACTAGGTCTAAAGCCCCCTTAACTATTTGAAGCAGGCTTTCTATACTTCTCATGGATGAGGTTGTTTTGTAACCAACTGGAGATAACACATGAAATTGATTAGCGCATTAGTAGCATCTGCATTGATGGTGTCTGCACCAGCATTTGCTTCAAAAGAAATCGCCAGCAAAAATGCTTGTATGGGTTGCCACGCTGTAGAGAAAAAAGTAGTTGGCCCTTCTTACAAAGACATCGCTGCAAAATACAAAGGTCAAGCTGATGCTGTTGACAAATTGGCTAAAAAAGTTAAAGCCGGTGGTTCAGGTGTTTGGGGTCCAGTACCAATGCCAGCAAACGCTGCAATCAGCGAAGCTGATGCTAAAACAGTTGTTAAATGGATTTTGGACGGCGCTAAGTAATTTTTTAGCTCCCTCTTCAAAAATGGCTGGCTTTATACCAGCCATTTTTTTTGGGAAAAATAACTCTAACGGGTCACGATTAGTTATTAATAATCAGTTATTAAAAGAATATAACTAATGGCTGAGTGATAGTATTACTCCATCCAATTAATCTCAAAGAGCTCTGGTATGCGCCCATATGATCACCCACTAAGAACAGTTCTTCATGAAGAGGTGCACGCAAGACCACCTGTTGCTCTGTGGCCTAGAGATCGCATCCTCAACCAAGCATTCTTACTCAAGGGCACGGATCGTCAGCAACAGATTGACTGGATCAACGCCATCAGCGAACAAACCAAGCAGCCCATCGATCCAAATCATGGGGAAACATTTCGCATCATTGAATTAAGACCAGCACCACAGCGCATCATCATCAAATGGGAATTACACGGCGAGTTCTCATCGATTTCAGCGATGGTTCAACAAAAAGATTTGATTGTTGAAGCACCTATCAAGACGCGCCCTGCTCTTGAGAACGAGGTGAATGAATTGTTGAGCAAGTTCAATATCAAGCCAATGCATGCGGCTGGAGGTCTTCGAATTTCAGCTATTGACATTGCTTTTGAAGATCGTAATTTATTCTCGGCTGCAGATGAGGTTGCTCATTTATTCTCCGGAAATACTTTGATTGGCAGCACGATCCTCACCAATCAAAAAGCCCAAATGTGGACGGACCTACAAATCAATCAAGATGGCTACATTTCTTATTTGGTGCCTCACGCTGGGATGGGCTCACGTCAAGCTGGACGAGTCGCACGTCGAATTACTGAGGTTGAAATTTACCGCATGGCCTCCATGCTGGCATTTCCGGTGGCAAAAAGTTTATCGCATCCTTTGCGCAATGCTGAAGCAGAGTTGTCAGAATTATCAAAAGAAATTTCTATGGCTCAAAGTCAAGAGAGCGTGGCAGCTCAACAAGATGGAGAATTCTTAGAGCGCATTTCTACCCTAGCATCTAAGATTGAAGA
>JBDLUD010000075.1:0-6557 GCA_039805465.1 Pseudomonadota bacterium
AAGAGGCTCGAACTCTCGACCTATACCTTGGCAAGGTATCGCTCTACCAACTGAGCTAATCCCGCATAACAACAAGACCGTTACTTTACCATAATTTCAGCCTATGTCAAATAGTTAGGCTATTTAGGTGTCTCTAAAGCTGGTGCTACTGATGATGAAAGTCTTTGTTTTTACAGACTTTTAATGAACCTAGGCTCAAAGGTCTGCTTTGGCCTTGATCATCGGCCAGGCTTTTTGGAGGTAATAGAACATGGACCAAACCGTCAAAACCGCCGCAATCCAAATGAGGGGTTTGCCAATCGTTTTGGTGTGAAACAGATTGAACAATGTATCGTTAAATAGCAAGAACGGAATCGCTATGAGTTGCGCAGCTGTTTTGAGCTTACCCACAAAATGCACCGCCACACTCTTCGACGCGCCAATCTGCGCCATCCACTCTCTCAGTGCTGAAATTGTGATCTCACGACCAATGATGACCAAAGCAACCCAAACCTCAACACGATCAAAGTTCAGCAAAACCAATAATGCTGCTGCCACCATGAGCTTGTCAGCCACAGGGTCTAAGAATGCACCAAAGGCTGATACCTGACCCCACTTGCGAGCCAAGTAACCATCCAACCAATCTGTGATCGCCGCACCAACGAAGAAGATGGTGGCCCAAAGATTTTTATCATTAATATCAAACCAAGATTCTGGCAAGTAAAAAATACCAACCACCAAAGGTATGGTCGCAACGCGTAACCAAGTGAGGAAGATTGGTAAATTAAAGGGCATGGCGCAAGGATAAAGGGTATTGCTAAATAATAGAAGTTCTAAAGTCTTGTTTTTTGGTGTTATTTATCAATGCAATTGTTTGTAAATGATCTCGGCCAACGCTTTGGAAATGCCCTCAACTTGCTGCAGCTCTTCAATGGTGGCGCTGGTGACACCCTTTAACCCACCAAATCGAGCCAAGAGTTTCTGACGCCTCTTCGCTCCTATGCCTTCGATTTCTTCAAGGCGCGAGACGTTTCTGGTTTTCTGCCTCTTGGCTCTCATCCCAGTGATGGCAAAGCGATGTGCCTCATCCCTGATTTGAGCTGTGAGCAGAAGTGCCGGACTTTCTAAACCAAGGGTCATGGGCTCACGCTGATCAGCAAAGATGAGGGTTTCCAAACCAACTTTCCTGCCCTCGCCTTTGGCAATACCGACAATCATGTGGATGTCTAAACCTAATTCATCAAAGACTTCCTTGGCCATGCTGACCTGCCCTTTGCCACCATCCACCAAAACAATGTGAGGCTGTTTTTCTGGAGGGATTTCTTGAAAGTTGGCGTAACGTCTTTGAAGCACTTGACGCATGGCAGCGTAGTCATCGCCTGGAATGATGTCGTTGATGTTGAAGCGCCGGTACTCACCACTTTGCATGTCGTGCTTTTGATAAACGACGCAACTGGCTTGCGTGGCTTCACCTGATGTGTGACTGATGTCAAAACATTCAATGCGTAAATCTTCGGCGTTTTCAAGATCAAGGTTGAGCACCTCAATCAATGATCGTGTTCTAGCCTCTTGCCCACCCGCCTCAGTCAGGCGTTTGGTCAGGGCCAACTCAGCATTGTTTTGCGCCATGATCAACCAATGCTTGCGTTGGCCTTGAGGTTGCTTGAGGATTTGCACCTTTTTATTAGCTTTGACATTCAAGAGTTCTTGTAACTCCTCATTTTCTGGCGAGTCACTGAAATCTTGAATCACCATGACTTTCGGAATGAGCTTGAGTGATTCAGCATCGTCACTGAGATAGTGTTGGGTGATGAATGCTTGCATCACTTCATCACTGTTGGGCATGGCATCTTCTTTGAAGCGACCCATTTTAGGGAAGTAAGCTCGATCACCTAAATGGCGACCGCCTCGCACCATGGCTAAATTGATACAAGCCAAACCGCCCTTCATCGCAATGGCCAAGATATCAACATCACCCTCACCATCTGCAACGGTGTCCATGGATTGTTGTTGTAGCACTTGTGATAAATCAGCAATGCGGTCACGCATCATGGCAGCTTGTTCAAACTGCATGTTGTCACTGTAAGACTGCATGGCTTGCTCAAACTCAGCCATGACACTGGCGTGATCACCTTCTAAAAACTGAACTGCCTTATGGATGTCTTGTGCGTAATTTTGCTCAGTGATTCTGCCCACGCAAGGCGCACTGCAACGATGAATCTGATGCAATAAACAAGGTCTGCTTCTGTTCTTGAAAATGGTGTCTTCACAGGTTCTTATCTGAAACACTTTTTGCAAAATCTGAATACTGTTTCTAACCGCCCATGAATTGGGGAATGGCCCATAGTACTGATGGCGTTTATCCACCCGGCCACGGTAATAAGCCAAACGTGGATACTGATGACCAGAGAGCATCACATACGGGTAAGACTTATCATCTCTGAATAAGATATTGAATGGTGGTGATAGTTCTTTGATGAGGTTGTTTTCTAGAATCAAAGCCTCGGTTTCTGTGCGCGTGACCGTGGTTTCTAAAGAACGAATGCGGGTGACCATGCGCTCAATGCGCGGTGACGATAAATTGCGCTGAAAATAACTATTAACGCGTTTTTTTAAGTCTTTGGCCTTACCAACGTATAAGATTTGTCCTGCTTCATCGAAAAAGCGATACACACCTGGCAAACCAGGTAATTTTTTAACATCATTTAAGAGGGATTCAGGGGTCTCATTCGACATGCGTTGGGATATCTTTTGTCAAATCGTCGATAACTATGGTGATGCTGGTGTTTGCTGGCGTCTGGCCAGGGCCTTGTCACGATTATCGTCCTCATCTGTTAATTCTGCTGAATGTGATGATAGTCGTATTCGTTTATTTTGCGATGATTTAAATGTTTTAAATGTGATTGCCCACGGAGATGCTGTGGGTCATGGAGCCACTCTGGGTATTGAAGTCTTGCCATGGTCAGCCGCAGAGTCACCTACTATCTTGGCATCTGTGGGCGATGTGGTGATTGAGGCATTTGCCTGTCATTTGCCAAGTGCCTATATTGAGGCCATGGTTCAAAAAACGTCTCAGAAGGCTTCTACCAAGCAGCCGATTTGGATCAATCTTGAATACCTCACAGCAGAGGCATGGGCAGATGAGATGCATTTGATGCCCTCTCCGCAAAACAATGGTCTGAACAAGTATTTTTATTTCCCGGGCTTCACCCCTAAAACAGGTGGTGTGCTTTTAGGAAACTGGGATGAAGTGACATCAAACTCTTTGAATATTCCCCTATCTTTATCTTCGGCTTTTGACTCATGCCGCTCAAGATCAAAAAAAGTATCTGTTTTTAATTACAAACAAGCGCCATTGGATGCCTGGCTTGATTCTCTGCATCAAGCCGCTTTAGCTCATGGCGAGCTGGTGGATGTATTTTTGTGTGCCGATCAAAATGTGTCTGCCGCCACACAAAAAGCATTCGCTTTAGCGAATTCGGCAGTGAAGTTAATTCAACTGCCCTTCATCCCCCAGGAAGATTACGATTACTTGCTGTCCGTTTGCGACATCAATTTGGTCCGCGGGGAAGATTCTTTTGTGCGAGCTCAGTGGGCAGGTAAACCATTCATCTGGGACATCTACCCGCAGTCAGATTTGGCCCATGAAGTCAAATTAAATGCCTTTTTAGAGCGTTATTTTGAGACCGCTTCTGCCCAATTGAGATCCACGGGGGTCTCAGCCATGAAATGGGCCTCTGCAGCTGATTGGTGGCCACATTTAAGTGCCTGGACCAAGCATTCTGAGGATTGGCGAGAGAAGTTAATGGGTCTTGGGCATTTAGAGGGTAAAATCTTAGACTTTGTGAAATCTCAGGAAATATCGCGATGAAAATTGCTCAAGAACTCCGCGTAGGTAACGTTGTAATGTTGAATGGCCAACCTTTGGTGATTCAGAAATCAGAATACAGCCGTTCAGGTCGTAATGCTGCAGTAGTGAAGATGAAGTTCAAGAACTTGATCACTGAAGCACCTAACGAAGGCATTTTTAAAGCTGATGACAAATTTGAAGTTGTGATCTTGGAGCGCAAAGAGTGCACATACTCTTACTTCGCAGATCCAATGTATGCATTCATGGACACAGAATTCAATCAGTATGAAGTTGAAAAAGACAACATGGGTGATGCTTTGAATTACTTAGAAGACGCTATGCCAGTTGAAGTGGTCTTTTACGAAGGCAAGGCATTGTCTGTTGAATTGCCAACCATTGTGATTCGTGAAATCACTTACACAGAGCCAGCTGTTAAAGGCGATACAAGCTCAGGTCGTGTATTGAAGAACGCAAAAATTGCTACAGGCTACGAACTACAAGTTCCATTGTTCTGCAGCGAAGGTGACAAGATCGAGATCGATACGCGCACTGGCGAATACCGCAGCCGCGCTAACTAATTGATTGACAGAAAATCAAAATAAACCACTCTTCGGGGTGGTTTTTTCTTTGGTGCAATTTGATTAATTTTTAGGCAAACAACCTAGTATCTTGAATCAATAAGGTTTAAGATGAATTCAACAGCAGTTATCAACATTTTCTGTGGATAACTCATTGAGAAGGGTTGGTTCCATGAGCCAAAAGAGTGCACCTAAACATCTCTTCGTTGAGTACATGTATGGATTTGTCTTCCATTACACCGATCAACCTTTGTTTCCTGCCACGCCAGCTTACACCCTCATTAAAGTCATCAGTTCAAATGAGAAGAAATGGGAAGCCATTTATAAAAACATCGATGGTGATGAAGCTAGGTTTTACTCAGATGGCGTGAGCATCAAGATGAAAAAAGCCACCACATAGAACCTCACCCATGCAGTGGCTTTTTATTTTTAAAGCGGATTGGCTTAAATGCCTTTTTTCTCAAACCACCTGAACATGATCAAAGTGATGATCGTAAAAATCACCGCAATCACCCAGTGATTAATGCCCAGCACTTCTGGCAAACCAATCTTGCCAAAGTCAGCCCACGACAAAACAGTGGATTTGAAGAATGGGAATAATTCAGCATAAATACCAGCGCCCACAATCATGCCAATCGCACCAAATACTGCGTGCCAACGGCCTTCACCAATCGCACCTACCGATGTGCCTGGGCAGAAGCCCATCACAGCCCAACCAATACCAAACAACGAACCGCCCACCAAAATAGCGCCCACGTTCATGGCTTTATGACTGAGCTTGATGATGCCCATATCGTGCATCGCAAGAATGCCGAACATACCAACGATGATGGCAGTTAACATGAATTTAAAAATGGTCATGTCTTTGAACAACATCGCGCCAACTTGCTTGTCGTAACGAAGCACACGGCCTTTTTGTAATAAGAAGCCGAAAAAGACACCAGTCACTAAACCTAAAATTTGTTCTGTTGACATGTTATTGCCCCTTTCTGTACATCATGTTGGCCACCAAGGCACCCACTCCGAAGAAAAAGGCCAAGGCAACAAATGAACTCATGGATAGCTGCATCATGCCGCTCAATCCATGACCGCTTGGACAACCGTCTGCCATGCGTGCACCTATCATTGCAACAATGCCGCCCAGGAATGAAAAGATGGCGCGCTTAGCGATTGATGATCCAAAACGTTTTTCCCATGTTGGCGGTACTGCTTCCAACTTAAAACTTTTATCCATCAATGAAGAAATCAAGGCACCAAAGAAAATACCGATGATCATCATGAATTGCCAATCAACCTTCACTTTTTCTTTGACGTAATAAGCGTTTTCAGCAACGTGAGCAGGGTCAACACTTTGGAATAACAAACCCGCCGCTCTCACAAAAGTGGTCGAGGCTCCCAAATAGTTGGACTTACCCATCAAGGTGGTGGTGAGGTATACCGAAATAATTGCCAAGAGCCCAACCAGTGCTCCAGCAAGATAAGGACTCCAGCCAGAGGATTCCCTCTCGGTGTTTTGAACTTGTTCTGACATTTTTGCCTTCCTATTTAAGTACTTATTAATTTGTCCTAATACAATATATTTTATTATATATTAATAAATAATTAAATGTCAAATGAGGGTGTAAGCTTCACAATAGCTAGGGTTATGGCAAACACTTATAACTATATCTAGTGCTTCGTGTTAACTTAATGGTAATTAAAAAGGAGCTTGATTAAGCCTAACCATGAAAAAAATAGTCGACGTATTTAAAAGAAAAGACCGTAGCTTGGTTTGGACTTATGTGATTTCATTAGATCGCAACCGCCTCACCTCAGGGAAGAGCGTGGCGGTGCTGAATCTTTGACCGCCAGAGTCAGACCAGCTTAAATATTTAAGCAATCAATTTCAACTGCTTGAGCAGTTGTTTTGCTCTTTGATAATCTGGGCTCACTTGCAGCTCTTCCCAAGTCATTGCCACTGATGTAGGCATTAGTTTTTGAACCCTGGCTCGTGACACTTGATAAGCTTTTTCATCATAGGTGAGTTCATTGAGTAATTGATCAGCCAAATCTGGGCGATTACAAATCAAGACTTGATCACATCCTGCTTGGAGCGCCAACTTAGCGCCTTTGACCACGCTTCCAGCCACTGACGCACCTTCCATTGATAG
>JBDLUD010000076.1:0-6115 GCA_039805465.1 Pseudomonadota bacterium
CCCACCATGGAGATCAAGCCAGTTTCAGCCAGCATCATCTCGGTGAACTTGTCCATGCGGGTAGCAGTAGTCGGGCCTGCAGGACCAACCACTTCGTTGCGTACAGGATCTACTGGGCCCACGTAATAAATCACGCGATTCTTGAAGTCGACTGGTAGTTTTTCACCTTTGGACAACATGTCGGCAATGCGTTTGTGAGCAGCATCGCGACCTGTCAACATCTTGCCGTTTAACAATAAAGTTTGGCCTGGTTTCCAACTAGCCACTTCCTCTGGTGTGAGTGTGTCTAGATTCACGCGGGTTGATTTTTCTGTGTTTGGTGTCCAAGCAACATCCGGCCATTCTGAAATTGATGGAGGCGTCAATACGGCTGGACCATCACCGTGCAAATGAAAGTGCACGTGGCGTGTGGCCGCGCAGTTAGGAATCATGGCTACTGGCAATGAAGCGGCATGAGTTGGATAATCCATGATCTTCACATCAAGCACTGTGGTCAAACCGCCCAAACCTTGAGCACCAATACCAAGAGCATTGACCTTGTCCATGATCTCTAAACGCAATTCTTCAATGCGAGTTTTTGGGCCACGGGCAATCAGCTCATGAATATCCACTGGAGCCATCAAAGACTCTTTGGCTAACAACATGGCTTTTTCTGGCGTGCCACCAATACCGATGCCCAAGATGCCAGGAGGACACCAGCCAGCACCCATGGTCGGTACAGTTTTAACCACCCAATCAACGATCGAGTCAGAAGGGTTCAACATGACCATCTTGCTCTTGTTTTCTGAACCACCACCTTTGGCTGCGCAAATGACTTCAACGCCATCGCCTTCAACGATTTCATAATGAATCACGGCTGGGGTGTTGTCTTTTGAGTTAGTGCGTTTACCAGCTGGATCTAATAAAACAGAGGCGCGTAGTTTGTTGTCTGGGTGGTTGTAGGCGCGGCGCACACCTTCATTGACCATGTCAGTCACGCTCATCTTGGCATCCCACTTAACATTCATGCCAACCTTTAGAAATACCACTGCAATACCAGTGTCTTGGCACATTGGGCGCTTACCCTCAGCGCACATACGGCTATTGGTCAAAATTTGAGCAATAGCATCCTTGGCTGCGGGACTCTCTTCGCGCTCATAGGCTTTGCCTAAAGCGGTGATGTAATCCAAAGGGTGGTAATAAGAAATGTACTGAAAACCATCAGCAATGCTCTGAATAAAGTCGTCTTGGCGAATTGCACTCATAATTTTTATATAAAGGTTTGAAAGGAAGCTATTTTACCTAGGGAAAGTTAGCATTTACAGATATCGTTTATATGTTTATCTTAAGTGTTCGAAGGTGAGGCTGTTGCCCCTGTGGTCATTAGGGGTAACCCTTATGGCGGTTCAACTTTATTGAAATTGTCAGTCAATTGTCAGTCCGCAAGCCTAACCTCGAAATTTGTCTAAAACACTGCCTAGAAAGTAGGAGAATAGTATGTCCGGTATGGAACAGATGTTGGTCGAAAATCGTGTGTTTAACCCACCGAAAGCATTTGCTAAACAAGCAGCCATCACAAGCATGGATCAATACAAAGCGATGTGCAAAGCTTTTGATAAAGATTTCAATGGTACTTGGGCACGTTTAGCAAAAGAAAACTTATTTTGGAAAAAGCCATTCACCAAAGTTTTAGATGAATCTAAAGCACCATTTTATAAATGGTTTGAAGATGGCTTAACAAATGCTTCATACAACTGTATCGACCGCAATATCAAAAATGGCATGGCTAAGAAAACTGCCATCATTTTTGAAGCAGACGGCGGTGAAGTTTCAAAAGTAACTTATCAAGAATTACATGACCGCGTAGCAGTATTTGCTAACGGTTTGAAAAAACTAGGCATCAAAAAAGGTGACCGAGTTGTTATTTACATGTCAATGTCAATCGAAGGTGTTGTGGCGATGCAAGCGTGTGCTCGTATCGGCGCGACACACTCTGTGGTGTTCGGCGGATTCTCAGCCAAATCATTGCAAGAGCGTATTGTGGACGTGGGCGCCGTGGCATTGATCACTGCTGACCAACAATTGCGCGGTGGTAAAGCATTGCCATTGAAGACCATTGCTGATGAGGCTTTGGATTTGGGTGGTTGCGAGAAGCTCAAGCACGTGATTGTTTACAAGCGCACTGGTGGCGATGTGCCAATGAAAGTAGGTCGTGATAAGTGGATGCACGATGTTTCTGCTGGCCAGCCTAAAGTATGTGAGCCAGAATGGGTGAGCGCAGAGCATCCTTTGTTTGTTCTTTACACATCAGGTTCAACAGGTAAGCCTAAAGGCGTTCAGCACTCAACTGGTGGTTACTTGTTGTGGGCCATGTTAACGATGAAGTGGACCTTTGACTTGCGTGATAGCGATGTGTTCTGGTGTACAGCCGACATCGGTTGGATCACAGGACATAGCTATGTTGCTTATGGTCCTTTGGCATGCGGTGGCACACAGATCGTTTTCGAAGGCGTGCCTACTTATCCAAACGCTGGTCGCTTCTGGGAAATGATTCAGCGTCACAAAGTATCTATTTTCTACACAGCGCCAACAGCAATTCGTTCATTGATCAAAGCTTCTGATACAGATCCTACTGTTCATCCGAAGAAGTACAACTTGAAGAGTTTGCGTCTTTTGGGTTCTGTGGGTGAGCCAATCAATCCTGAAGCATGGATGTGGTACCACAAGAACGTTGGCGGCGAAAAGTGTCCGATTGTGGATACATTCTGGCAGACAGAAACAGGTGGTCACATGATCACGCCATTGCCGGGAGCCACGCCATTGGTTCCAGGTTCTTGCACATTGCCATTGCCAGGCATCATGGCAGCGATTGTGGATGAGGTTGGTGGTGACATGCCTAACGGCCAAGGTGGTATTTTGGTTGTGAAGCGCCCATGGCCTTCAATGATTCGTAATATTTGGGGTGACCCAGAGCGCTTTAAGAAGAGCTACTTCCCAGAAGAGTTAGGCGGTACTCTGTATTTGGCGGGTGACGGTGCGATTCGTAACAAAAACACTGCTTATTTCACCATCACAGGTCGTATCGATGACGTTCTGAACGTTTCAGGTCACCGCATGGGCACGATGGAAATCGAGTCAGCATTGGTGGCTAATCCATTGGTTGCTGAAGCAGCGGTGGTTGGTCGTCCAGATGACATGACTGGTGAAGCAATTGTGGCTTTCGTGGTTCTGAAGGGTAAGCGCCCAACAGGCGACGAAGCGAAGAAGATTGCAACAGACTTGCGTAACTGGGTAGGTAAAGAGATTGGCCCAATCGCCAAGCCAAAAGAAATTCGTTTTGGTGATAACTTACCTAAGACACGTTCAGGCAAGATCATGCGTCGTTTATTGCGTGTTTTGGCAAAAGGTGAAGAAATCACTCAAGACACATCAACACTTGAAAATCCAGCGATCTTGGAGCAACTCAAGCACGCGATTTAAGTTTCCTTGAATAGCATCATCTTGTAGTAATTAAGGCCGGTTACCTAACAGTACCGGCCTATTTTCTTAGGTCTGAGTCATAATCTACTTATGGAGATTCGGTCTGAATCAAAAAAGATAGGTTTTTTCTACCTGCTGTTCACAGCGGGCTTTTTGCTGTTCGTTTACTTTTTGGGTTTACTTGAGCAGACCAGTGGTTCAGGCATCTGGCTTGGCTATGTTTTCTTATTTGTAACCATTGCCATTTATGCCAGTATTGGACTGATTTCTCGCACCTCTGATATCACTGATTACTACGTGGCCGGTCGCAAGATTCCAGCCATTTTTAATGGCATGGCAACCGCTGCTGATTGGATGAGTGCGGCAACCTTCATTGGCTTGGTGGGCATTCTGTTTAGCTCGGGCTATAAAGGTCTTGCCTTCATTGTTGGCTGGACGGGCGGGTTTTGTTTGGTGGCAATGCTGATTGCCCCATACATTCGCAAGTTTGGCTCCTACACCATCCCAGATTTTCTAGCGATTCGTTACAGTCAAGGTAAAGAAGGTGGCAGTAAAACAGTCAGAGTTGTGGCAGTTGGAGCCACGATTATTTGTTCGTTTGTTTATTTGGTTGCCCAAATTCAAGGTGTGGGTTTGATTGTGAATCGCTTCATTGGAGTTGAGTTTGGGGTGGGTGTCTTCTTTGGTTTAGCTGGTATCTTGGTATGCTCTTTTTTAGGTGGCATGCGAGCGGTGACTTGGACTCAGGTGGCTCAGTACATCATTTTCATGATTGCCTTGCTATTGCCCTTGAGCATGATTTCATACAAAAAGCACAATTCTTTTTTTCCCCAAGCAATGTATGGGCAGGTCTTGCAAGAAATTGAATTTCATGAAAAAGATTTTGAAGTCACCGCTGAAGAAAACAAGGTTCGTAATTACTACCTAAAGCAAGCAATGCTTTTGGAGAAAAAAATAAATGCATTACCTGATTCTTATTTTGAGGGAAAAAAAGAAGCTGAAAAAAATCTTCAAGAGGCGCGCTCCAGTCAAATACCTTTGAAAGAATTGAAGGCCATCGAAAAGAGGTTCAACGACTTTCCCAAAAATCCTGCCAGTGCTTACGAGCTTTGGCAGACTCAGAAAAAAGAGGCTCAGCTTAAAAGCCAAACTGCCATCCCATCCATGGACCCAGGATCCAGTAAAGGGGTGGGTGATTCTAGTTTGGATAATCTCAACTTTATTCTTCTGATTTTTTGCTTGATGTTTGGCACTGCCAGCTTGCCTCACATTTTGACGCGTTTTTACACCACCACAAGCGTATCGGCCACGCGTTACTCGGTGTTCTGGACTTTGCTGTTTGTCGCTATCTTTTACCTCAGTGTGCCTGCCTTGGCAGCCATGGTGAAATTGGAGTTGTTTAAAAATTTGGTTGGTATTTCTTATGCAGAGTTGCCTAATTGGGTTTTGAATTGGCGAAAATTAGACCCACCAGTTTTATCAATCATTGATGTTAATGGTGACGGATTTGTTCAATGGGCTGAGCTTTCGATTTCACCCGATATGATTATCTTGGCAGCCCCAGAAATTGCTGGCTTGCCTTATGTGATTTCTGGCTTGGTGGCAGCGGGTGCTTTAGCGGCAGCCTTATCCACAGCTGACGGATTGTTACTAACGATTGCCAATGCGATTTCACATGATGTTTACTATCACTTGGTCAACAAAAGTGCTACTCATCAGCGGCGTGTCACGATTGCAAAAATTGTTTTATTGGCAGTTGCTTTGTTTGCAGCTTATGTGACCTCATTGCGTCCAGGAGATATTTTGTTCTTGGTGGGCGCCGCATTCTCCTTAGCAGCCTCAAGCTTTTTTGCTGTCTTGATTTTGGCAGTATTTTCAAAACGAATTAATCAATGGGGAGCTATTGCTGGCATGCTCACAGGATTCTTCGTGAGTGGAACATACATTACCTTGAACTATCCCTTTGTCTCACGCTTAACGGGTGTGTTTGGAGAGCGTTGGTTTGGTATTGACCCGATTGCATCTGGTGCATTTGGCATTCCTGCTAGCTTCTTGGCTGCATTCTTGGTTTCATACATCACCAAAGAAAATCCGCCTGTGATCAATCGCTTGGTGGACTACCTGCGCGAATCTCGTTCTTCTGTTTAAGCGAAGATCATTTTTTAGGAAATAACTTCAGCCAGCCATCTGTGCCAAGCTTTTCCATGGTTTGCATATTGGTTTCAAAAATAGCTTCGGCTTCTGGGAATGCTTTGACTGCCTCATCAATACTGTCTTCACGGATCAAGTGCAAGGTTGGATAGGGCGAGCGATTGGTGAAATTCGTCACATCATCAATCTCAGTTCCAGCGAATTGGTATTGCGGATGAAAACTCGCAATCTGTAATTCACCATCCAAATCTAAGTCTTCTAGTAGTTGATCTGCCAATTCTAAAAAATCGTTGTAATCAAGGAAGTCAACCAATACCTTTGGATGAATCAATAAAGTGGTGTCTGTTTTTTCACGAGATACTTCGGCTAAAAACTCTAACTCTTGAGCCAGGTCTTCAAGTAATTGCTCTACCGATGTGGCTTCACTCACCACATACTTGATTTGCTCTTTGACATGCACCGCTTTAGCAAAAGGGCACAGGTTCAAACCAATCACGGCCTTGAT
>JBDLUD010000077.1:0-5860 GCA_039805465.1 Pseudomonadota bacterium
CGTTGACGAGCAGTGATTTCAACCACGCCATCAGTGACCTTGAAATTAAAGTCACGAGGCAATGCTGTTGGATCTGGCAAGCCCAACGATTCTTCTTTCAAGCCATTCATCACACGCTGCTCTTGACGCTTGGCGTGTAACTGCTTTGCAGACTGCCAAAGAATATTCAGCTCAGCTTGGTAAGGAATCGCTGCAGTATTTTTTTCATCAAGCAAAGACTCTTCAGTGACCAAATGCTCCAAATCATCCAAACGAAGATTTGACCCCATCGGTACTCTCTCAACCTTGGTGACCGGTGCATGGTCACCTTCTAAGATTGGAAGACCCTCACTGTTCAAAGTGACATACAAAGACACGGCCGGCCTTAAAGGTAAATCAGGCGACGCTGACTCTGCTGCGTGCAAAGAAAATACCTCAATCACTTCATCAGGCAACATGGTGATCTTGCCGCCAGGGAAATAGACCGTTGACAATCTTTTTCTGCCAACCTCATCCAAGGCACTGCCTCGATGAATGGCTAAAGCTGGCGCAGCAATGTGAACTCCAACACGATGATATTGACCAATACCTTCAACTTCAATGCTGCTCACAGAAAAGGCATCATCAATTTCAGTGGTACTTGCATCGTCAATTGAAAAGGCTTTGACATCCGCCACTGGTAGTTTTAAAAGAGCCTCTTCCCAAGCAGACTGCTCATTCGCTTGCAACTGCACCTGAAAGCCAACACCTTTAGGAAAATGCTCTTTGAGGAACTTCCCCTCGTGATAAGCCAAAGCAGAACTCAAAACACCGCACGTTAAAAATAACTCAGGTATCCCACCTTTTAATGTCTGCGAGGCATTTGCGACCGCTTTATAAGCCGTTGTATTTTTATCAGGGTTGAATAAAAGAGTGTTCACCAATGGGGCAATCTCTTCGGGCAATTGACCAAGCTTTAACTGCTCTTCCCATGACTCTTGTTTGATCAGCTCGGCTTTTTTTCTTTCAACTGCCAAAAGTGCTGCCTTGAGTTGATCCTCTGGCGCGCGCATGAACTGACCGCGACCCTTGCGTCGAAAATAAATAGGCGCACTCTGCAAGGCCATGGCCAAACTGATTTTTTGAACGGCGCTGGATGTCTCACCAAAATACTCTTTGGCTAAATCTGCAAAAAAGAATTCCTCTGCACCAGCGCATTCCCACAAAAAATCCAAATCAATTTCTTCGGCTTGTTTTTTAGCTGATGCCAATAACTCTTCGGGCTTTGAGTCTTCGAAACGCAACCAAATGTCTTTGGTTTTTAGCTTTCCACGTTTACCGCCCAAACTTTCAACGGCCAATGACTCACCCTCTGAGGCCTGCGCCATCAGTGTGGCGATTTTTATGTCGCCGCCATCTTCATGCAACAAATGCATTAAAGAGATATCCCGCCGCTGGCCTCTAAGGCGATGCCATTGATGTAACTGGATTCATCGCTAGCCAAGAACGCATAAACATTCGCCAACTCTTCTGGCTTACCTAAACGACGTAACCATGAGCGATCTTTCATGCCGTTCAAAACATCTTCAGGCATAGAAGCCAAGATACTTGTTTCTACAAACCCAGGACAAACAGCATTGACGCGGATACCTTTAGGTCCTAATTCTCTGGCCCAAGTGGTTGTGAAGCCAATCACACCATATTTGGTGGCCGCATAATTTGTCTGACCAAAATTGCCATACAAACCAACCACGCTCGATGCACTCACAATTGAACCGCGTCCAGCGTTTAGCATGTGAGGCACAACCGCCTGGGTGCAATTAAATACACCCTTCAAATTGACATCGATCACTGCATCAAATTGTTCTTCAGTCATATTGACCAAGCGAGCATCTTTTGTGATGCCGGCATTGTTGATCAAAACATCAATGCGGCCATGACGCTCCATCACAGCTGCCACAACCTCATCAATATTCTCACGGTCCGTGACATTCATCACAAAACCATCAGCCTGACCACCCGCTGCTTTCAGTTGATCAACAGCTGCTTGAACTTGCGCATCGTTCATGTCACAAATAATAGAAATACCACCCTCGTCACAGAACTTTTGCGCAGTAGCAAAGCCAATGCCATTCGCACTACCCGTGATGATGCAAACTTTATTCTCTAAACGCTTGGCCATATTTTTTGTCATTTTTTTACCTTCTTAAATTCAATCATCAAAGAATGAATCTCCAACAAAGAAAAATTTTCTTATTTCAATAACTCTAAAAGCTTGCGATGCACACCACCAAAACCACCATTGCTCATCACCAAAATATGATCTCCATGTTTCGCTGCTTGCTTCACTGCTGTCATGAGAAGATTTAAATCATCAAACGCTTGGGCTTTTGCTCCCAATGGCGCCAAAGACTCTTTCAAGTCCCAACCCAAGGCATCTTTACCAGTTGCTGAGCCGTAACCAAAAACCAAATCTGCATCTTGCAAACTATCAGGCAATTGGCTTTTCATCACACCCAACTTCATCGTATTTGAACGCGGCTCTAATACGGCCAAGATACGAGTATTGGCATCACGCCCCACGCGACGTCTTAAACCATCAACCGTGGTGGTGATCGCTGTTGGGTGGTGTGCAAAATCATCGTAAATGGTGATGCCATTGACTCGGCCAATCACTTCCATACGGCGCTTCACATTCTTAAAGGTGCCTAAAGCTTTAGCAGCATCTTTTACAGAAATGCCCACATGATGGGCAGCTGCGATCGCAGCTAAGGCATTCAGTTGATTGTGTCGACCTGTGACAGACGCATCCACATCCCAAGAAACCTCAGCCACATCCTTGCCCTGATAAATCACTTTGAAACCATCGTTGACTGTGTCCATCAAAGACCAATCCCCAGGCTTGATGGATTGTTCAGGCAAAGCAAAACGCTCAAGACTTGACCAACATCCGCGTTGCACCACTCGTTCTAAACTTTGCTCAGTGCCATTCACAATCAAACGACCTGCAGCTGGAACAGTTCGAACCAAATGATGAAATTGAGTTTCAATGGCAGTGATATCAGCAAAGATATCCGCATGATCAAACTCCAAATTATTCAAAATAGCTGTGCGTGGTCTGTAATGCACAAATTTGCTGCGCTTATCAAAAAATGCCGTGTCATATTCATCAGCCTCAATCACAAAGTAATGAGGGGCATCTGCTTGATTGCCGGTTTTTTTACCCAAGCGAGCAGACACATCAAAATTATTTGGCACCCCACCAATCAAATAACCAGGCTCTAATCCATTCGCTTGCAAAATCCAAGTGAGCATGGCGGTGGTGGTGGTTTTGCCATGAGTTCCTGCAACGGCTAAAACATGCTTTCCTTGCAAAACTTGCTCGCCCAACCATTGAGGACCAGATTGGTAAGGCAAGCCTTGATCCAAAATTGCTTCCATCAAAGGGTTGCCACGAGAAACCACATTTCCAATAATGAATAGATCCGGTTTTAAGGCAATTTGATCTGGAGAAAAGCCCTCGATCAGTTCAATGCCCTGGGCCTCGAGTTGAGTGCTCATGGGTGGGTAAACATTGGCGTCACAACCAGTCACTCGGTGACCTGCTTGACGTGCGATGGCGGCAATACCGCCCATAAAAGTACCGCAAATACCTAGGATATGAAGATGCATGCCAAGATTTTATCCAAACATACGTGCAAAATAAGGTAATTCATTGAAAAACGGAAAGAAAAACATGAATAAACGCCAATGGGGTTTGATCTTGATTGCTGGAGCACTTGCCGCAGTTTTGGGCATGGGTTTGTCGAGTTATAAATACAGAACCGAAAAAGCCAGCGATACCGCTATCGAAGAATTACTCACCAGAGAATTGCGTTCCCCTGATGGAACCATTCATAAAACAACGGATTGGCGTGAAAAAATCCTGATCATCAACTACTGGGCCTCTTGGTGCCCACCTTGCGTTGAAGAAATGCCAGAATTAGTCAGATCACAGACCAAATATGCCGCTAAAAATGTACTATTTGTAGGCATCGGTGTCGATTCACCATCTAACATACGTGAATTTCTTGAAAAAACACCAGTTAACTACCCGATTGTCTTAGGCGGCTTAGATGGGGCAACTTGGGCGAAAAGCATGGGAAATCCCAGTTCAGGCCTGCCTTTTACAGTGATGGTAGACCGCAAAGGAGCAATTATTAAGAAGAAACTGGGCAAAATAAGCGAAGATGAGCTCAGTTCATGGATAGATAACGCTATAATCAATTCTCAGTAAAAAATTATAGGAAGGGCATCATGGATTTACGAAAACTCAAAACTTTGATCGATTTAGTAGCCGAATCTGGCGTTTCAGAATTAGAAGTAACAGAAGGCGAAGACAAAGTTCGAATCGTTAAAAATCCAGCCCCAATCGCAGCACCTCTTCAGCAAGTTTACGCAGCAGCCCCAACTGCTCCAGCTCCAGCTCCAACTTCTGCCGCAGCACCTGCAGTAGAAGCTGCACCAGTAGAACCAACTGGTCACGCTGTTAAGTCTCCGATGGTTGGTACCTTCTACCGCTCTCCAACGCCAGGCGCTGATTCTTTTGTGAAGATCGGCGACACGGTCAAAGAAGGTCAGACACTTTGCATCATTGAAGCGATGAAGTTATTGAACGAAATTGAATCTGATAAATCAGGTGTTGTTAAAGAAATTTTGTGTGAGAACGGCCAAGGCGTTGAATTTGGTCAGGCTCTATTCATTATTGGCTAATTCAAGCTAAAGCTCACAAAGGTTATCCAATGTTTGAAAAGATTCTTATCGCCAACCGTGGCGAAATCGCACTTCGTATTCAAAGAGCCTGTCGCGAGATGGGCATCAAAACCGTGGTTGTTTTCTCAGAAGCGGATCGCGACGCCAAGTATGTCAAATTAGCTGATGAAGCAGTTTGTATTGGTCCAGCCCCATCAGCTCTGAGCTATCTGAACATGCCAGCGATTATTTCCGCTGCCGAAGTGACAGATGCGCAAGCGATTCATCCTGGTTACGGCTTCTTATCTGAAAATGCAGACTTTGCCGAGCGCGTTGAACAGTCTGGTTTTGTGTTCATTGGACCAACCGCTGAATCCATTCGCTTGATGGGTGACAAAGTATCCGCCAAGCAAGCCATGATTCGCTCAGGCGTGCCATGCGTTCCAGGCTCAGAAGGTGCTTTGCCTGATAACCCGAAAGAAATTTTGGCCACGGCTAAGAAAGTTGGCTACCCAGTCATCATCAAAGCAGCTGGTGGCGGTGGTGGGCGCGGTATGCGCGTGGTGCACACCGAAGCGCACTTGATCAATGCGGTCAACATGACTCGCGAAGAAGCGGGACGAGCTTTCGGCAATCCTGAAGTCTATATGGAGAAGTTCCTAGAGAATCCTCGCCACGTAGAAATTCAGATTTTGGCTGATACGCATAAAAATGCGGTTTACCTAGGCGAGCGTGATTGCTCTATGCAACGTCGTCACCAAAAGGTGATTGAAGAAGCTCCAGCCCCTGGTATCGATCGTCGCTTGATCGCCAAAATTGGTGAGCGTTGCGCTGAGGCCTGCAGAAAAATTGGTTATCGCGGTGCTGGTACTTTTGAATTCTTGTATGAAAACGACGAGTTCTACTTCATCGAGATGAACACCCGTATTCAGGTTGAGCATCCCGTCACCGAATTGATCACTGGCATCGACTTGGTTCAGCAACAAATTCACATTGCCTTTGGCGAAAAGTTACCTTTCCGTCAAAAAGACATTGAATTCAAAGGCCACGCGATTGAATGTCGTATCAATGCTGAAGATCCTGTGAAATTCATGCCAAGCCCAGGCCGCATTCAATCTTGGCACATGCCAGGTGGCCCTGGCATTCGCGTTGACTCACATGCTTACGCTGG
>JBDLUD010000078.1:0-5837 GCA_039805465.1 Pseudomonadota bacterium
ATCGATTTGGGAAGTCAATGAGCTGAGCCGATTATTGAAAAAAGATCGAAGTTTTGGTCTCAAGGTTTTGATGG
Organism: Pseudomonadota bacterium; assembly: GCA_039805465.1. Lineage (GTDB taxonomy): Bacteria > Pseudomonadota > Gammaproteobacteria > Burkholderiales > Burkholderiaceae > Polynucleobacter. Next base: position 75 of record JBDLUD010000078.1, read on the forward strand.
GGATTGTTTTGGTCAGTCTTGCCATTACTTTTTCAGTGGGTGTTTATGGTCTGGTCAATCACACAAGAGGTGTGACTCAATTGATCCAATTCGATAGCACCTTCATTCTCTGGGGTAGCTTGAGCATGCATCTCCTGGTCTACGTGGCTGTGAGTAGTTATCTGTACCAATTACTCATGAAGCGTGAGTTGAGTGCTCGATTAGGTTTTGAAAAAAGCTCTAGCGAAAATGCTGAAATCAAGGCTCTTTTGGAAGAGCGAGAAAGTTTGATTTCTTCTTTATTGATTGCTAACAAAACTGCTGCGACTGGTGCACTGTCAGCCTCAATTGCTCATGAGTTGAATCAGCCAGTGGCGGCGATCAGTCTCAATGCTGAATTCATTCAACGCAAATTGAATGAAGGTCAAGCTGATCAAGATGGATTAAAGGAAGTCATCACGCATATTCAAGAAGACAATCAGCGCATCGCCAGGATTGTTTCAACACTCAGGGACATCTTCAGACAAGAAGAAATCAAAGCCAGCGATATTCATTTGGATGAATTGATTGAGCAAATCAAACCTATCATCCTCCCGCAAGTACGAGACTTTAAAATTGATTTGAAGTTTGACTTGAACGTCAATCAATCGATCCCACTCAATAGCAATGAAATTAGTCAGGTCATCATCAACCTATTGAATAACTCAATTGAGGCACTGTCTAATGCTAATCAATCAAGTAAAGTAATCGAGATTCACACCCGTGTATTTGGTAATTATGTCGAGTTGAAAGTTTCTGACAATGGCCCTGGTATTCCGGATCAATTAAAGGTCAGTATTTTTGATTTGATGAAAACCAATAAAAAGCAGGGCATGGGTTTGGGCTTATGGCTTTGCAAACACATTGTTGATAGGCACCAAGGTCGCATCAGTTATCAACGGTCTGCATTGGGCGGAGCTGAGTTCTTGATTCAGCTACCGATTGAATGCGTTAATGCCTGAGCATTGAAAAAACAAAAAAGATAAAAGAAAAAAGAAAAGATTAGGGCTTGAGCAAAGGCTCTAACTTAGGCCAAACATTCTCAAGCATGATGCTTTGTGCCGTCATATTGGGATGAATTCGATCGGCCTGAAACAAATCCATGCGCGTGGCCACGCGCTCTAAGAAAAACGGCAATAACTCAACTTGTTCAGATGCGGCTAACTTGCCATAAATGCCAAAGAACTTATTGGTGTAATCCTGCCCATAATTAGGTGGAATGCGCATGCCCAGCAACAATACCTTGGCACCTGATTGTTTTGATGCCTGAATCATATGGCGCAAATTTTGCTCGGTGGCTGTCAGTTGCAAGCCGCGCAGCGCATCATTAGCGCCTAATTCAATCACCACCACTTTGGGTTGGTAATTTTTCAATAATGAAGCCAGGCGCATCTGACCACCAAGGGTGGTTTCTCCACTGATGCTCGCATTGATCACCTGTATACCTGGGTGATTTTTTTTCAAACGATTTTCGAGCAACTTCACCCAGCCAGTACCACGGGGGATGCCATACTCGGCTGACAGGCTATCGCCCATGATCAAAACTTTTGAAGATTGCGCTATGGCAGTGGGGCTATTCAAAAGAGCCATGCATAACACAGCAAACACCATTACCATATGAAGGATATGTTCTGAAGCTAACTTACCTAACAGTCTTGATTCAAAACACCCTCTAAAATTCCACTGAAAACTCAAACTTAGCTCCTATGCAAGCAACAACACTCAAAACGGTTCTCGAAGTATCCCATCTGGCAAAAACGGTTGATACCGTTGATGGCCCGTTGACCATTTTGCACGATATCAACTTTTCCGTGGCTGAGGCTGAGAGTTTGGCCATCGTTGGAGCCAGTGGCTCAGGTAAAAGTACTTTATTGGGCTTGTTGGCTGGCTTAGATACCCCAAGTAAAGGGCAGGTTATCTTGATGGACCGTGATATTTCAGGTGCCAATGAAGATCAGCGTGCGCAAATCAGATCCCAACATGTGGGTTTTGTGTTTCAGTCATTTCAATTGATTGATCATTTAACTGCTTTGGAAAACGTCCAACTTCCTCTTGAATTAGCCGGGATGCCTAGAGCTGAAGCAGCAGCCAAAGCCCAAGTTTGGTTAGAAAAAGTCGGTTTGTCTGAACGACTCAAACATCGTCCCAAGACACTGTCCGGTGGCGAACAGCAAAGGGTGGCTTTGGCACGGGCTTTTGTGACTGGGCCAGACATCCTGTTTGCGGATGAACCTACTGGCAGCTTGGATGAGAAAAATGGTCAAAAAATCATCGAATTGCTCTTCCAACTCAATCAAGAACTGGGTTCAACCTTGATTTTGGTCACACATGACATGGCCTTGGCCAGCCGTTGCCAGCGTCAGCTGGTTTTAAACAGTGGCCGCGTCGTTACTGCCGACTAATTAAGCTCAGCAGCCTGAAAAACACTTGGTGAGTAGGCTAATTTGCAAAAAATAGCTTTAAAAACAATAGCAAGAATGCCATTCGTTTTATAATCTTGGGATGCCTGCAAATCGTCGTTTTCTAAGCCTAAATGGGGCCGAAGCCCTCTCTCAATTTCGCCAACAGCGTCTCTTAAGCTCCTTATCAGAGCAGGGTGTTGAGCTCACTCAGATCCAGGCACAATTTGTGCACTTTCTTTGGTCTGATGCAGAGCTTTCAAGCGAACATTTGACGAAATTAAAAGGTTTATTGAACTACGGTGAACCATTCACCTTGATTGAGGCCAAAGGCTTATTTGCTGGTAAACAAGATCAAGCTGTTGTGGCACCCCGCATTGGCACGATTTCTCCTTGGGCCAGCAAAGCCACCGACATTGCCCATCACTGTGGCTTGAATGTCTTGCGCATTGAGCGTGGCGTGCAATTCTTCTGGACCAGTAAAAAAGCTCTGAACGAATCACAGCGCCAAGCAGTTTTGGCAGGGATTCATGATCGCATGACAGAAATCACTTTGCCATCGATCGATTCAGCCACTGAGCTCTACCAAACACTGAGTGATAAAGCATTCACACGCATTGATATTCTGCAAGGCGGTCAAGCAGCACTTGAGCTGGCCAATACCACCATGGGCTTGGCTTTGTCTGATGATGAAATCGTCTACTTGGTAGATAACTTCAAAAAGCTTAATCGCAATCCAAGCGATGTTGAGCTCATGATGTTTGCCCAAGCGAACAGTGAACACTGCCGTCATAAGATCTTCAATGCCACTTGGACCATTGATGGATTGGAGCAAGACAAATCTTTGTTTGCCATGATCCGTAACACACATCAATTGCAGCCGAAGGGCACGATCGTGGCCTATTCAGACAACTCAGCCATCATGGCGGGTTGCGAAGCAGAAGTCTGGGCTCCAAACGAACAACAAGAATACGTCAAGAAAACCAGACTCACTCACACCTTGATGAAGGTTGAGACGCACAATCATCCAACAGCCATTGCTCCTTATCCAGGCGCTTCGACTGGTTCTGGTGGTGAGATCCGTGACGAAGGTGCCACAGGCATTGGTGGTAAACCAAAAGCTGGTTTGTCTGGTTTCTCAGTATCGAATTTGAATTTGCCCGGCAGTCAATTGCCTTGGGATCAACAAGCCTACGGCAAGCCTGAGCGCATTGCCTCACCATTACAAATCATGATTGAAGGCCCATTGGGCGGAGCTGCATTCAACAATGAATTCGGTCGTCCAAACTTGGGCGGTTACTTCCGCGTTTTTGAACAAACCATTGATGGCGAGCGTCGCGGTTATCACAAACCGATCATGATCGCCGGTGGTATTGGTGCGATTGACGATGGTCACACGCACAAAAAAGAAATCAAGCCTGGTTACCTCTTGGTTCAACTGGGTGGCCCTGGTATGCGCATTGGTATGGGCGGTGGTGCCGCCAGTTCAATGACCACAGGTGCAAACACTGCAGACTTAGACTTTGATTCCGTACAACGCGGCAATCCAGAAATTGAACGCCGTGCTCAAGAAGTGATCAATGCTTGTCGTGCCATGGGTGAAAACAATCCGATCGTCTCGATCCATGACGTGGGAGCAGGTGGTTTATCCAATGCTTTCCCAGAATTGGCCGATGGTGCTGGTTTAGGCGCCACTTTTGATATGCGCAAAGTGCCACTCGAAGAAAGCGGCATGAGTCCTGCTGAAATCTGGTGCAATGAATCTCAAGAACGTTATGTCTTAGCAATTGCAAAAGAAAGCCTACCAATCTTGCAAGCCATGTGTGAGCGTGAGCGTTGCCCTATAGCCGTTGTTGGTGAAACAACAAAAGAGCGTCAATTGTTCTTGGTTGATACCAAGCAAGCTGAAGGCACCGATGAGCATTTGCCGATTGACATGCCGATGGAAGTTCTTTTGGGCAAGCCACCGCGCATGCACCGAGACGTCCAACGTCTTGAAAAGCAACTGCCAGAAATTGATCTCACTGATGTCAAACTGGATCAGGTGGCCAGTTGGGTTTTGCAACATCCAACCGTTGCCAGCAAATCTTTCTTGATCACCATTGGTGATAGAACCGTGGGTGGTTTGAACGCCCGCGATCAATTCGTAGGACCTTGGCAAGTACCAGTGGCTGATGCTGCTGTGACCTTGATGGACTTCAAAGGCTATCGTGGCGAAGCCATGTCCATGGGTGAAAGAACGCCTTTGGCTGTGATGAATGCTCCGGCTGCTGCTCGTATGGCCGTGGCTGAATCCATCACCAACATCTTGTCTGCTGACATCGACAGCATTGAAGACATCAAACTGTCTGCCAACTGGATGGCTGCTTGCGGCAATCCTGGTGAAGATGCCAAATTATTTGATTCTGTTAAAGCAGTGGGCATGGAACTTTGTCCAGCCTTGGGTATTTCAATTCCGGTCGGTAAAGACTCTTTGTCCATGCGCACGCAATGGGACGATGAGAAGACTCAAGAAAAGAAATCAGTCACTTCCCCAGTCTCATTGATCATCTCTGCCTTTGCGCCGGTGATTGACACACGCAAAACCACCACACCTTTGCTTCAAGTAAAAGACGAGCAGGGGCAAGCACTCGATACAGAAATCGTTTTGATTGATTTGGGTCGTTCAAAGAGCCGTATGGCCGGCAGTATCTTGGCTCAAGTGATTGACCAAGCAGGTCAAGCCACTCCAGACTTAGATGATCCAGCAGACCTTAGAAACTTGGCCGCAGCCATCATCAAGATGCGACGCCAAGGCATGCTCTTGGCTTACCACGATCGCTCAGACGGTGGCTTATTCGCAGCTGCCACAGAAATGGCATTCACATCCCACGTGGGTGTGTCACTCAACGTTGATATGTTGGTCTTGGATAAAGACCATGAATCTGATTACGGCGATGCCAAGAACTGGGCACAACAAGTTTCAGGTCGCAGAAATGATTTAACTCTTAGAGCACTCTTCAACGAAGAGTTGGGAGCTTTGATTCAGGTGAAGCGTTCTGACAGAGATGCTGTGTTTGCTATTTTGAAAGAACACAATCTTTACAGCTGCAGCCATGTGGTCGCTAAACCAAACACCAATGGTCAAGTGGAAATCTGGCGCGATGCCAAGAAAATTTTCGACGTGCCTCGCCATGTTTTGCACAAACTTTGGCAAAGCACCAGCTGGCAAATCGCTCGCTTGCGTGATAACCCAGCGTGTGCCGACAGTGAAAACGACTTGATTGATCAAATCACTGATCCAGGTATGCAGCCTAAACTCAGTTTTGATCCAAGTGAAGACGTTGCAGCACCTTATATCTCTAAA
>JBDLUD010000079.1:0-10438 GCA_039805465.1 Pseudomonadota bacterium
TATTTTTATTTAGCGTCCGCTTTGATTCTGGGTGGCATGTTCTTGGCTTACGCCATTGCGCTCTTTAGAAATTACTCGGATGACCTTGCTAAGAGAACATTTAGATTTTCTATCATTTATCTTTCACTATTATTCGCAGCTCTTTTGATTGATCACTACTTATGACATTCCAAATAATTCATCAACGTTTTTTCGTGCGCACTTTGTTGGCTCTTCTGACAGTCTTTGGCGTCATGGCGTGCTCGAATCAAAACATTAAATTTAACAATGTAGATATCACGGGCAGCAAAGCATTCGGAAAAGATTTTTCTCTAACTGATCATAACGGCAAGAGAAGAGAGTTATCAGAGTTCAAAGGGCAGTTGGTGGTGATGTTTTATGGTTACACGCAATGCCCAGATGTTTGCCCAACGACCATGACTGAAATGCAAGGCGTGATGGATTTATTGGGTAAGGACGCCAGTCGTGTACAGGTGATGTTTGTCACGGTGGATCCTGAGCGTGATACGCAAGAGCTGTTATCTCAGTATGTGCCAGCTTTTGATAAGCGCTTTTTAGGCTTAAGACCACAATCAACTGAAGAGTTAGAAAAGATCACCAAGGACTTCAAGGTTTTTTACAGCAAGGTCCCAGGGAAGAGTCCTACAAGCTACACCATCGATCACACCGCAGGAAGTTATGTGTTTGACACCAAGGGCCAACTCAGATTGTTTTTAAAGCATCAGCAAGGTCCTCAGCCTATTGCGGAAGACTTGAAAAAATTACTTTGAGCTTTGTTTGAATAAAGAAAAAGTGGAGTTAGGCAGTTAATGCTAACTTCATTTTTTTTAGTGCGGCCGCTTCAATTTGGCGCACACGTTCTGCAGAAATATTGAACTCTGCAGCAAGGTCATGCAGTGTGTTTCCACCTGTTCCATCATCTGAAACATCCAACCAACGAGATGCAACAATCTTACGGCTACGTTCATCGAGGCTTGCTAAGGCTTTTTCAATGCCCGGACCTTGTAATTGGCGAGTTTCTTCGCGAGCCAATACTTCAGAAGGCTCGTAGCGATTGTCTGATAGCCAGTTGATTGGAGCATAAGATTCATCATCTGATGAATCTGCTTCCATCGCCACATCACCACCGCTCAAACGTTTCTCCATCTCTCGCACATCTTCCTGACGAACATCCAGTGCTTTGGCAAGATGATCGATTTCAGATGGAGATAAAGCATTCAATGTCGGCTTGTTGCTGCGCAAGTTAAAAAATAATTTGCGGTGAGCTTTGGTGGTTGCGATCTTGACCATTCTCCAGTTACGAAGAATGTATTCATGAATTTCTGCTTTGATCCAGTGAATTGAATAAGTCACCAAGCGAGTGCCTTGCTCAGGGTCATATCGTTTCACTGCTTTCATTAGACCAATATTGCCCTCTTGGATCAAGTCTGCATGAGGGATGCCATAGCCAAGGTATTGGCGGGCAATAGAGACCACCAAACGAAGATGTGACATCACCAAGGTTTTAGCAGCGTCTAGATTTTCTTGATCCCTGAATTCGCGCGCAAGGCGAATCTCGTCTGATGCACTGAGCATGGGCAGACGATTAACGCTAGAAATGTAAGCATCAACACTGCCCACATTTAATTGCATTGGAATCATGGCATTCATATTTGTCATACCTCTATATTAGCACTCCTGCCATTAGAGTGCTAATTAATGAATAACCATATGATTTATATAGAAATAAATTATTTCGGAATCAAGGATTTAGCGAATTCTGAGGCACTGAATGGCTTCAAATCAGACAGTTGTTCGCCCAGGCCAATCGCAAGAACGCTGGGGGGGTTATCCGATAATTCTGAGGCAATCGCACACAAGATGCCGCCTTTGGCTGTTCCATCGAGCTTGGTGACAATGATGCCAGTCAGATCAAGAGCTTCATGGAAGGCCTTAACCTGGGCCATGCCATTTTGACCAGTGTTGCCATCAATCACCAAAATAGTCTCGTGAGGAGCCGATTCTTGTGCCTTACCAATGACTCTTTTGACTTTCTTGAGTTCATCCATGAGATGGGTTTGGGTCGATAGTCTGCCTGCGGTATCAATGATGACAATGTCTTGCTGACGTGATTGACCGGCTTTGACAGCATCATGAGCTACTGCAGCTGAATCACCGCTTTCTTGAGCGATGACGGCCACTTGGTTGCGTTCCCCCCAGGCGATCAGTTGTTCTCTGGCGGCTGCTCTAAAGGTGTCTCCGGCGCCTAATAAAACCTTGCGCCCAGTTTGTTGAAAGTGATGACAGATTTTGCCAATGCTGGTTGTTTTGCCTGCACCATTCACCCCCACGATGAGCCACACAGTCGGCTGTCCTGAAGTATTCGGTAAAAATTCCAGTGGATTTTGGGGTCTTTCAAGTTTGCTTAAGAGTTTTTCTACCAATGTGGCTAGAATCATCTTTAGATCATCAGCAGATTCAGCTTTCTGATTTTTTGCTTCACGGCGAAGTTGACTGATCAGGCTTTGAGTGGCGCTCATGCCCACGTCTCCCAAAAGAAGTGCTTCTTCTAGGGATTCGTACCATTGTTCATCAACTTTTTGAAGGTTAAATAGGTTTGATAAGGTTTTACGTAATCCGAACATGACCGATACAATTGATTAATTATGAGCATATTAACAACCCTTGCAGGTCGAGCGTTAACTTTTTGTGGCGCCGCAATTATTTCATTTGGCGGGTATGCACAAAATGCCCCTCAGAAAACTCTGAACACTCATGAGTTTCAGTTGTCAAATGGCATGAAAGTGATTGTGCGTGAAGATCATCGTGCACCCACTGTGGCGCACATGGTTTGGTATCGCGCAGGATCTATGGATGAAGTCAATGGCAAAACGGGTGTTGCTCACGTACTAGAGCACATGATGTTCAAGGGCACAAAAAACTTGAAGCCAGGTGAGTTTTCTAAGAAGGTGGCTGCTGTTGGTGGCCGAGACAATGCATTCACCAGCAAAGACTACACCGCGTATTTTCAGCAAATTGAAAAAAGTCATTTGCCAGCGATGATGGCATTAGAAGCTGATCGCATGCAAAACCTGCAAATTGATAAAGAGGAATTTGCAAAAGAAATCCAGGTGGTGATGGAAGAGCGTCGTTTGAGAACGGATGATCAATCGCAAGCGATTGTTTATGAACAATTGATGGCTGCCGCATTCACCAATAGTCCGTACCGCCATCCAATCATTGGTTGGATGGATGACTTGAAGAATATGACCTACCTCGATGCTCTTGAGTGGTATCAGAACTGGTATGCCCCTAACAATGCCGTATTGGTTGTGAGTGGTGATGTGATGCCGGGCGATGTCAAAGCTTTGGCAGAAAAATACTATGGAGCAGTTCCAGCAAAAAAAATCAAAGAGAGAAAACCTCAGATCGAAGTTCCTCAGATAGGAACAAGAAGAATTGTGGTGAAGGCTCCTGCAGAAAATCCAGAAATTACTTTTGCTTGGAAAGTTCCAAAAATTGAACCAAGTGATTTGAATGCGATTGATCCTTATGCCCTGAGTGTTTTATCTGCTATTTTGGACGGTCATTCGAATTCAAGATTAAATCGACAATTGGTGAAAGATCAACGCTTGGCCGATAGCGTTGATGCTTCTTACGGTATGTCAGGTAGGGGTCCGCAGTTATTTTCAATTTCAGCCAGTCCAGCCAAAGGAAAAAGCCTTACAGTCATCGAAGAAAATATCAGAAGAATTTTGGCTGATGTTAAAGCGAAGGGCGTGAGCAATGCAGAGTTAGATCGGGTTAAAACACAGTTGGTGTCATCTCAGATCTACAAACGCGATTCAATTTTTGCGCAGGCCATGGAGATTGCGATTGCAGAAATGAATGGTATTTCATGGAAGTATTTAGACGATATGTTGCTCAATGTACAAAAAGTTAAATCAGAAGATATTCAGAGGGTGGTTGAAAAATACCTGATTGATGATGCATTAACAGTTGCAACCTTAGATCCTCAAGCAATTCAAAAGAAACCCGCTGGTGCGCAAGCCATGCCTTCAGGAATGAGGCACTAAGATGAAACATTTACTGGCCGTCATTATTTTTGGTTTAAGCGCGACAGTTGCTCAAGCCAGCGCAAAGATCAATCATTGGGTGCATAGCAGTGGTGCCTTGGTTTATTTGGTCGAAGCACGCACCATACCGATGATCGATTTACAAATTGATTGGTATGCTGGCTCGGTGAACGACCCAAAGGATCAGTTGGGCTTAGCAGCCATGACAGCTGCCATGATTGATAAGGGATCGATGCTCAACGGGCGCCTAATTTCTGAAGCAGAAGTTTCAGATCGCTTGGCGGATCTTGGCGCAGGTTTGAGTTTCAGCGCAAGTGCTGAGCGAGCCAGTATGCGCTTGCGTACTTTGAGTGATGAAAAGAAAAAAGTGGCTGCGGTTGATTTGGCAAGCTCTGTACTAAAGGCTCCAGTATTCGACTCTAAAATTCTCAAAAGAGAGCAAGAGCGCACGGTATCGGCAATCAAGGAAGCTGACTTGAAACCCGAAACAAAATTATCAAAAGAATTTGATCGTCAAATGTATGGCCAGCATCCTTTCGCTGATTCACCAACAATCAAAACAATTCAAGCAATCAAATCTGAAGATCTGAAGCGTTTTTACTCATCAAGGTATGCCGCCAAAGGAAGCAAGATAACTGTTGTTGGTGATATTGGACGTGTGGAGCTTGATCAATTGCTTGATCGATTGATGGCTTCCATACCTAAAGAAGTGAAAGAGAAGGAATCAAATTTAGTCATAAAGATTCCTCATGATGCTCAGCAGGCACATATTTCAATGGGCATGCCAGCCATTGCAAGAAAAAATCCTGATTACTTCCCCATGTTGGTTGGTAACTATATTTTGGGTGGTGGTGGCTTTGTATCTCGTCTTGTCAAAGAGGTGCGTGAAAAAAGAGGTTTGGCCTATAGCGTCTATAGTTATGTGGCACCAGGAAAACAGATTGGTCCCTATGTGGCAGGAATGCAAACTCAAAAAGCCCAGGCTGATTTAGCGGTTGATGTGATGAAAAAAACCATTGGTGATTTCATTGCCAATGGGCCAACAGATGAAGAGCTTCAAGCAGCTAAAAATAATCTTGTGAATGGTTTCCCTTTGAGGATTGATAGCAATCGCAAAATATTGGATAACGTCTCAAGTATTGCTTGGAATGATTTGCCTTTAGATACTTTGGATCAGTGGACCACTGAACTTCGCAAAGTGACTAAAGAGCAAGTGATTGCTGCATTTAAAAAGAATCTAGATGTTAATCAAATGGTGACTGTGGTGGTTGGAGCTCCATGACTCCTGGAAAAGTCAGAATCATTGGAGGCGCATGGCGTGGTCGATCAATCAAGGTGATTGATTCACCGGGCTTGAGGCCAACCGCTGATAGAACCAGAGAAACTTTGTTTAATTGTCTGGGTCAGCGCGTCGATGATTTGATTTGTTTCGATATGTTTGCAGGAACGGGTGCTTTGGGTTTTGAGGCGCTGTCTCGGGGCGCTCAAAAGGTCACCATGATTGATGCTTCGAAACAAGCGCATGATGCATTAAAAGAAAACTATCAAAATTTGGCCAAAGATGGAGTTCTGGGTTGTGCAGAGTTCATCAAAGGGAATGCGATTGCAAGTGCTTCTAAACTCCCTGAAAATTCAATTGATATTTGCTTTATTGATCCCCCATTTTCAGAGCCAGGCCTGTTTTTGGATGCCCTTAAGCAAGCGGTCAGGATAACCAAGAAAAATAATGGATGTGCTATCTATATGGAGCACCCCAAAACAATCAACCCTGAAGAATTATTGAAAGAAATTGCAGAATATGGAGATTTTTGGGAAATTCGTCGTACCATACGTTCCGGGGTCGCAATTGGTACTTTGATGGCCCCTAAAATAATATAAGTTGGTTAAGGTTGGGAGTAAGCCATGGCAATCGCAGTATATCCAGGAACATTTGATCCCTTTACCAGAGGGCACGAAGATTTGGTTCGTCGCGCTTCATCTATTTTTGATGAATTGGTTGTGGGTGTTGCTGTTAGTAATAATAAAAAACCGATTTTTTCTCTTGAAGAAAGAATTGAAATTTCTCGTGAAGTTTTAGGTCACTACTCCAATGTTCGTGTTGAAGGCTTCAGTGGTTTATTAAAAGATTTTGTGAGAAAGAATAATGCCCGTGTGATTGTTCGAGGTTTAAGAGCGGTTTCAGATTTCGAATATGAGTTTCAGATGGCTGGTATGAATCGTTATTTATTACCAGATGTGGAGACATTGTTTTTAACCCCTTCAGATCAGTATCAGTTCATTTCTGGAACGTTTGTGCGAGAAATCGCTCTTCTGGGCGGTGATGTGAGCAAGTTTGTATTTCCTTCAGTGGAAAAGTGGCTGGCCAAGAAGATTTAATGACATTATTTAGGGTATATCAATGGCGCTGATGATTACGGACGAATGCATCAATTGTGATGTGTGTGAGCCTGAGTGCCCGAATGATGCGATCACCATGGGTTTAGAAATCTATGAGATTGATCATAATAAGTGCACTGAGTGCGTTGGTCACTATGATGTGCCTCAGTGTCGTCAAGTTTGCCCAGTCGACTGCATCCCACTTCATCCTGAGCATGTTGAGAGCAAGGATCAGTTGATGCAAAAATACAAAAACCTCACCGGTAAATCCAGCTAGTTAAGTATTGCTGTGTAGCTCCATGGTGGCTGTGCTCATGTCGTTCTTTGAAATCAGCGGCAGGACTTTTAGAAAACAAGACATTGCTCGATCAAGATCAATTTGTTCTTCAAGTCTTGGTTTTTTTAGAACATAGTCAGCTACATCTAAATTTCTTTTGCCTTCTTCAGAGTCACGTGGATGTCCAATGCCAAGCCTTAGGCGCCAGTAGTCATTGGTATTGAGGTGCGCGCTGATGTCTTTTAAGCCATTGTGTCCGCCCAAGCCCCCAGCCCATTTCAGGCGAGCAACACCAGGCTTCAGATCAAGTTCATCATGGATGATCAACATTGAGTCTGGGTTGATTTTATGAAAGCGAGATAAAGCTGCAACAGCTTGACCGCTTCTGTTCATAAACGTTGACGGCTTTAATAGGTAAGTGTCTTCGGAACCTAATTTAATTTTAGCGATTTGACCAAAAAATTTAGGATCATCTTGCCAGTTGCCTTGATACAGACGTGCGATTTCATCTAGCAACCAGAAGCCGGCATTGTGCCGATCTTTTTCGTGTTTGGTGCCAGGGTTACCAAGGCCAACAATTAATTTGAACATACCGCTACTTTAGTCTATTTTTGGGGCGAAAAAAAACCCGCGCGATGCGGGTTTTTCATCAGGTTGAAAAGATTACTTCTTTTCTTCCTTTGGTTCTTTAGCAGTTGTTGCAACAGGTGCTGCTGGAGCAACTGGAGCTTCGGTTGTTTCTGCCTTAACGGTTGGAATACGAGCATTCGCAACCACTGGGTTTTCAACTTCCAAGTGAGGTACTAGTGAAAGACCTTTTGGTAAAGCAACGTCTTTAACGTGAATTGAATGACCCACTTCGATTTTGCTCAAATCAACTTGAATGAATTCTGGTAAGTCTGCAGGTAAGCAAACCACTTCGATTTCAGTTGCGATGTGGCTGATCAACGCGCCGCCTAACTTAACAGCAGGTGCAATCTCAGCATTCACAAAGTGCAAAGGCACTTTCACGTGAATCTTCTTATTGATATCTACACGTTGGAAGTCAATGTGCAAAACCAATGGCTTGAAAGGGTGCATTTGATAGTTACGCAAAAGAGCTTTTTGAGTCTTTCCTGCAACTTCAATGTCTAAAATTGATGAGTGAAATGCTTCTTTACGCAAAGCGTGAAAAAGTGCATTGTGATCTAGCTCTACAGCTTGAGGGGCTTCAGTACCACCATAAATAATGCCGGGTGTTTTTCCAGCATTGCGCAGGCGGCGGCTCGCACCCGTTCCCTGTACGCTACGTTCGTAAGCGACAACTTTCATATGAACTCCAAATAATTAAAAAATAAAGGCTTTCCTGTTCGCGACCAAACAGGAAAGCCCTCTATTCTATCGTAAAAAGCTTGATTCTTAGGGGAATATATTAAGAATCAGCAAATAGTGACATCACAGAATCACCAGTGCTGATGCGAGAAAGTGTCTCGGCCAGCAATGGCGCTGTAGATAAAACTCTGATTTTATTGAGTTTTTTAGCTTCATCATTGAGTGGGATGGTGTCAGTGACCACCACCTCATCCAAGGCGGATTCGGCGATACGACCAACCGCACCGCCCGATAGCACTGGGTGGGTACAGTAAGCCACCACACTCTTGGCGCCACGCTCTTTAAGAACCTGAGCTGCCTTGCAAAGCGTGCCGCCTGTATCGATCATGTCGTCCATGATCACGCAGTGACGGCCTTCGACTTCGCCAATCACGTGCATCACTTCAGAAACGTTGGCTTTTGGACGTCGTTTATCGATGATCGCTAAATCACAGCCCAATTGCTTGGCAAGAGCTCGTGCACGAACAACGCCACCAACGTCAGGAGAAACCACCAATAGGTCAGGGCTCTTCTTAGTCTGAAGATCAGTCAAAAGGATTGGTGAGGCGTAAATGTTATCAACAGGAATATCAAAAAATCCCTGAATTTGGTCAGCATGCAAATCCATGGTCAAGACACGGTCAACGCCGGCCACTTGTTGCAGCATATTGGCTACCAAGCGAGCAGAAATCGCCACACGGGCAGATCTTGGTCTTCTGTCTTGACGAGCGTAGCCGAAGTAAGGAATCACTGCGGTGATTCTGCCTGCAGAGGCTCTCTTCAACGCATCAACCATGATCATCAATTCCATCAGGTTGTCATTCGCAGGAGCGCAGGTTGATTGAAGAACCACCACATGTTTACCGCGAACGTTTTCTTGAATTTCTACTTGAATTTCACCGTCTGAAAAGCGACCAACTTCAGCTTTTCCCAGAGGAATATTTAAGTGATCAGTCACAGCCTTGGCCAAAGCAGGATTGGCATTGCCAGTGAAAACCATCATGGTTTCATGTTGCATAGGTTCTTTTGTCATATTTGGTGTTTTATGAATGAGTAGTTAGATTATGCGACAAGTTTTGGCAGGGGAAGAAGGATTCGAACCTTCGCATGCCGGAATCAAAATCCGGTGCCTTAACCAACTTGGCGACTCCCCTCTCGCATCTACTCCTATGAACTTGGATTGTAGGACGGATGACTTGATAGACCCCGCACCACAAAACCGATCCATTGATGAGGTAGTTGACTCAGTAAATGATTGGCCAAATCAGTTTCAAGGGTAACAAACACGCTGCTACCTGATCCCGACATCCTTGGGCTCGATTGAGGAGCCTGCTGGCGAAGCCAATCTAATACCGCTGCAACTTCCTGATACTTTTGAATCACAACCTCTTCACAATCGTTATTGCCAAATTGTTCAAGATTGGGTGAATCAATAAAGTCTGAGATTGTAACGGTTGGGTGATTTCTCGTCAAATTTGGGTCTTTGAAGACATCCACAGTGGGTACATGAACTTTTGGATAAATCAATAAAAAACAAGACTCTGGCAGGCTCACGGCTTGAAGAAGCTCGCCTATGCCCTCAACAAAAGCATTTTGACCAAACAAGAAAAAGGGCACATCGGCACCTAATTTAACCCCTAAATTCATCAATTCCTGGCGGCTTAACTGGAGATTCCACAATTCATTCAGCCCCCACAGTGTTGCTGCCGCATCCGAGGATCCGCCGCCAAGGCCGGCACCCATCGGAATGCGCTTTTCAACCTGAATGGTGCAACCTTGCTTGGTATGGGTGTACTCCTGAAGAAGTTTGGCAGCTCTAACAACCAGATCTTCTTCGGGAGGCACGTTCGTAGCACCCCTTGGGCGATGCACAAGCCCGTCAGTCGAAGCAGTCAGATAAATATCATCATGAAGGTCAATCAATTGAAAAACAGATTGCAATAAGTGATATCCGTCTTTTCTTTGCCCAACAATGTGAAGAAAGCGGTTTATTTTTGCGGGCGCCTTGATGTGCAATGCGTTAGTCATCAAGCTCTTCGAAAATTATTTTTATCTCAATCAGACCAGCCGTTGATTTTCTTGCAAGGTCTAGTTTTTTAATTTGATTTTTTTCTGTCCATTGAAATGTCATGGTCCAGCCATCTTGAATGATTTTTTGCGCCCTTAGTCGTTCATCTCTTTCAATACTGGCAGGTGCACCAACTCTTGCTTCACCACTCAACCATTTTGATAATCCTCTTGCTGGTAAAGGGAGTCCTGTATAGCTTTGCAACAATGCGTCAGCGTCATGTGCTTCAAAGATCTTGTCACCGTCTTCTAGCTTCGCACCTGAAGCATTGATGGTGATTTTTGCCAAGGCACCACCAATTGGGTTTCTGAT
>JBDLUD010000080.1:0-5774 GCA_039805465.1 Pseudomonadota bacterium
GGCTTTTTTCGTCGTGGTTGTCCTCTACCTCGCTGTGACGCTTGCCAAAATCGAGCACTGTGTCTCTGTCAACATGGTGGGATGCAGATGAAGCTCGACTTTCAATGGCAAATGCTGAAGTGGCGCGCGGTCACTTGGATTGTGTTGGGCAACAAACGTCGCGCGATTGAAACGTTTGAGGAAATGCTCCAAACATACCCGGATGATTCTTATGCACTGGGTAGTCTTGCGCACCTGAAAGCCGAAATAGGAGATCAATCTGGTGCGATCGAAGTCTACCGCATCCTGGTCAGGCGTCCTGACGCGCCTGCCTACGCCTGGTACAACCTAGGATTCATGTTGCAAGAACGCGATCAAACCGATGAGGCTGAGCGCTGTTTTAGGCAAGCCCTCGCCAAGAATGAAAAGCTTGACCAGGCCTGGTACGGACTAGGTCTCACACTCATCCAGCAGAGGCGCTTTGAGGAAGCCATTGAGGCTCTCAAGCGCAATACCCAATTGCAGCCTATGAGCCCTTACGCTTGGTATCAGTTAGCGCGGGTTCATGTGGATCGTCAGGAACCTGAAGAGGCGGTGAAGATTATTCGCCACCTCAAAGGGTTTGAGCCTAAATTTGCTGCTCAATTAGAGCGGGAAACTGGGCTTGAAGTGAAAGCTTCTTGACAAATCGCGGTTCGGTTGCAAGCCAGAAGTGAAATTCTGGTGAATCGCAAAAGGTTCCGGGGAAACCTGGTTTTAGAGTAATAACGAGGAGAAACTGTTATGCAATTAACGGAATCGCATCGCCAGTATTGGGCAAAAAACCTAAGAATCACGGCAATATTATTGGGTCTTTGGTTTGTTGTCACTTACGTGGTTGCTTACATGGCTCGTGACCTAAGCTTTTCATTCTTTGGCTGGCCTTTCAGCTTCTGGATGGGGGCGCAAGGATCATTGATCGCTTACGTATTAATTATTGTCTACTATGCTCATTACATGAACAATTTAGACAAAGAGCACGGTTGTGCTGAAGAAGAGGAGGACTAATCATGGCTGGAATGTCTCCTGATAGCGGTAGCGCGTTCAGTGGTGGCGGTTCAAACGCTGCTTTTAAAAAACAACTTAACAAGGTTTACGCCTGGTACGTTGGTGGTTTTGTTTCATTTGTGGTGATTCTTGGAATCTTGGAACAAATGGGCTTAACTCGTAACTACATTGGTTACGCCTTCCTTGCGGCAACAGTATTCCTATATGCCGGTATCGGTTTTATGAGTCGTACAAACGATGCTGCTGAGTACTATGTGGCTGGTCGACGTGTTCCTGCTATGTATAACGGTATGGCGACAGGTGCTGACTGGATGTCTGCAGCTTCCTTTATCGGTATGGCTGGTACTCTTTACTTAACAGGTTACAGCGGTCTTGCCTTTATTATGGGTTGGACAGGCGGTTACTGTTTGGTAGCCTTGTTCCTTGCACCATATCTACGTAAGTTTGGTCAGTTCACGATTCCTGACTTCTTAGGTGCTCGTTATGATGGTAACTTGCCACGCTTCTTAGGTGTAATTGCTGCGATCTTGTGTTCGTTTGTTTACGTGGTTGCCCAGATCTACGGTGTAGGTTTGATCACAACACGTTTGACAGGCGTTTCATTTGAAATGGGTATCTTCTTGGGCTTGGGCGGTATTTTGGTTTGCTCATTCTTGGGTGGTATGAAAGCGGTTACATGGACTCAAGTGGCTCAGTACATCATCTTGATCATTGCTTACATGATTCCTGTGGTTTGGTTGTCAGTGAAACAAACTGGTTTCCCAATTCCGCAAATCGTTTACGGCTACCAGCTTGAAAAAGTGACAGCTCGTGAAGCAGAGTTGATCAAGGATCCAAAAGAACTAGAAGTTATTGCAATTTTCAAAGAGCGTGCAGATGCTTTAGGTGAAAAACTTAAAGATATCCCAACAGCTCTAGCTGCTGACAAAGCTGCTGCTGAGAAGAAAGTGGCTGATCTAAAAGCTGCTAACGCTCCTGCTGCTGACTTGGCTGCTGCTGAAAAAGCATTGGCTGCTGTTCCTAAGGATGCGGCTGCTGCTAAAGACGCATGGACTAAAGCAAAAGCTGCAAACGAAGCAAGAGCTAAGCCTTTGGCTGGTATGCCTCGTCACGCAGCGCAGTACAGCGGTGATCCAAATGGTGATGAAAAGGCAAAAACTGCTTACGACACATCACGTCGTAACTTCTTGGCTTTGATTTTCTGTTTGATGGTTGGTACAGCTGCATTGCCACACATTTTGATGCGTTTCTACACAACACCATCTGTGAAAGAAGCTCGTGAATCTGTGTCATGGTCATTGTTCTTCATCTTCTTGTTGTACTTCACAGCTCCTGCGTTAGCAGTGCTTGTTAAGTATGAAGTGTTCAACGTTCTCGTTGGCACACCATTCGATAAGCTACCAGCATGGATTTCAAGCTGGGCAGCGGTTGATCCAACTTTATTGACAGTAGCTGATATCAACAAAGACGGTATCTTCCAATTGGGTGAGATGAGAATCGGTGGCGACATCATCGTGTTAGCAACTCCAGAAATCGGTGGCTTGCCATACGTTATTTCAGGCATGGTTGCGGCGGGTGGCTTGGCTGCTGCGTTGTCTACAGCTGACGGCTTGTTGTTGACGATTGCTAATGCTTTGTCTCATGACTTGTACTACAAGATGATCGATCCAAATGCTTCAACAGGTCGTCGTGTGGCAATTTCTAAGGCATTGTTGTTGGTAGTTGCTCTAGCTGCTGCTTATGTGGCTGCTCAAAAACCAGCTGACATCTTGTTCTTGGTTGGCGCTGCGTTCTCATTCGCTGCTGCTGCTTTCTTCCCAGTTTTAGTATTGGGTATCTTCTGGAAGCGTGCTTCTAAGTGGGGCGCAGTTGCCGGCATGATCGGCGGTCTAGGTATAACCATTTACTATATGGTTACAACTCAGCCATGGATGCGCGGTGTA
The DNA here is from genome assembly GCA_039805465.1 of Pseudomonadota bacterium. Lineage (GTDB taxonomy): Bacteria > Pseudomonadota > Gammaproteobacteria > Burkholderiales > Burkholderiaceae > Polynucleobacter. The sequence continues at coordinate 2,970 of JBDLUD010000080.1, forward strand.
TTCGGCGTGACATCACCAATTGAACTTTGGTACGGTATTGCACCAATTTCAGCCGGTGTGTTCGGCGTGCCTGTCGGTTTTGCTTTAGTTATCTTGGTTAGCTTGGTAACACCAGCTCCAAATAAAGAAGTTCAAGACTTGATCGACCACGTACGTTACCCAACTTTGAAGTAATCAGTTGATTCTTAATTGATGAAACATCGGTGAAGCCCTTCGGGGCTCACATTGAAACCCGCCTCTCGAGGCGGGTTTTTTCTTATATAGTCATGGCTATGGATGCAAATCAGGATACAAATCAAAATAGGCGCTTTGCAGGAGTTGCTCGTTTATATGGCGAGCCAGGTTTGCAAGCTTTTGAAAAGGCTCACGTCCTCGTTGCGGGCTTGGGAGGTGTTGGCTCATGGGCTGTTGAAGCGCTCGCCAGAAGCGGTATTGGTGAGCTCACATTGGTGGATTTCGATCACATTGCTCTGAGTAATGTGAATCGTCAGTTGCATGCCATAGAAGATAACTTCGGCAAATCAAAATCAGAAGCCATGGCCGAACGGGTCAGACAAATCAACCCGAGCATCAAACTCAATGTCATTGATGAGTTTTTAACCCCGAACAACCTTGATGCTCATTTGCACAAGAATGTAGAAAATCCATACTTTGTGGTGCTTGACGCCACGGATGATGTGAAGATGAAGATTGCCCTGGCAGCTTATTGTGAAGCCAGAGATGAGCTTGGTAGAGCAAGAAATGCTGAGCGAAGTGATAAAAAATCAGCAGTTATTCCTGTGGTCATTTGTGGAGGGGCTGGTGGCAAGCTTGATCCAAGTCGTATCAAAGCAGCTGATTTGGCTAAAACAACCCAGGATCCAGTTTTATCGAAGATCAGATATGCATTGCGCAAAGAATATGGCTTTAGCAGTGATCCTAAAAAGAAGTTAGGTATTACAGCCATTTATTCTGATGAACCAAGGCAAGGAGTGGCCAGTGGTGGTTTGTCATGCGCAGGTTATGGCTCTGCTGTTACTGTGACTGCGACCTTTGGATTTGTTGCGGCTGCTGAGGTGCTCAAGCAGCTGCAAAAGCAGCAGGTGAAGTTAACAGCTTAAATCAACAAATTAAAACAGTAATAAGTTTTGGCTTTGGTGTTGGTGATCAGTGAACGTTTTTGGCGATGTGCGCCAAAGATTCCTCAACCTGGTCTACCAAAATAAGGCAAATGTCGCCGGCTTCGAGTTGAGATAAAGCTTGGTCAATCGCTAAAAACTCACCGTGGAATTCTTGAATTTTTTTCACTTGCTTTGATGCCATCAAGCCTTCTCGCATGATGCCAATCACTTCACCATCAGGACGACCCCGTTGGCATTGATCTTCGTAGAGAATCACATGATCAAAGTACTGACCAAGGATTTCTGTTTGGCGTCGCAAGTCTTCGTCACGACGATCACCTGCACCACTGATCACAACCATGCGTTTTTTGGCAGGCATGTTGATGATGGTTTCAGATAGGGCTTTGATCGCATCTGGGTTGTGACCGTAATCTGCAATCACCGTGGCACCCTGATGTTTGAATAAATTAAAGCGCCCTGGAACTGTTTGAGAGTCACTCACAAAGGATGCCAATGCTTCAGCAATCGTATCCCAAGGAATGTTCAAGGCCCAAGCTGCACCAACAGCTCCTAAAACGTTTTCTACTTGGAAGCCAATACTGCCGTTAACGGTGACAGGTACTTGGTTCAAATCGATGTGGAATTCTTTTTTACCTTCACTGGCCACGATTTTGTTGTTTTCAACAAAAACCACGCGCTGACCTTGAGCACGATGCTTTGCCATGACTGGGTGCTGAATGTCTCTAGCAAAGAAAGTCACTTGTCCTGAGCATGATTTTGCCATTTTTACGACCATTGGATCAGCCGCATTTAGAACAGCCATACCATTGCTCGCCACATTTTGCACAATCACGCGTTTAACGGCAGCCAATTCTGATGTGGTGTTGATGTAGTTCATGCCAAGGTGGTCGCCTTCGCCCAAATTGGTCACGATTGCTACATGACAACGATCAAATCCGAGACCTTCACGCAATATGCCGCCTCGTGCGGTCTCTAAAACGGCCGCGTCAACATCTGGGTGCATCAAGACATTGCGCGCGCTCTTAGGGCCGCTACAGTCTCCTGTGTCGATTCTTTTGCCATTCACGTAGACACCATCTGTACCGGTATGACCGACGCGCAAACCTTGGCGCTCAAATAGATGACTCATTAACTTAACGGTCGTGGTTTTGCCATTGGTGCCTGTGACAGCCACAACTGGAATTCGACCATCATCTTCTTTGCCAAACATCGTTGAAATAATGGCTTCACCGACAGGACGACCTTTGCCATAAGAAGGGTGCAAGTGCATGCGCAATCCAGGCGCAGCATTGACTTCAACAATGCCACCACCTTGTTCTTCTAATGGGCGATAGACGTTGTCACAAACCACATCGACACCACAAATATCCAAGCCAACCATTTGTGCTGCAGCAATGGCTGAAACAGCCAGGTCTGGATGCACGTCATCGGTGACATCTGTTGCTGTACCACCGGTGCTTAGATTGGCATTGTTGCGCAATGTGACGCGCAGGCCTTTAGGAGGAATTGAGTCGGGAGTGAGTTGCTGATTCTTAAGAGTGGCAATAGCAATTTCATCAATGCGAATCTTGCTCAATGAGGTGGCATGTCCATCGCCTCTGAGCGGATCCTTGTTCACTTCTTCAACTAATTCTCGCACAGTGTTTTTATTATTACCGATCACGTAAGGAGGTTCACGGCGAGC
>JBDLUD010000081.1:0-5784 GCA_039805465.1 Pseudomonadota bacterium
ATCTTTCTGATCAACCTTGATCAAAATCGTATCGCCATCACAATCCAAATGAATACTCTTCACTGTTTGCACGTGGCCAGATTCTTCACCCTTGTGCCAAATCTTTTTTCTTGAGCGTGACCAGTAAACAGCTTCGCCTTTTTCCAAGGTCATTTGTAATGATTCGTGGTTCATCCACGCCATCATCAACACATCCCCGGTATCAAACTCTTGAGCGATCACAGCCACCAAGCCCTGCTCATTCCAAGTCACTTGGTCTAGCCAGTTATTTGATTGTGCGTTTTTATCACTCATGTAAATTCCAAATCGATTGGGTTAGATGCGTCATCCGCATGACCTTTGGTAATGCCATCTGCCAAGTGCTGCAAATTACCCACACCCCCTGATGCAATCACCGGCACTGAAACAGCATCACTCACCGCTCTGGTCAGGTCTAAATCAAATCCATTCTTTGTGCCATCACGGTCCATACTGGTTAACAAGATTTCACCTGCGCCACGCTTGGCAACTTCTTGCGCCCAAGTAATCGCATTGATACCTGTGTTTTTACGGCCACCGTGCGTGAACACTTCCCACAACCCTGGCGACGTTTGTTTGGCATCAATCGCTACCACAATACATTGCGAACCATACTTGGCCGCTGAATCAGAAACCAAATCTGGATTCGCTACAGCCGCAGAGTTCATACCCACCTTGTCAGCGCCTGCATTGAGCAAACGGCGCACATCGGTCACAGCACGAACACCACCACCCACGGTCAGAGGAATGAATACTTGTGAAGCCACATCCTCAATGATGTGCAAAATCAAATCACGCTCATCAGATGTGGCAGTGATATCTAAAAAAGTAATTTCATCAGCGCCCTGCTCGTCGTAACGCTTGGCAATCTCAACAGGGTCACCAGCATCGCGCAACTCAACAAAATTCACGCCCTTCACCACACGTCCTGCGGTGACATCTAAACAAGGGATGATTCGTTTTGAGAGCATGAATGTTTTATTACTTTTCTTTGTTTAATTACTTAGTTAATTATTTGATGATCGATGCTGTTATCTATAGCTTGATTAATCAGTGGCTTTATTTTTTACCGTCGGCATACTTCTGAGCTTTCGCCAAATCAAGATCGCCGGTATAAATGGCACGACCTGCAATCACACCCATCACACCTTCAGGCTCAGCAGCACACAAAGCATCAATGTCTTTCATATTGGTCAAGCCACCACTGGCAATGATCGGAATATTCACAGCTTGGGCCAACTTCACAGTGGCATCCATGTTGATACCTTGCAACATGCCATCACGACCAATGTCGGTGTACACGATTGCTTCGACACCATAGTCTTCGTATTTTTTTGCCAAATCGTTCACTTCATGACCGGTGAGCTTGCTCCAACCATCTGTGGCCACTTTGCCATCTTTGGCATCTAAGCCAACAATGATGTGCCCTGGAAAAGCCACGCATGCGTCTTGCAAAAATCCTGGGTTCTTCACCGCAGCCGTACCAATGATCACGTAGCTGATGCCGTCATCCAATAAACGCTCAATGGTTTCAAGATCACGAATACCGCCACCCAACTGAACTGGAATATCGTCGCCAACAGCTTTCAAAATGGATTTGATGGCAGATTCATTTTTTGGTTTACCAGCAAACGCACCATCCAAGTCAACCAAGTGCAAACGACGTGCACCCTGATCAACCCAGTGCTTCGCCATGGCGCCCGGATCTTCCGAAAAAGTCGTGACTTTATCCATATCACCTTGCTCTAAACGAACACAGTGGCCTTGTTTAAGATCGATTGCAGGTATTAACAACATGATAGATTTTTAATAAATAATGTTTAAGGTTGCCAACGAGTGAAATTCTGATACAAACGCAAACCTAAGTGTGCGCTCTTTTCTGGATGAAACTGTGTTGCAAAAATATTATCTTTTGCCACGGCACATGTGAATAATGAACCATACTCCGTGGCACCCACAGTATGAGCTGAATTAGCCGGTACTGCATAGTAGCTGTGCACAAAATAAAACGAAGCATTGTCTGGAATACCTTCCCACAGTGCATGCTTCTGAATCTGTTGAACCTGATTCCAGCCCATGTGAGGCACTTTGAAGTGAGAGCCATCGGCCTGATGCTTACCCGCTAAATCAAAACGAATCACTTTGCCAGGTAACAAACCTAAACCAGGAGTGACCTCTGTTCCAGCAGGCGCATCAAAACGAACTTCAGTACTGCTCTCAAATAACATTTGCTCACCCACACAAACGCCCAACATGGGCTTGGTGCGACTGGCTTCTAAAACAGCGTCTAATAAACCAGATTCTTGTAAATGTGACATGCAATCCGGCATAGCACCTTGACCTGGTAAAACCACCTTATCAGCCGCTTTGATTTCTTCCACTTTTGAAGAGATCATCACTTTTGCTTCAGGAGCTGCATGCATCAATGCTTGAGCAACAGAACGCAAATTACCCATTCCGTAATCAACAATGGCAATGCTCGGTGAATTTTTAGACAAGGTCTGAACCTAATGACTGAAAGGTGAGTAAATGAGTCTTACAAACTACCTTTTGTAGAAGGAACCACACCACTGGCACGAGGATCCAATTCTAAAGCCATGCGCAAAGCACGGCCAAAGGCCTTGAACACTGTTTCAATTTGATGGTGCGCGTTGATGCCACGAATATTGTCGATGTGCAAAGTCACTCCCGCGTGGTTCACGAACCCGCGGAAAAACTCAATCGTTAAATCAACATCAAAGTCACCCACGCGTGCACGTGTGAACGGCACATGGAACTCTAAACCTGGGCGACCTGAAAAATCAATCACCACGCGAGACAAGGTTTCATCCAAAGGCACATAAGAATGGCCATAACGGGTGATGCCTTTTTTGTCGCCCACTGCCTTGGCAATCGCTTGACCCAAAGTGATGCCCACATCTTCAACCGTGTGGTGATCATCAATGTGTGTATCGCCATTGGCTGTAACAGCCAAATCAATCATGCCATGTCGAGCAATTTGATCCAACATGTGATCAAGGAATGGAACCCCAGAATTGAGTTGAGCTTTGCCCGTACCATCTAGATTGAGAACAATCTGGATTTGGGTTTCTGAGGTATTACGAGTGACGTCTACATTGCGCATACCGTCATAATATCACCGTCCCCCTGAAATTCCACCCCGTGGTAACCTTCTGAAGGTGCTGATTCTGAACGAAATTAGCTAAAAATCGTTGAAATAACCGTATAAATTACTGAATTAATAAGGCAAGACAAGAAGATGAGCCGTTTTTGGAGCAAAACTGTTAAAGAGTTAACGCCCTATGTTCCGGGCGAACAACCCAAATTAAGCCAGCTCATCAAGCTCAATACCAATGAGAGTCCCTATGGGCCCTCACCCAAAGCATTGGCGGCCATTGCTGCAGCCAATACCGAAGCCTTGCGTCTTTATCCGGATCCCAATTCAGATGCCTTGAAGCAAAGCATCGCGAAAATTCATGGCCAAACAGCCAATCAAGTATTTGTTGGCAATGGTTCCGATGAAGTTTTGGCCCATGTGTTTTTAGGTTTACTCAAACACGAGCACCCGATTCTGTTTCCGGACATCACCTACAGTTTTTATCCGGTCTACTGCAAACTGTATAGCATTGCTTTTGAGAACATTCCCCTGAGTGATGACTTTTCAATTTCAGTTGATGACTATTTAAAGAAAAACCATGGTCGCAACGGAGGGATTATTTTTCCCAACCCCAATGCACCCACAGGCAAAGCTTTACCTTTAAAAGACATTGAAAAACTTCTTCAAGCAAATCAAGACAGCGTTGTGGTGATTGATGAAGCTTATGTTGATTTTGGTACTTCATCCGCCGTATCTTTAATCAAGCAGTACAACAATCTCTTGGTCACTCACACCCTATCAAAGTCTTATGCTTTGGCTGGCTTGCGTGTTGGCTATGCCCTTGGTCATCCAGACTTGATTGAAGCGCTGGAGCGAGTTAAAAATAGTTTTAACTCTTACCCGATTGATAAGTTAGCCATGGCAGGCGCAATGGCCGCTATTGAAGATCAAGCTTATTTGAACAAGATCAGTCAGGCCGTCATCAACACTCGCGAGAGTTTGGTGCAAACATTAAAAACCCTGGGCTTTGAAACAATTCCGTCTTCGGCGAATTTTATTTTCACGAAACATCCGAAACACGATGCAGCGCAATTGTCTGCATCACTTCGCGAAAAGCACATCATCGTGCGTCACTTTAAATTACCAAGGATTGATCAGTACCTCCGCATCACCATCGGTACTGACGAACAATGTAATGCTCTAGTAAAAGCGATCAAAGAGATTCTTTAAGCGGTTTGCGATCACAAACCGCCATTTGAATCATTGAAAAGACGGCAGAAATCGATCTAAAAACATCATCACACTGGCAGTGCCAATCACAATAGCACCAACCTTGTTGGTCAAGCGATGCTCAAGATGAGTCATCTCGAAGCGAAACTCTTGCCTCAACTCTTTTAAATCACTTCTGGTAGCAAAATCACACTGTTGGCCAGATTCTTTTATTGCTCCAAGAATTGCCTCCGAATGATCTATTGTGAAACCTGACCTTCTTAAATTAAGAAAAATTGTGTGGGTATCCATTTAGCTGATACCCCTTGTAAAAAGCCCAAGTGCCAATAGTCCAATTGACACATAAGCAACCATGAAACTACCTAGGCGAATAATCAGTTTTCCGGCTATTTGATTTTCCATCCAACCCATACGTTCTCTTGAGTAAGTAACTTTTGAATCGATGAACTTAATTTCTTCCTTAATCAGATCAATTCTCTTATTGAGCTGATCTTTGACTTCAGATAACTCTTTCTTGGCAGCTAAGTCATGTGCAGCGTTTAAATTTATGCTCATACTGTCTCCTCTTAAAACAGAATTTTATAGTTTTTATAAGTAAGAAATCAAATCGACAAAAGTAATGGCACACAAACTGTGTGCCATTACTTTTAATACTTTTTTTGGAATTTACTTATTGGACTTATTTTTTGAGTCTTAACTCTGCAGCTCTTGCGTGTGCTTGCAAACCTTCGCCATGCGCCAGGGTGCTGGCGATCTGGCCCAACTTCTGTGCGCCCACTTCACTGACTTCGATCATGCTTGAACGCTTGATGAAATCATAAACACCCAAAGGAGATGAGAAACGTGATGTTCTCATCGTTGGTAAAACGTGATTCGGACCTGCGCAATAATCGCCCAACGATTCGCTGGTGTATGGGCCCATAAAAATAGCGCCGGCATGACGAATCAACTCTGCCCATTGGCGAGGATTGTCGGCACAAATTTCTAAATGCTCAGCCGCAATTGAATTGGCAATCTCGCAGGCTTCATGCATGTCTTTGACCAAGATCATCGCACCACGATCTTGCAATGATTTTTTAATGACAGCCTGCCTTGGCATTTCTGGCAAGAATTTCAAGATGCTTGCTTGCACTTGATCAATGAATGCTTGACTTGGGCACAACAGAATCGATTGCGCCAATTCATCGTGCTCAGCTTGCGAGAATAAATCCATCGCAATCCAATCTGGATTGGTATTGCCATCGCACAAAACCAAAATTTCAGAAGGCCCAGCAATCATGTCGATACCTACTGTGCCGAATACGCGACGCTTAGCAGCAGCCACGTAAGCATTACCAGGACCCACGATCTTATCGACTGCAGGAATTGTTTCTGTACCGTAAGCCAAAGCACCCACTGCTTGAGCACCACCAATCGTGAACGCTCGGTCCACACCAGCG
>JBDLUD010000082.1:0-5303 GCA_039805465.1 Pseudomonadota bacterium
TGGGCTGCGATTGCTTTGTTGCCAGAAAAAAATAGCGAGCCCATGTATGCCACACACACCTTGGTGAATGAGGCGGTGAATGCAAGCAGCTTAGATAGCAACCTTGGTTTTGCCAGAGGGTTGATCAATGCGGTATTGCGCAGAGCCCTCAGAAATGAAAAGCTGTATCAGGAAATCCCTGAAGAGCAACATCCTTCTTATCCAGAGTGGTGGTCAAGAAAATTAAAGTACGCTTACCCAGAACAGCATCTGAATATTCTTGCGGCATCAAAAGAAAAGCCGCCACTAACACTGCGCTTAAATGATCGATTCCTGAAGGACAAAGCAAGCGTTCAAAAATATTTAGATGATTTAAGCAAGGGCGGCATTGAGTATCAATTGATTGATGCTGTTGGCGGGCAAAAGTTATCAAGCGCCATCGAGCTAAAAAATCCAATCCCTGTTTCGCAGATCCCTGGCTTTTTTGATGGCGCATGTTCAGTTCAGGACGCCGGCGCTCAAGTGGCAGCAGAATTACTGAAGCTTGCTCCAGGACAACGGGTACTTGATGCATGCGCGGCCCCCGGGGGTAAAGCGGCACACTTTTTAGAAAAGTACGACATTCAGCTAGATGCTCTTGAGATTGATGCATCAAGAGCCAAAAGAATTGAAGAAAACTTTGACCGTTTAAAACTTAAGGGTGGTCACATCATCATTGGTGATGCATCGACTCCAAAAGAATGGTTTGGCGGCGAGTTGTACGATGCCATCATTGCAGACGTGCCATGTTCTGCTTCGGGCATTGTGAGACGGCATCCCGACATCACCTATTTGCGCCAAGAGGGTGACATCAAGAATCTGCAGGTTGCACAGCGAAAAATCCTCACAGCCCTTTGGGGCTTGTTAAAGCCAGGCGGTAAGTTACTATATGTCACTTGCTCAGTATTTCCAGATGAGGGAGAGCTGCAAGCCAAGTGGTGGCTGAACGCCATGCCAGATGCAGTCAGATTGAAAGCCCCTGGCCAGCTTTTGCCATCAAAGCAGCACGATGGATTTTTTTATGCGCTTTTTGAAAAATGAAAGCTTCAGATTAACAATAAGCATGCGCCAACTATTCAATTGGATTGCTAAGATTTTCTTGCTGATCGCAACGGTCAGCTTTGCGCACGCCAATGAAATTAGCTTAAGCAATGTGAGGTTGACCCCACTTGAAAAATCATGGGTATTGAATGCGGATGTTCAGTTAGAGCTCAGCCCCGCGCTTGAGCAATTGGTTAACAAAGGGGTGACACTTCATTTTGTGACCGAGTTCCAGTTAAGCAAAAAAAGATGGTATTGGTTGGACAACAAGATTGTGGATGTCCAACGAGTATCAAAAATATCTTATCAAGCTTTAACGAATCAATACCGGGTGACGCTGGGCACCTTCAGTCTGACTGCTGCGACATTAAAGCAAGCATTGGCAGCGGTTAAAACCATTGAGGATTGGGCGGTGGTTGACTCTACTGCCATTGAATCAAAACAGACCTATCAGGCAGCCCTTCGGATACGCTTAGACACCAATCAACTGGCAAAGCCATTCCAGGTGAATGCGATCAATTCTAGGGCTTGGAATTTGCATAGTGATTGGCATCGTTTTGAATTCATACCAAAAGCACAGCCTACTCCACAAATACTTGGAGCTCAGCCATGATGAGATTATTGGCTAAGCCCTTTTTGATTGGCGTTGTCGTATTTATGGCGCTTGTTCTGTTGTTGCTGTTGGCATTTGCTTCAGCCAACACATCTTTTTTTGATGAATATTTTGCTTTGCTGTTCGCTGCCAATGTATTGATTGGCGTTTTATTTTTGTTGGTGATCATTGCCTTGGTTTTTAATTTGGCCATGCGCTTGCGTCAAAAGTACTTTGGTTCAAGACTGATTGCCAAGTTAGCGATGTTTTTTGCCTTGGTGGGAGTGCTGCCAGGAGCGATTCTTTACGGCGTTTCTTTGCAGTTTGTGTCGCGCAGTATTGAGTCATGGTTTGACGTCAAGGTTGAGCGAGCATTGGAAGCCGGCTTGCAGCTGGGTAGAACATCGATTGAAATTTCACGCACAGAGCTGCTGAGCAAGGGTCGTGAGATCGCGACTCAGATTCAAGCAACCTCGCGAGCTTCAGGCGAAGGTGCTCTAACTTTATTGTTGTCCAGACAGCGTGATCAAAACAGTCTTGAAGAAATCACCTTGTTTGGTCTAAGCTCCAAGGTTGTGGCCAGTGCAGGTCTTGGATTAAATTCTGCGGTTTCTGAGATGTCTCAGTTGGAAAAGCTAAAACAAGCAAAGTCATTGGGTTATTTCGCGCAGATAGATGAGCCAAATTCGGAGCTTTCTAAAAAAACTTACACCATTAAATTGTTGATCCCGATTGATAATGTTTCTGGCGGCGGTTTAGGTGGATTTAATTTGCGCGCTCAGTCAGAAGACAGATATTTATTGCTGGTTAAAAACATGCCAGAAAGTCTCAGTAACAATGCTTTGGCTGTTCAAAGTGCTTATATTGAGTATCAAGAAAAAGCGCTTGGCCGCTCAGGTTTGCGAAAGATGTATATCGGCACCCTGACAATTACTTTGTTTTTAGCGCTTTTCATTGCAATGGCCTTGGCCTTGTTGCTGGGCCGTCAGTTGGCAACACCTTTGATCATGCTACTCAAGGGAACCAAAGCCGTTGCAGAAGGAGACCTTTCTCCAAAGCCAGAATTAAATACCGGAGATGAGCTTGGTTTGTTGACCAAGCAATTCAATGTGATGACCAGGCAGTTGTTAGAGGCCAGAAATTTATTAGAAGATTCAAAAACTTTTTCTGAAAGTGTTTTATCTAACTTAACTGCTGGTGTTTGTGTTTTAGATGCAGAGTTTAAGTTGGTGATTTCTAATGCGGGCGCCTCTAGAATTTTTGGAACTCCTCTAGACCAGCAGATTGGTAAAAGTTTGGGTGGCATTCCTCGCTTGCAAGAGTTTGAGATTGCGATCAAAGATGCATTCAGTGCCCATGAGATTTCCAGCAATGACCAAAGTGATCACTGGCAAAAACAAATTATTTTGGATGCATCAAGCCATATAGATTCGCAGCATGATCATGGCATCACCTTATTGGTTCGCGGAACTCATTTGCCAAGCGGCCTCTTTATTGTGGTGTTTGATGACATTTCAGAGGTGATCACAGCACAACGCTCTATTGCCTGGGGTGATGTGGCACGACGTTTGGCGCATGAGATCAAAAATCCTTTAACGCCGATTCAATTGTCTGCTGAGAGAATTCAGCTGAAGTTGAAAGAGCATTTAGATCCGCAGCAGCAAGAATTTCTTGAGCGCAGCACCACCACGATCATCACTCAAGTTGAAGCCATGAAACAAATGGTGAACGACTTCAGAGATTTTGCCAAAACCCCGGACGCGCAGTTACAAGAGTTATCAATCAATGATTTGGTGCTTGACGTGTTGGGCTTGTATGGCGGCACACCGGTGCGTGCAGACTTAGACCAGGCATGCCCACGGATCTTGGCTGATGCGACGCAAATTCGTCAGGTGATTCATAACTTGATTCAAAATGGCCTTGATGCAAGTGTTGAAGCCAATAAGGGTGATTTCTCAATTTTAGTGAAGACAGAATTCTTGCCATACCCAGATTCAAATGAGAATGAGAAGGTTGGCAAAGGCATTGTTAAGTTGAGTATTTTGGATGCGGGCACAGGTTTTGCCCCAAGAATTTTAAGTCGTGCTTTTGAGCCCTATGTGACCACTAAGACCAAGGGTACCGGCTTAGGCCTTGCCACTGTGAAGAAAATTGTGGATGAGCACGGCGCAAGAATTGAATTACGCAATCGCATGGAAGACGATCAGCTGATTGGTGCTGAGGTGTCTATTTATTTCAATCAACTGGTAAAGCAAAGTTAGTTATGGCAAGTATCTTAGTTGTTGACGACGAGATGGGTATCAGAGAACTCCTCAATGAGATCCTAACGGATGAGGGGCACTCCGTGGTTTCTGCACAGAATGCAGATGAAGCCAGAAAGGCCCGAGAAAATCTTGAGCCTGATTTGGTTCTGTTAGACATTTGGATGCCAGATGTTGATGGCGTGACTCTTTTAAAAGAGTGGTCGAACAATGGTCAGCTGACGATGCCGGTGGTGATGATGTCAGGGCATGCCACGATTGATACAGCGGTCGAAGCCACCAGAATTGGCGCGGTTAACTTTTTAGAAAAACCGATTGCATTACAAAAGTTATTAAAAACAGTTGAGCAAGCTTTAGAGAAGGCCCCGCCCAAAGAATTATTTGTTGTTGAAACTAAAACTGACATCAAGACCGATGGGTCTGTACAAGTAACTAGCAAGATCGAGGAATTTATTCTTGAAGAAGTTGGAAGCAATCAAGCTGAATTCAATTTAAGTTACATTGATCTGCCTTTAAGAGAAGCCAGAGATTTATTCGAAAAAGCTTATTTTGAATACCATCTCAATCAAGCTTCAGGCAGCATGACGCGCGTGGCTGAGAAGACCGGCCTTGAGAGAACGCACCTTTACAGAAAGCTCAAAGCTTTAGGCATTGATGTGGGCAATTACAAGGGTGAGTAGTTGCTACCCACCGATTTGCATGTGGCTATGATGAATAAAAGATTGTTTCTATCAAAGACCCTCCTATCGGTAGCAACAGTTTTGTTTGCTTCTTTGGTAAATGCTCAGCAAGCCACAGTGGTGGTGGCAGCCAACATGAAGCCAGCCATGGATGAGATTTATCAACAATACAAAATGGCTGGTGGACAAGATCTCAGAATCATTTATGGCTCTTCTGGTAACTTTGCTCGGCAAATACAACAAGGCGCACCGTTTAATTTATTTGTGTCTGCTGATGAGAGTTTTCCTATCTCATTGCATCGTCAGGGCTTAACGGTTGATGAGGGAAAGGTTTATGCGATTGGCCGCCTGGCATTAATCGCCCATAAATCAAAAAACTTAAAGCTAAGCTTAAATCCGGAAGAGTTAAAAAAGCTGATCAATCAAAGTAATAAGATTGCCATAGCAAAGCCTGAGTCAGCTCCCTATGGAAAAGCTGCAATGCAGTTCTTGAACAGCGTGAAGCTTGATGAGTTGGCTAAGAATAAGATTGTTTTTGCAGAGAATGTTTCTTCGGTCGCCATGTTTGTAAATAGTGGGGCTGCAGGAGTGGGATTGACGGCCTATTCATTGGCCAAGTCCAAAGAAGTGATGCAGTTCACGGATCACCTCTTAATTCCTGAGAATTTACATGAGCCAATCAAGCAAAGGATGGTTTTATTAAAGAACCCC
>JBDLUD010000083.1:0-5296 GCA_039805465.1 Pseudomonadota bacterium
CAAACCTTTTTTGAGCTCCTTGGAGAAAAAGAACTGGCAGACACTGTGCGATGTGGCCAAGACAGAAATCCACCAAACATCTACTAATACCATTTCGATTGCGGGTAGCGATATTAATGAGCAGATGATTGCCATGACGAAGGCCAACTGGCAACGCGCCGGTTTACCTGGTTTACCTGTGGTTCGACAGCTTGATGCGATTGCGATCAAGCCAATATGGAGCAAACAAGAGAGTGGAGTGATGGTATTTAATCCACCGTATGGAGAGCGCCTAGCAATTAAAGGTGGTGATTCTGATCGACCCCATTCTTTTGGTGATAGCAAAGCTGCCTATATGCAAAAGCGACGCACTAGCCGTGAGCCCCTCACTAAAGAGCCGATTGATCCAAAGTTTGCAAGCTTGTTGGATCAATTTAGCAAACAACTCAAAGACCATTTTGCTGGCTGGGAGATCTTTGTATTAACAGCAGATATGGGTTTACCGGGCCATTTACGCATGAAAGAATCAAAGCGCACACCTTTGTTCAATGGACCCCTTGAGTGTCGTTTATTCAGGTTTGATATGAAAAAGCCAGACGCTTCATCATCAGCTTCATAAAGCTAAGTTGTAATAAATTATTTTTCTAAGCCCAATCATTGGCAGATTTGTTGATTTGATTTATTGCGATTCCATTTGTAAAATTTTTAGCTCTAAATATATTGAGCAAGTGCAATCCGGGATGAAAAAATCTACTATTGAGCTGAAAATTAAAAGCGATTTCGACTGTCTTGGTACTCGATTGAGTAATAAGATTTCTGATGCAGTTTATCAGCAAACTAAGGTAATTTGTCTGATGATTGTGGGGTCTTTGTGCTTGGTAAAAATAATTAATTGCTGTTCATCATAAATCCTAAAAGACCAGTAAAATACAAAAAACAGGAAGAAAGAATCATGGAATTTAAAACTTATATGTGTTTGATCTGTGGCTGGGTCTACGATGAAGAAGCAGGTCTTCCAGATGAAGGTATTGCACCAGGTACTTTATGGAAAGATGTACCAATGAACTGGACCTGTCCAGAGTGTGGCGCACGCAAAGAAGATTTTGAGATGACAGTTATCTAAGTCAGTCAATCCAACTTGTCTTGATTGATGCTTATTGAACGCTGAATCTCTAAAAGACCAATAGTAATTAAGAACCACTTTAGTCAGTGGTTTTTTTGACTTCATTTACTTATATTTAATATAAGTAAATTGATAAATTTAAGACTTTTAAAGGAGGAATGTATGTAACTGTAAATTTTGAAAGGAAAGATATGTCTAGAAGTTTTAGAAGAAAAAATGCATCTTATGAATATTATTGGGTCTTACGAGACCATAGTTTTGATATGTCTCGACATCGCGTCACCTTATATGAGCAAACCTCTGAAAAGGGAAGAAGAGCTATCAGAAAATTTCATTCTGATTCGCAGCAAATGATGTTCAGTGGATCACCCGCTTGGTTTAGAAAGATTTTTAAGAAAAAACGTGAATCTTACAATTTGCGGCAAATGCATCTGTGGCTTAAAAATCCTACGTATGAACCAGTTTTAAACATAAGGCATAAGCATTCAGCAATTTATGCATGGTGGTGAGAAGCTGAACTTAATTAACGAATATCGATAGTCAACAAGGAGTGATATAAATACAATGTATACATTAAATATCAATCAAAGGTTCTTGATGCCTGATACAGAATTAACTCTGAGAATTGCTAAAGAAATCAAAGAAAAGCTGGATAGGCTCGCGAGCATTCTTCAAAAGCCAACTGAAGGTATAGCTGAGGAAGCAATTAGTCAGTATTTGGACTTGGAGTTATGGCGTCATGAGCAAATCATGCAGGGTTTAGCTGAGTCAGAAAATAAAGAATATGCAGATGAGAATGCAGTAAAGAAAGTATTTAAAAAAAATGCAGGTTAATTGGACTAAAAGTGCACTAAGAGACCTTGAAATTGAAGCAAACTATCTGAATAAAATAAACCCATCAATCGAGAGTAATTTTTTAGAGCATGTCGAAAGTAGTGTTGCGCTAATCAAAAAATATCCAGAACTTGGGCGGATCGGAAGAGTCAATCAAACAAGAGAGTTGATTCTTAAAAAGTTTCAATACATTCTTATTTATTTAGTCAAAGCAAGCTGTATCGACATAATCAGATTACTTCATACATCAAGAAAATGGCCAAATTCGTTATAGTGTTGGAAGTTCCAAATAATTAAAGATTAAATCATGAGCAAAAATGAAGAACTGTTCCTAAGAGCCCAAAAAACCACCCCAGGTGGTGTGAATTCTCCTGTGCGAGCATTTCGTCAGGTGGGTGGTGTGCCTCGCTTTATCAAGCGTGCACAAGGTGCTTATTTCTGGGATGCAGATGATAAGAAATACGTCGACTGCATTGGTTCTTGGGGTCCTATGATTGTGGGCCATGCTCATCCTAAGGTGGTGAAGGCTTTACAAGATGCTGCAGTCAATAGTTTTAGTTATGGTGCGCCTACTGAGGGTGAAATCATCATGGCTGAGCGCATCTGTGAATTAGTGCCCAGCATTGAGCAAGTTCGTTTGGTGTCCAGCGGTACTGAAGCCACCATGAGTGCTTTGCGTCTAGCGCGTGGTTTTACTGGCCGAGATTTGATCATCAAGTTTGAGGGTTGTTATCACGGTCATGCTGATAGTTTGTTGGTCAAAGCTGGTTCAGGGATGTTGACCTTTGCAGACAGTACTCAAAATGCACCTTCTTCAGGTGGTGTGCCACAAGATTTGGTGAAGCACACCTTGGTGTTGCCGTACAACGATGTAGAGGCACTTGAGCTGGCGTTTAAACAACATGCTGGTAAGGTTGCAGCTCTGATTGTTGAGCCTATTGCGGGCAATATGAATTTAATTCAGCCAAGCCCTGCTTTTGTGAAGGCCATGCGTGAGCTCACAAGCAAAGATGGTGCTGTGTTGATTTATGACGAAGTCATGACTGGGTTCAGGGTGGCTTTGGGCGGTGCACAAAGTCTTCACGGCATTCAGCCTGATTTGACTTGCTTGGGCAAGGTCATGGGTGGTGGCATGCCAATGGCAGCTTTTGGTGGCCGAGCAGACATCATGAATAAACTAGCACCCTTAGGTAATGTGTATCAAGCCGGTACTTTGTCGGGCAACCCTTTGGCTGTGGCTGCTGGATTAGCCAATTTAGACATCATCACGAGAGCAGGTTTTTATGATTGCTTAGCAACTCAAACTAAAAAGTTTGTGAATGGCATGAAAGAAAGAGCTGATAAAGCAGGCATTGATTTTTCAGTAGACAGTGTGGGCGGCATGTTTGGTTTGTACTTCTCTAAAGAAGTGCCAACATCGTATGCAGCAGTTACTACCAGCAACATCGAAGCGTTTAAGAAATTCTTCCACTTGATGTTGGATAACGGTGTGTATTTGGCGCCATCAGCCTATGAAGCTGGTTTCTTATCGATTGCGCACGATGATGCAGTATTGGCAGAAATGTTCAGTGCTGCAGAAAAATCATTTGCCGCTATGTAAGAAGGCCATAAAAGCCAGCAAGATTGTCATCATAGAGAATGAGCTCGCACAAATAAGGGTGGTCAATTTAGTGCCAAGATCGGCGATTGATTTTTCAAGACGAATTCCGACTGCATCAATTTTTTGATTCAGTTTAATGAGCCTTAAATCAATGTTTTCTTCTATTTGAATCACATCCTTCGTTGTGGCTAGGTCTTGGTGAGAGTTAAATCTCATGATGTTTTTTATCGATGTAAGAAAAACATCAGGCCAATCATCACTGTTTGTACTCCAATGATGACACCCAATAGTTGCATGAATAAAGTGTGGATAGATCTTGCGAGATCTTCTTTTGTGGCTAGATGCTTTATTTCATCTTTTGTTGCTAGTTTTTCTATATCAAAGCACTCAAAGGCGCCGTAAGCGATACCTTTTGCTTGTTCTACAGAAAAACCCTTTTGTTCAAGAGAGTCTGCAAAGAGTAAAGAATTAAATTTCATTGAAGATTTGCTTGGTTATCGGAATAGAATCTTATGCTTTTTATAATAGAAAAACAAATCAACAAATTCATCACCCATTAAACTGAGGGGTATATGAACGATATATTTGCCATTGGAGATGTTCAGGGTTGTCATCAACAACTCAAGCAACTCATCAAACAATTACCCAAACAATCCAAGATCATTTGTGTGGGTGATTTGGTCAATCGTGGACCTGATTCTTTGGGAGTGCTTCGCACACTCAAAGCCATGCAAGAGGCTGGTCAAGCCGAATGCATCCTAGGTAATCATGATTTGCATTTGCTGGCCAGAGACGCTGGTATCCGTGGGCCTAAATCTTTGGACACATTGGATGACATTCTTAAAGCACCTGATCGCAAAGAATTAATTGATTGGTTAAGGCATCGCCCAATGGCTTTGTACAGCGGGAAAAATAATTTCAACACCTTGTTTGTGCACGCAGGTATCTTGCCTCAGTGGGATGTCACCAAAACTTTAGAGTTGGCTCATGAGCTTGAAAAAGTTCTCCGTCATAAAAATTATGCCAAGTCACTGATAGAAATGTATGGCAATACGCCCAATCAATGGAATGACAAACTTAAAGGCGCAGAGCGCCTGAGAGTCATCATTAATTCATTCACGCGCTTGCGCTTTTGCACAACTAAAGGTGTGATGGAGTTTGAGAGCAAAGAGGGTGCAGGCGATGCGCCGAAAGGTTACATACCTTGGTTTGAGGTGCCTGGTAGAAAAACTCAAGATGCCAAAATCATCTTTGGGCACTGGTCGACTTTAGGACTCTTAAAGAAAAAGAATGTTGTAGGTTTAGATACTGGTTGTGTCTGGGGTGGTCAGCTGACTGCTATGTCTTTGGGCAAGAAACCTGAGTTCATTCAGGTGGCTGGATTGAAAAGACCGGTCGGTCTTTAACTCTTTGAATCTATAGGTCTTTCACCTGATAGTAAGCTCTACAAAGTAATTATCTTATAGAAAATTCATCATCTTTCATGGCTCGAGCGCTTGGTAGAAAATCCAGGATTGTTCTGTTGTTTGCTTCTATTTTGAAATCAACAGGAAATGCTTGAACTTCCAAGCCTTGCTTTTCAAATAAACTTTTGGCACGCGGCATATGAAACGCAGAAGTAACCAGGATAATCCTATTTAACTTTTCTTTGGCAGATTTTTTATCCGCCTTTTTATTTTTTACCGGCTTTTCACCGGTTTCGTAGGCTCCCAATTTTCCACCTCCTTTTATTATTTTTTGATCTTTTCCAAAAACAAAAA
>JBDLUD010000084.1:0-4923 GCA_039805465.1 Pseudomonadota bacterium
CCCACATCAAGATCTGTAATACCAGCATAGCCAATGGCAGCCAAAATACGACCTAAATTAGGATCACTGGCAAAAAAAGCTGTTTTCACCAAAGGTGAATGAGCGATTGCTTCCGCCACCAATTTACATTCAGCGTCAGTCTTACCGCCTTCAATCTGAATCGTGATGAATTTCGTGGCGCCTTCACCATCTCGCACAATCATTTGAGCCAATTTTTGACAGACTTCAATCAATGCTTGACGGAAAATGTCATGCGCCTGACCTGAAGCTGGAATCTCAACTTGACTGGCCCCACTGGCCATGACAATGAAGGAATCATTGGTGGATGTATCACCATCAATCGTGATGGCATTGAAAGACAGATCAGCCGCAGCCGTGGTTAATTCTTGCAACAAGGCTGGCGATACTTTCGCATCAGTTGCCACATAACCCAACATAGTCGCCATGTTTGGATGAATCATGCCAGCACCCTTGCTGATACCAGTCAAGGTGATGGTTTGTCCATTGATTTCAACTTGCTTTGAATAAGCTTTTGCTTGAGTGTCCGTGGTCATGATCGCATGAGCGGCATTGAACCAGTTGTCAGTATTTAAATTACTGATCGCCTGAGGCATACCAGCAATAACTTTTTCAACTGGCAAAGGCTCAAGTATCACGCCTGTTGAAAAAGGCAAGATTTGCTCTTTTTTCAAACCCATCAACTTGGCCAACTCTTCACAAGTGCGCATCGCATTTTTATAACCAGGCTCACCAGTACCCGCATTGGCATTCCCTGTATTGATGATCAATGCTCGAATATCCGCACCACTCTTTGCTGATGCTAATAAATGCTCTCTACAAATTTGCACTGGGGCTGCGCAAAAGCGATTTTTTGTAAAAACACCAGCAACACTAGAACCTTCATTGAGTTCAATGATCAGAACGTCTTTGCGACCAGGTCTTTTAATACCAGCTTCAGCATGCCCCAAGCGGACACCATTCACAGGGGTTAATTCACTGGCAATCGGTAATGGAGAATTGACTGGCATATTAATTTTTAAGTGAGTTGTCCGTGGCAATGCTTGTATTTTTTCCCGCTACCACAATGGCATGGATCATTACGGCCCACCTTAGGGCCGGACTGAACAGCTTGTGGTGCAGCAGCTCTAGCAGCAGGCTCATCATCAGATTGATCAGCACTGGCATGTTGATACTGCACACCCTTCACATCAGCCAAATCTTCTTGGATAGACTCTGAAGCACGCTCTAACTCTTCAGCAGTTTCAATCCTGACCACCATGATGGTGCGAGTTACTTCCAACTTAACTGTATCTAGTAAGCGTGCGAATAGTTCAAATGCTTCGCGACGATATTCTTGTTTAGGATCTTTTTGCGCATAGCCGCGCAAATGAATGCCTTGGCGCAAATGATCTAAAGCCGCCAAATGCTCTCTCCATGATGTATCGAGGGCATACAAAATCACTGAGCATTCAAACTTAGCAAAAGATTCTCTACCCACCAATTCAACTTTTGCATCGTAGAGGCTCTTCGCCGCCTCTAATACTTTGATCAGAAGATCTTCTGGTTCGATCGTATCGGATGCATCGATGATGGCCTGTAAATCAACTGACAAAGACCAGTCATTTGAAAGCACCTGCTGCAAACCAGCAACATCCCACTGCTCGATGACTGACTCAGCAGGAATGTGATCGTGGAACAACTCCGTGAAATATGCTTCACGCAAGTTGGCAACCAAATCACCAACATCTTTTGACTCAAGAACTTCATTGCGCAGACGATAAACTTCTTTACGCTGATCATTGGCCACATCGTCGTATTGCAATAATTGCTTACGGATATCAAAGTTTCTGGCTTCAACTTTACGCTGAGCAGACTCTATAGAACGAGTCACCATGCCAGCCTCAATTGGCTCACCCTCGGGCATGCGTAAGCGATCCATGATCGACTTTAAACGCTCACCCGCAAAGATGCGCAATAAAGCATCATCCAAGGACAAATAGAATCTTGATGAACCTGGGTCGCCCTGACGCGCAGCACGACCTCTTAATTGGTTATCTACACGACGGCTTTCATGACGCTCGGTACCAATGATGTGTAAACCACCAGCGCTCACCACGTGATCATGCAAGCCTTGCCATTCATCATGCAACTGTTTGATGCGAGTAGCTTTATCTTGTTCAGAAATTGCAGCATCTTGCTCAATCAAGCCAGCCTGCTTTTCAACGTTACCACCCAAAACAATGTCTGTGCCTCGACCAGCCATGTTCGTTGCGATGGTGATCATTTTCGGACGACCCGCTTGCGCAATGATTTCAGCTTCTCTGGCGTGCTGTTTTGCGTTCAACACCTGATGAGGCAACTTTGCCTTATCTAACAATGATGAGATTAATTCTGAATTTTCAATGGAAGTCGTACCAACCAAGACTGGTTGACCACGCTCGTAACAATCTTGGATATCTTTGATAACCGCGTTGTAACGCTCCATCGATGAGCGATAAATTTGATCCTGCCTATCAATCCTTGCATTGATGCGGTTAGGCGGAACAATCACAGTCTCTAAACCATAGATCTCTTGGAACTCATAGGCTTCTGTATCAGCTGTACCCGTCATACCAGAGAGCTTGCTGTACATGCGGAAATAGTTTTGGAAGGTGATCGTCGCCAAAGTGCGATTTTCATGCTGAATCGCCACACCTTCTTTTGCTTCAACAGCCTGATGTAAACCATCCGACCAGCGACGTCCTTGCATGAGTCGTCCAGTGAATTCATCAACAATGATGACTTCACCGTTTTGTACAACGTAATGCTGATCTTTGTTGAACAGGGTGTGAGCTCTTAAAGAAGCATACACATGGTGCATCAAGGTAATATTTTGAGGAGCGTACAAAGACTCTCCTTCTTTGATCAAACCAATTTGTGCCAAAGCAAGTTCTGCTTTTTCATGACCTGTTTCTGTTAGAAATACTTGATGAGATTTTTCATCAACGATGTAATCACCTGGAGTGATCACACCTGAGCCATCGGCTTTTTCTTCGCCGTACTGACGCGTTAGATATTGTGGCAAAGCATTCATTGCCACATAAATTTCAGTATGGTCTTCTGCTTGACCAGAAATGATCAATGGCGTGCGTGCCTCGTCGATCAAAATTGAGTCAACTTCGTCTACGATGGCATATGCCAAACCGCGCTGCACACGCTGATCCAACTCTTGAATCATGTTGTCGCGCAAATAATCAAAGCCAAATTCGTTGTTGGTTCCGTAGGTGATGTCTGAGTTGTAAGCTTTTTTCTTGGCTTCATGATCCATTTGTGACAAATTAATGCCCACACTCAGACCCAAGAAGTTATAAAGCTTCGCCATCCACTCAGCATCGCGCTCTGCCAAGTAATCATTGACAGTCACAACGTGAACACCTTGACCGGTCAAGGCATTCAAATACACCGGCAGAGTAGCAGTCAAGGTTTTACCTTCACCGGTTCTCATTTCTGCAATTTTTCCCTGGTGTAATGCCAAGCCACCAATCATCTGAACATCAAAATGACGCATGCTCATGACGCGCTTGCTGGCCTCACGAACAACAGCAAAGGCCTCAGGCAAAATTTCATCAATAGTTTGGCCTGCGGCCAATTTTGACTTGAATTCAGCCGTCTTTGCTTGCAATGCAGCATCATCAAGCGAGGCAATGCCCTGCTCCAGACTATTAATCTGAGCGACAATGCGCTTATATTGTTTTAAGAGTCGATCATTTCGACTGCCAAATATTTTCTTAAGAAGACCAGTAACCATGACTTTTGCGAGGAAATTTAAGCCTCAAAGTTTAGCACCCAGACGGGCTTCTGCGAACGCCCGTGATGCATTAGCTTGCATTGAAAAAAATACCCCCCTGGGAGACCTGCTTCAAAAGGCAGAGCACAATCTTTTGCTACAACAAGCCATTGACCTGAGCCTCAATCAAAATGGGCTTCAGAAGGCAGTTGGCTTGGTCAAATCAGGGGGGTTTTCAGAAGAAACAGGGCAACTGACCCTGCTGGTCACCAATGCAGCGATTGCAACCCGCATCAGTCAAAAATCACCATCAATCCTCTTAAAACTTCAGGAACAAGGTTATTCAGCGAGATCTTTGGGCATTAAACAGGCTCCTGGGGGCTTGGGAATACCTGCTCCAAACAAGGTGGAAAGCACCGAAAAACCACCTTCATTTCCCTCAAGCGCTGAAAAATCCTGGTCTCAATTGATGAATCAATTGGATAACAGCTCGCCACTGCGAGCTGCTGTTGAAAAACTCTTAAAAAATCGGAAAAAAGGCTGAAAGAGCCAAAAAAGATTGATTTGCCTAAAAATTAGGCAAATAAGGGCTTATTTTTTAATTGATAAGCTTTTGGAGCATTGGACTCATCAAAACTCTTTATTTCATAACTTGTTGGATCAGCAAATAAAGCTCTGAGCAGTGCATTGTTCAAAGCATGGCCTGATTTCTCAGCAATATAAGCACCCACAATTGGATGACCGGCTAAATACAAATCACCAATCGCATCCAGAATCTTATGGCGCACAAATTCATCGTCATAACGCAATTCTTCGTTATTCAAAATTCGGTGCTCGTCCAACACAATCGCGTTATCTAAACTACCACCACGAGCCAAGCCCATTTCGCGCAGAGCTTCTACTTCATGGGCAAAACCAAACGTTCTGGCTCGTCCAATTTCTCTTGCATAAGTGCTGTCTGCAAAATCAATCACATGTCTTTGACCAGTTTTATCAACTGCAGGGTGTTTGAAATCGATCGTGAAATCTAACTTGAATCCGTCAAACGGTTCTAAGCGAGCCAACTTACCCGCCTCTTTAATTTCAACTGGCTTTTTAATCACAATGAATTGACGTGGCGCATCTTGTTCTTGAAGACCCGCCGATTCAATTAAAAA
>JBDLUD010000085.1:0-4879 GCA_039805465.1 Pseudomonadota bacterium
AAAGAAAAATCACAAGCTTGTTGACGTATCTGCTGACGATCACCATCAAAGTGTTTTGTTTCACTGATCATTTGGTCATTGGACAACACCCAGGCAAAACATACTGTGCCAACTGGCTTCCCTGGGCTGCCACCCGAAGGGCCTGCAATTCCAGTGATGGATAGGGCAATATCAGAGCCGCTGTTTTGTTTCGCTCCAAGCGCCATTGCGCGCGCCACTTGATCGCTGACTGCACCATATTGTTCAATCAGGTTTTGTGAAACATCAATATCTTCAGATTTGGCTTGATTGCTGTATGTGATGTAGCCACGCTCAAACCATTCACTCGATCCAGCCAATGCGGTGATGCTTGCTGACACCAATCCACCTGTGCAAGACTCAGCAGTACTAAGATGCCAGTTATTTTTTATGAGCACCCTTGCTAATTCTTGAGTGATCTCATGAAGATCAAGGTTGCGTGGGGGTGGGGTGTTCAAAATACTCTTACCCAAATCGCAATCACCAATAAAGTGGCGATGGCTGCAGCAATATCATCAATCATCACACCAAACCCACGCACCACCCATGAAGGTATTTTTTTAGGTTGATCTAAGCGCTCAAGCGTTGGTTGCCATGTTTTGAAATAGCGATCAATTGTTTTGATGGGGCCAGGTTTGACCGCATCAAAAAATCTAAATAACAAAAATGCGCCTAACTGACCCCAAATGTCTGTTGGCATGATCATGAATAGAATCAACCAAAAGGCAATGAACTCATCCCAAACAATGCCGCCATGATCAGGCACGCCTAATTCTTCACCGACCTTGCCGCAAATCCAGATACCGGCAATGGCACCAATGGTAATGATCCATGCAATGGTGTGGGTGGTGAAAAGTATTTCAAATAACAAATAGAACGCCCAGGCATACAGTGTGCCGACTGTTCCAGGAGCTCTGATCGAGAGACCTGAGCCAAATCCAAATGCCAGAGCACGCTCTGGTCTAGACCAAATCCAAGTGCGTTGCGGTTGAATTTTCATTGCTTGGCTGCACGCAGTGCGTTGCGCGTGACCATCGCAGCTTGTCTTGCCGCATCGGCAAAATTTCCATCTTGACTCGCATAGAGAATGGCTCTTGATGAATTGATGATCATGCCTGTGCCAGGAGCATTGGGAACCGTGCCTGCTTGAACGGTCGCAGGAATATCGCCACCTTGAGCGCCGATACCTGGAATCAGAAGAGGCATTTCACCCACAATGGCTCGTACCTTGGCAATTTCTTCTGGGAAGGTAGCGCCTACAACCAAACCTAACTGACCTGTTTTGTTCCACTGACTGCTGGCCAAGCGAGCCACGCGTTGGTAGAGCAATTCTTTTTCAGTGCGATCTTTTTCATTCACCTCTAAAAACTGCAAATCTGAGCCACCTGGATTAGAGGTGCGACATAAAACAATCACCCCTTTGTTGGCGTATTTCAAATAAGGCTCGACTGAATCAAAGCCCATATATGGGTTCACGGTCACTGCGTCTGCTTGATAGCGATCAAATGCTTCGATGGCATATTGCTGAGCAGTGCTACCAATGTCACCACGCTTAGAGTCAAGAATCACAGGGACTTGCGGGTGTTGACGATGAATGTGATCGATCAATTGTTCCAACTGATCTTCTGCTCCATGGGCGGCAAAGTAAGCGATTTGGGGTTTAAAGGCGCAGACCAAGTCGGCGGTTGCATCAACGATTTCTCGGCAGAAAGCCAAAATAGCGCCACCTTTGCCCTTGATCGATGCGGGAAATTGTTTTGGATCTGGGTCCAGTCCAACGCACAACATGCTGTCTTGATGCGACCAAGCATGGGCGAGTTGTTCTGTGAATAAAGGACGGTTTTTCATGGCTATTTCATCAATCTTTCATCTAATCACATTAATATCTCATGAAAATCTCTAAAGAATTGAATGTGATGCTTTAGTTTTCTCAGACTATAGGATAAACTCCGCGAACCCCTGTGGCTAACTCCTCAACATAAATAGTTGAAAAACAAGATCGGAGCCCCGGCATGATCAACCTATTCGTATTACAAAAAGGTCGCCTAGCCCAGGAGCAGGTGGATGACCGTCAAGAACTGCTAAAGCACCATAACCCTATTTGGATTGATGTTGTTGACCCTGAAGAAGAAGAACTTCAGTGGATCAAAGAAGCGTTCGGCGTCTCCCTGCCCGAATTAGAAGATCTAGGCGATTTAGAAGCATCCGCTCGTTATTTCGAAGCGGAAGATGGCCATTTGCACATTCGCACGGATTTCATTTTGGATGATGATGAAAACCCACGCAACGTGCGCGTCGCGTTTGTTCTGACTGACAATATTTTGTTCTCTATTCATGAGCAAGATTTACCTGTGTTCCGCTTGGTTCGCTTGCGTGCTCGTTTGCGCCCTGGTTCAGTGAGAAACGCTAAAGATGTTTTATTGGATTTGTACTCAACGGATGCTGAGTATTCTGCGGATGCTTTGGAAGAGGTTTATGAAAACCTTGAAGAGGCAGGTAAGCGTGTTTTAACTCACGACGTCACAGACAGTGATGCCGCTGGTGTTTTGGAAACAATTGCCAAAGAAGAAGATTTGAATGGTCGCATTCGTCGCAATGTGATGGACACGCGCCGTGCTTTGTCTTTCTTGATGCGCAGCAAGTTGCTGTCTGATGAGCAGCAAGAAGAGGCCCGTCAGATTTTGCGAGACATCGACTCATTGGAAAACCACACGGCTTTCTTGTTCGACAAGATCAACTTCTTGATGGACGCCACGGTTGGTTTTATTAACATCAATCAGAACAAGATCATCAAGATCTTCTCCGTGGTATCGGTTGCTTTGATGCCGCCAACCCTCTTGGCCAGCATTTGGGGCATGAACTTCGAACACATGCCTGAGTTGCGTTCGACCATTGGTTACCCAATGGCCATCATCGTGATGCTGATTTCATCAGCGATCCCGTTGGTTTATTTCCGCAAAAAAGGTTGGATGAAATAAGTCTTGGCTTGGGCAATTACTTAAAGTGATCAAAAGACTTTAAGTATTGCTCAGTCAGTGAACTTGATAGTTCTTGACCATTGTTATCAATCAGTCGAATCAATTTTTTAGCTTGTTCGGTGATTGATCCAATCTTGGTCAATGCAATTTCTAAGCGTGAAGCCAGGGCCTCTAACTCTGAAGACTTCTCCTTCGGTGCGGTGAAGCACAATTCGTAGTCATCACCGCCAGTCAATTTGCATAAACGCTGAAGTTCAATGGATTTGCTATTGAGTATCTTCGAGCCTGGCACCTGATCAATCAAGATATCTGCACCCACGGATGATTGATGCAAGATGTGCCTCAAGTCACCAAGTAATCCATCAGAAATATCAATCGCTGCATGAGCAAGGCCAACCAGGTGTTTGCCCAGTTCAGTTCTCGGGGTGGGGTTGTGCATGCGCTGACTCACTGCGGAAAATTCTTCGGCAGATAAAGCCCATTCTTGGCGCAAAGCACCCAAACTTAATCTGGCATCACCGACTTGATGAGAGACCCAAATATCATCACCCACTTGTGCCTTGTGTCGACCCAAGGATTGATCCTTTGGTACGTGTCCAAAAATGGTGATGCTGATGGTCAGTGGCCCTGCCGTTGTGTCTCCACCAATCAATTGGCAATCATGTTCGTTGGCTATGTCCCACAAGCCATTAGAAAAAGATTCTAGCCAGTCAACTTTGACTTCTGGCATGGCGATCGCCAGCGTAAATCCCACAGGGCTTGCGCCCATGGCCGCAAGATCGGATAAGTTAACCGCCAAACATTTGCGCCCAAGCAGGTAGGGGTCTGCACCCACCAAGAAGTGACGGCCTTCCACCAACATATCAGTGCTGATGGCCATTTGTTGATGATTGCTGGGGTTGATCAATGCGCAATCATCGCCAATGCCAAAGGCAATGGCTGAGTTTGGCTGATCGACTGAGCGCTGCTTAAAAAAGCGTTCAATCAAATCAAACTCGCCGGTAGTGCTACTCGTACTGGAGGGGGAGGTTCGTTCATGACCCATGCCTGAATTGTATGACCATTGCTCAAAAAGGATCTTGGCCTAAAAAACAAGGGGAGAATCCCAGGGATTGGACGGTTTTCCTAGAACAGGACTAGAATCTAGCTAATAACTAAAAAAGTATCAAAAATAGCAAGTAATAAAAGCAAAACATAAAAGCAATAAATAAGAGCAAGAGACAAAAGTAAGAGACAAACATTCAAAATAAAACTCAACATACCCACTTTGTTTGGGATTGAAAGAATTATTCAATGACAACAGCTGACAATAAAAAAAGTTCTGCAGATCAACAAAAAGAAGCGCTTCGCAAAGCCGCTCTTGAATATCACGAGTTTCCAACACCGGGCAAGATTGCCGTCACGCCCACCAAGCAGCTAACCAATCAACGTGACTTGGCTTTGGCCTATTCACCTGGTGTGGCTGCTGCTTGTGAAGAAATCGTCAAAGATCCTAGCAACGCCTTTCGCTACACATCTCGTGGCAACCTCGTGGGTGTGGTGACCAACGGCACAGCTGTTTTAGGTTTGGGGGACATTGGTCCTTTGGCCAGTAAGCCTGTGATGGAAGGTAAGGGCGTACTTTTTAAGAAGTTCGCTGGCATTGATGTATTCGATATTGAAATCAATGAAAAAGATCCTGATAAGTTAATTGAAATCATTGCCTCGATGGAGCCAACATTTGGCGGCATCAATTTAGAGGATATCAAAGCCCCAGATTGTTTCTACATCGAGCGCAAGTTGCGTGAGCGCATGAAGATTCCGGTCTTCCATGATGATCAACACGGTACTGCGATTGTGGTGGGTGCTGCGATCATGAACGGCCTTAAGGTTGTTGGTAAAGA
>JBDLUD010000086.1:0-4795 GCA_039805465.1 Pseudomonadota bacterium
CAAACTCTTTGGCTTTCTTGATGGCCAACTCGGTTGATCGAAACATCACCAAGTGACCCAAGGCATTGTCACCATCAAGCAAAGCCATTGGACCACTGTCTTTGATGGTTTTGATCTTGGCGTGGATATTCATGCCCCCTTGTAAAAAGCGCTGAACATACTGCGGCATGCGAAATATTCCATGACCATCGGCCCCCACCAAATCAGATCTAACAATGTATTCAGCAGCGATCAGGGTGTCTTCATGGGGCATCCCCAATTTGGCGAATACCTCTTGAACATATAGCTTGGCTCTGGCAGGACTTATTTGATTGTGGTCCATGTGTTTTTCCCAATCGCATATTTTTTAACAGCCTTTTCATCAAAACCAAAACCAAGACCTGGTGTGGTGTGCAAGATCAAGTCACCGTCTTTGAATTTCAATTGTTTGTTAATCAAACGTCTGAAATTCAAGACCTGATCATCCACGAAGAATTCGACGAAACGCGCATTGGGTGTTGCAGCCACCAATGGAGCATGCAAATCATGGAACCAGTGCGGGCTCAAGGTGATACCTTTGACATCAGCATAGGCAGCGATCTTGCGCCACTCTGAAATACCTCCGCAAACAGCAGCATCAGTTTGCAATATCTCGGCACCGCCTTGCTCCACCAAGTCACGATGACGCCAGCGCCCTACTTCAATCTCACCGGTAGCTATTGTGATACTGGTGAGCTTTGCTAAGCGCGCATGAAGATCAATTGCATCAGGAGAAAAAGGTTCTTCCATCCAGTATGGGTTGTATTGCTCAAAGCGTTTCATGTATTCCATGGCCGTTGGAATGTCACGCCAAGCATTATTAGCATCCATGGTCACAATGATGTCTGGACCAACGGCTGATCGCACAGCCTTCAAACGAGCCTCTTCTTCTTTCGGGCTTAAACGACCTGTTTTCATTTTGACGGCTTTGAACCCCAACTTCACATAGCCTTCCATTTCTTTACCCAGTTTGGCAGGTGTTTTGCCATCCAAATAATAACCACCGCTGGCGTAGGCTGGAACTCGGTCATTCACAAACGAGCCCATGTAACGATGCAAAGGTAAATTGACTGAATGGGCATTCAAATCCCAAAGAGCAATGTCCAAAATAGAGATGGCACGCATCACGCTGCCTGATCGTCCTTGCAAGATCGAGTCGGTGTACATTTCTTGCCAGATGCCTTCGGTGCGATGACTATCCTGGCCTATGAGTTTTGGCGCGAAGAGTTGCTCAACCGCTAGTTTGACAAGTTCACCTGCTGCACTACCAACATAGCAAAAACCAATACCTTCGTGACCATCTTTGCTGCGCACTTTGACCAAACAGTAATGTCTCTCTGAAACTGTTCTGGTGGAAAAGGATGTCACATGATCAAGCGGTACGCTAACAGCTGTGACTTCAACGGATTGAATAATGGGCATGTCTGTCTCTCTATTTTTATATTTAATTGGTGATTCATGCACTTCAAATACTTAGAAAAATCTCATTAAATATAAAGACTTCCGAATCTGAAATGCAAGCTATATCCTAGTCCGATTAAGCGATAAAACAAAGCTGTTTTTAAGCTCAAAGACTCAGTTAAAACCCTAATAAAACCGACCCTATATGCCTTTTGGCTAACAACAACAAAGTGCTGAGTTAGGTATGATGGAAGACATAAAAAAATGGAGACAGGCATGAAAAAAGTGGTTGTTTTAGGCACCGGCACGATGGCTGTGGGGATTGCCGCAGGATTCATCAGCAGCGGCTGTGGCGTGATTCTCTTGGGCAGGAATATTGAGCGCGCTCAAGCGGTTGTTTCTGAGATCATGGGCTTGGCCAAAGGTTTGAGTTCAGCTTCAATTTCACCTGATCAGATTCAAACTGGCACCATTGAAGACTGGTCGGATTGGTCAGATGTGGCATTGGTGCTAGAAACCGTGACAGAAAATTTAGCGCTCAAACAAACCATCTTTGCATCATTGGATAAAAGAGTTCCGACTCATATTCCGATCGGCAGCAATAGCTCAGGCTTTCCGATCAGTCAGATCAGTCAAAGTTTAAAAACAGCCCAGCGCATGTTCAATATGCACTACTTCATGCCTGCACACATCGTGCCATTGGTCGAGGTTGTGTTGGGTAAAGCCTCTGATGCATCGATGGCAAAAAAGGTTTGTCAGTTGTTTGAGGAGACTGGCAAGAAACCAGTGTTGGTCAATCAAGACATTCCAGGATTTTTAGCCAATCGTATTCAGCATGCTTTGATGCGTGAAGCGCTTGCTTTGGTCAATGATGGCATTGCAACGCCTGAAGATGTTGATACAGCAGTGCGCTACAGCTTTGGTTTCCGCTATGCAGCGGTTGGCCCTATGACACAAAAAGAAATTTCCGGATGGGAAGGCATGGCCATTGCTGCAAAAGAAATTTATCCAAGCTTATCTAACAATTCAGAAATATCACCTTGCTTGAACAAGATCTTGAAAGAGAAAAAATTCGGGATCAAATCAAAAGAAGGATTTAGAACTTGGTCAGATGAAGAAGCTTCTGAGATGAAGCGGAAATATGAAAAACGCTTGAAAGCTGCTTTTGATGTTTTACAAATTGAACCAGATTAATTTTTTGAACTTTTAAGCTTTTGATTTTTTAAAACTTAAAATTCAGTTTGTCTCGGTGATTTGTAAGGCTGCCAATTCTGCGTCTGTGAAACCAGCGGCTTTTCTGGCAGCGTAATTGAACGGACCTCTGAGTTTAGGGGCCTCGTATTTCTCAACCAGCTCTGCATAAGCCGCAATAGGATCCAAGCCTTGCTGATCACAGAGATAATTGAACCAGCGATTACCGATTTCAACATGCCCTATCTCATCATTCAAAATGATCTGAAGCAAAGCAACCGCATCATGATCATGGGCTTGTGAGAGCTTCTCTTGAATCGGTGGCAAGGCATCTAGTCCTCGGCTTTCCATGGTTCTTGGTACCAAAGCCATTCTCGCCAAAATAGATTCGGTGGTCTTGCCTACCATCTCCCATAAGCTGTTATGAGCCGGGAAGTCGCCATACTTAAAACCACTCTTTTGTAGGTGGCGATTCAGTAAATCAAAGTGGTAGGATTCTTCCGCAGCCACTTTTAGCCAATCTTCGTAATATTCTTTCGGCATATTGGCAAAACGCCATACAGCATCTAAAGCCAGATTGATGGCATTGAACTCAATGTGCGCCAAGGCATGGATCAAGACCGAACGACCTTCCTCTGTCACCATCGAGCGGCGCTTGACCAGTCCAGGGTTGACTAATATGGGGGCTACAGGTCTACCAGGAATATAAAAGCCCGCTGCAGTCAAAGGTTCGTTTGCATTGAGGGCAATCGCACCTTGCAGGTACTGCTCGCGCAAAGCAATCACCGCTGCACCTTTTTCAGCGGGGTCGCAAAGGCTTAGTAGTTGAAGGGCTTGGGAGCGAAGTTCAGGCATGGACGAGATCCAAATAAATAGCATTCAATTATCCATGAATAGCCATCTAGGGATAAAATCATTTCGACCAAAACAATTAAAAAAATGCCATTTTGACAACTTACTTAATGCTCTTAACGCAAGCACTGTCCCTTCTCGGGTTTGCTTGTTATCCATCTGCCTTGACCATCATTCAGGCAGAGTGGAACTTGAGTAATTTCGAGTCTGGGTTTTTGGCCAGCAGCTTTTTCCTTGGATATGTGTTGGTAGTTCCCATCGCCACCACCCTCACTGATCGCATCGATACCCGACAAGTTTATTTGGCTGGTGGTCTTACTGCTGGAGTAGGCTTACTGGGTGTCGGATTTTTTGCGAATGGGTTTTACTCTGCCCTGCTCTTTTTGATGATTCATGGTGCGGGGGTGTCGGCCATGTACATGCCTGGTTTAAAAATCATTTCTGATCGTGTGACCTCTGGTGAAATCACCCGCCACATTTCTTTTTACACAGCATTTTTTGGGCTTGGCACAGGCGCTTCTTACTATTTCTCTGGGGTTTTAATCAGAGAGTTTTCTTGGTCATTGGCGTTCATCTTGATTGCCATTGGTCCAATCTGTGCCGGCATTCTGGCTTGGCTTGGTACAAAAGCACTGCCTGGTGAAAAAGGAATTTTTGATATTCAGATGAAATTGAGCGATGCCTTCCCTGTAGCGCGCTGGAAAAAAGTGTTGGCCATGAAAGAAGCAGTTGGTTATATGTTGGGTTACAGCGCGCACACGCTGGAGCTATTTGCGACACGCGCTTGGTTGGTCGCATTCTTTACCTACTGCGCATCAATTGCGGCACCTGAGCAACCCTTTTTGATCAGCGCTACGCTGATTGTGGCTTTCTTGAACATCATCAGCATACCGGCCTCAATCCTTGGTAATGAGATGGCTCTCAAAGTGGGTCGCCATCGCTGGGTGTATTGGGTCATGATTGGCAGCGCCATCAGCGGCATTACATTGGGTATGTCTGTAGATTCTCATTGGACTGTGATCGTTGCTCTTGCTTTCATTCACTCGATGTTTGTGATGGCGGACTCTGCCACCCTCACTGCTGGCTTGGTCATCAGCGTTCCACAAGAAATCAAAGGCACAGCGATGGGTTTACA
The DNA here is from genome assembly GCA_039805465.1 of Pseudomonadota bacterium. Taxonomy (GTDB): domain Bacteria; phylum Pseudomonadota; class Gammaproteobacteria; order Burkholderiales; family Burkholderiaceae; genus Polynucleobacter. Next base: position 4,598 of record JBDLUD010000086.1, read on the forward strand.
TTCATTGATGGGCTTTGGTGCAGGTTTGGTAGGTCCCGCCCTATTTGGAGCAACTTTGGATATCAGTCGTTACTTTGGCCATAGAGGATGGACAGCGGCTTACGCATCAATTGTTGTTTGGGGACTACTGTTTATTTTTTATACTCAGTTTTCACTTTGGAAAAATAAAAGAGTTGCGCAATCATGAGAAAAACACAC
>JBDLUD010000087.1:0-5118 GCA_039805465.1 Pseudomonadota bacterium
TCAAGAAATTGCCCGTCAATGTGCTTCTCTTTACGATAAGTTTGTTGGTTTTGTTGAAGACCTAGATAAAGTTGGGCAACGCTTAGAACAAGCTCAAATCAGTTACTCAGATGCTGTTGGTAAATTAAAAACAGGTCGCGGCAATTTGATCCGTACGGCTGAGAACGTTAAAAAGCTGGGAGTAAAACCCAATAAATCATTACCGTCCAAGTTAACTGATGTTGCTGATGACGATGAGTGAGTCATCAATAGATAAATTTTTTGATCATAAAAAAACCCGCATTCATCATGCGGGTTTTTTGTTTACTGCGCTCTTGTTAGAGCATTAACCAGTTCTTAAGAACTGGTTTTATCGCGTATTACTTGCGTGTGCGACGAGCAACTGGCTTCTTAGCAGCTGATGCACGTGTTGCAGGCTTAGCAGCTGCAGATTTAGCTTGCTTAGCAAAACCTTGAATGGCTTCAACAGCTTGCTCTGCATTTGCTTCAGCAACAGCAGCACCTTGCAATGCTGAACCAACAGAAGTTTTCAATGCATTAACAAATACATCTGAACCAGCTGGTGCATTGGCTGCAAAAGTGTTTACCCAGTTTTGTACGCCTTCTTGGAACTGCTCTAATTGAGCTTCAGCAACTTCTGCCAACTCAACTTGACCGTCGCGAACAATCTTCGCTACAGCGCGCTGATGAGCAGCTAGCTTGTTACCCAAAGGTGCCAATGCATCGCTCTGTACATATGAAACGAATGCTTGTGGATCTTTAACTGTCAAAGCTTGCTCTAAACCGTCTTGAGCTTCAACAATCACTGCTTTAGTTGCTGAGAAGTTCAAGTCAGCCAATTCTTGAGCGCGCTCGATTGCTTTTGTGCTCAATGCGAATGCTGTGTTCAAGCTCTCGCCTTGGATTTCTGCCATTTTTGCTGTGATTTGATCTTGGTTCATGTTTACTCCAAATAGGTTAGTTAATTTTTTGCAGCACATATATTGCACTGCACAAACTCTATTTTAGGGAATAAATATGACAATTCAAGGTATTTTTGTTGCATTGCGTCAAAAAAGGATTATTTCTTATAATAAGAAATTGATAGGTTGATTTTAAAAGCTTTTTTATGAGCTAGCTCTGCAAATTTATTAAAATACGATCAGTGACAACGATAAACTTAGATTTCAACTAGTCATATCGATGAAATCTGATTATATCGACACGTTATCTGGATATGTCGCTAAGAATAACATGTCCGAAAAACATGTCGATGAAAATTAAAAATGACGACACGTTATCTAGACATATTATGAGAATCGCCTTATTATTGAAACGTGTCGATAAAAATTAATTATGAGAACATAATGAATGCTGAACAAGCCAAGTGGAGCCCAGAAAAACCCCACAATCTACTTCCACCCCTTCCACCAAATCAGGAATTAGAAAATCGTGCGGTACTCAAAGCTTGCATCACAGCTCGCGCAGCCTTAGCCGAACTCAAGCAAGCGGCAGATCTGATTCCTAATCAGACCATGCTGATCAACACGATCCCACTACTAGAAGCAAAAGATAGCTCTGAGATCGAAAATATTGTCACCACGACAGACAAGTTGTTTCAACACGCTCAGACCGATGGCCATGGCCATGCTGACCACGCAACGAAAGAAGCGCTTCGATATAGATTAGCTCTTCACCGGGGATATCAGTCACTCAAAGAACGGCCTCTTTGTACAGCCACAGCAGTTGAGATTTGCAGAACACTCAAAGCTGTGGACATGGACATCCGCAAAATTCCAGGTACGCAACTTCAAAATGACAAAACAGGCGAAATCATTTACACCCCACCTGAAGGTGAAGCACTGCTTCGTGAGATGCTGGCGAATTGGGAACGCTTTATTCATAATGAAGTAGACATTGATCCACTGATTCGCATGGCTGTTGCTCACTATCAGTTTGAAGCTATTCACCCATTCATTGATGGCAATGGTCGAACAGGTCGTGTGATCAATATACTTTTTTTAATTGAACAGGGTCTTCTTCACTTACCTATCTTATATTTGAGTCGTCACATTATTCAAAAAAAATCAGACTACTACCGCTTGCTCCTTGGCGTTACAAAGGATCAAGACTGGGAATCATGGATCATATTCATGCTGAAGGCTGTGGAGAACACATCATATTGGACAACTAAAAAAATCGGAGCAATCAGAGATTTAGCAGAACATACCTCGTCATATGTTCGCCATAAATTACCAAAGATTTATTCTAGAGAGCTGGTCGACGTGATTTTTGAGCAACCCTATTGCCGAATTTCAGATGTCATCAATAAAGGTATTGCAAAACGCCAAGCAGCATCTCGCTATTTGAAAGAACTGGCCGAAAAAGGTGTTCTTCAGGAGATCACTGCAGGAAAAGAAAAAATATTTATTCACCCCAAACTAATGCTACTTCTCAGTCGAGATAGCCACGAATTTGCTAAATACGACAACGCATTGCAACCTTAAAATAAAAGCACTGGCGAAATTGTGATGTTGATGAAAAAACATTAAAGGCCATAAAAATCATCGCTAAATGCGAGAAACGAACCTTGAATTTATTGGGAAATTTTGGTGCCCCCTGACAGAATCGAACTGCCAATCCATGATTACAAGTCAAGTGTTATACCATTTAACTAAGGGGGCCTGCGCCGATGTTGCTAGCTTTACAACAGAATTACTACGGATGCTTTAAAACAGATTTATTGCTATTTTGTTTGCTGCTAAGCCCAATATTCTAACTTATTTCACCAGCTTTAGGCTAGGTCTACCTTTAGAAATCGGTGTATTTTTGTCTGCTACTGGCTCTGGTGGATTATTTTTCTCTACTGGGAAAGACATCCCCTGGCCATTTTCTTTGGCATAAATGGCCATCACATGGCTCATCGGTACATGGATATCACGAGGCACTCCAGCAAAGCGAGCCTTGAATGAAATCCATTCGTTATCCAAAGATAATTGCTGACAAGCATCAGGACTGATGTTTAAAACAATTTCATTGTCTTTCACATAGTCCATCGGAACTTGCACTTCTTCAGTGACGAAGACAGCAATGTAAGGCGTAAAACCATGATCCACACACCACTGGTGTAGTGCGCGGATCAGATAGGGTTTATTGCTTGGGACGGCGCTCATAAAATCCATTGAGCAGTGATGGCTAATTAGTCACCTAATTAGCGACGCATCACTTTCTCAGAAGGTGTCAACGCCTCGATGTATGCAGGACGACTAAAAATACGCTCGGCGTATTTCATCAACGGCGCAGCATTGCGAGACAAATCAATGCCGTAATGCTCCAAACGCCACAACAATGGCGCAATCGCCACGTCTAGCATTGAGAAATCATCACCCAACATGTATTTGTTTTTAATGAAAATCGGTGCCAACTGTGTCAAACGATCACGAATCGCTAAACGCGCTTTCTCATGATTCTTTTCTGCAGCCTTGCCTTTTTCATTTTCCAACGTTGAAACGTGAATGAATAATTCTTTTTCAAAATTGAACAAGAACAAACGTGCACGTGCGCGCGCCACTGGATCAGGCGGCATCAACTGTGGATGCGGAAAACGCTCATCGATGTATTCATTGATGATGTTTGATTCATAAAGAATCAAATCACGTTCAACCAAAATGGGCACTTGGCCATAAGGGTTCATCACAGAGATATCTTCTGGTTTATTAAATAAATCTACGTCACGGATTTCAAAATCCATGCCCTTCTCAAACAAAACCAAACGACAACGCTGAGAGAACGGGCAGTTAGTGCCCGAATACAAAACCATCATGGGTCAATCTCCTAATTATTTTTTAGTGGATGTCTTTCCAGTAAGACTTATTCAAACCCCAAGCCAAAACTGTAAATATTGCTAAGAACATCAAAACCCAAACGCCTAAACGCTTACGATCCAACTGCGCAGGCTCACCCATCCACTGAAGATAAGCTACCAAATCACCCATTGCATCATCAAACTCTTGTGGCTTTAACTTACCAGGAGTGACTTGCTCAAAGCCTTTGAACACATGAATTGTTTTAGTCGCATCATGCGGATCTTTTTCATCAACATACTTGGCTGTGCGAACACCTTGCAATTCCCACATCACGTGTGGCATTGCCACTGCAGGATATGCCATGTTGTTCCAACCAGTCATCTTTGTATCGTCTTTGTAGAAAGTACGCAAATAGGTGTACAAATAATCCACACCCTTAGCGCGAGCAATCACTGACAAATCAGGAGGCATTGCACCGAACCATGTCTTGGCATCTTTTGGTGAAATGGCCACGTTCATCAAGTCGCCCACTTTTTCACCACTGAACAACAAGTTTTGCTTGATCTGCTCATCAGTTAAACCAATGTCGCGCAAGCGGTTGTAACGCATGCTCACAGCACCGTGACAATTCAAACAGTAGTTAACAAATAACTTCGCACCGTTTTGAAGTGCCACTTCACTGTTCACACGTTTTGGCGCTGAATCTAATGGGAAGTTACCGCCAGCAGCAAAAGCCACGTTCATGGCCAATAAAGCAGCAACACCGCCGAACATTTTCCAGATGATTTTTTTCATTTTCATTTTTCCTTTTGGGTGCTCGCGATCAATGCGCAACAAAATTAACGCGACTTGGCACTGGCTTGAATTGACCCATCTTGCTCCACCATGGCATCGCCAAGAAGAAACCAAAATAAATCAATGTACCCAATTGAGACACCTTCTCACCGATTGGTGATGGTGGCTGAATACCCAAGTAACCCAAGACAACAAACGTCACCACAAATACAGCATAAATATATTTCTGGCCTTGTGGACGATAACGAATTGATTTAACTGGTGAGTTATCCAACCATGGCAAGAAGAAGAAAATCACCACTGAACCACCCATCACCATCACGCCCCAGAACTTGGCATCAAACAAGAAGAAGCCAGCTGCAAGAGCCACCAAAATACCGGCACAAATGCCCTGTACTTTTTTATCTTTTGTACCGCGAATCACAAGACCCAATAACGCAGCAGCAAAAAGCCACATTGGAATCAAGAATTCACCAGTCACTGCACGCAACATTGAGTAGAACGGTGTGAAATACCAAACCGGTGCAATGTGCGGAGG
>JBDLUD010000088.1:0-4671 GCA_039805465.1 Pseudomonadota bacterium
ATATTGCTATTCTTCCGTTACGAAATACAGTTTTGTTTCCAGGTGTAGTAATTCCGATTACCGCTGGAAGAGATAAATCCATCAAATTAATCAATGATGCCAATGCTAAAGGTAAAATCATTGGAGTAGTGGCACAAAAAGATGAAAATGTTGAAGAGCCTACTCCAAATGACATACATCACATTGGTACGGTGGCACGCATCATGCGCGTTTTAAAAATGCCTGACGGAAATACTACCGTAATTCTTCAAGGTAAAAAACGTTTTGAAATTGAAGCTTTTACGCAAGAAGAACCTTATTTACGTGCTACGATTAAAGAAGTTCCTGAAGAACGTCCTGATGCTAAAAATGTTGAATTCAAAGCCATTATTGAATCAATTAAAGAATTGGCAATTCAAATAATTAAGGAAAGTCCAAGCATTCCTACCGAGGCAACTTTTGCAATTAAAAATATCGAAAGCAATCCTTTTTTAATCAATTTTGTGTCTTCAAACATGAATCTTTCAGTTGAAGAAAAACAACAATTACTGTCTATTAAAAATTTGAAAGACAGAGCATTAGAAACATTGCGTTTTATGAATTTAGAGCTTCAAAAATTAGAAGTACGCAACGATATTCAATCTAAAGTTCGTTTCGATTTAGACCAGCAACAACGCGAATATTTCTTGCAGCAACAAATGAAAACCATTCAGGAAGAACTGGGTGGTGTTTCCTATGAAGCCGAAATTGAAGAAATGCGCGCTAAGGGTTTGCAAAAGAAATGGGATGATAAAACAGCAAAACATTTCGAAAAAGAATTGTCTAAATTGCAGCGTACAAATCCAAACTCACCTGACTTTGGTATTCAACGTAACTATATCGAACTATTTTTAGAATTACCTTGGAATGAATTTACGAAAGATAATTTTGATTTAAAACGTGCGCAGAAAATCCTTGATAGAGATCATTATGGTTTAGAAGACGTAAAAAAACGCATCATCGAACATTTAGCAGTATTAAAATTGCGAAACGATATGAAGTCGCCTATTTTATGTTTATACGGACCTCCAGGTGTGGGAAAAACTTCCATTGGAAAGTCGGTTGCGGAGGCTTTGGGTAGAGAATACATTCGTATGTCATTAGGCGGATTACGTGATGAAGCGGAAATTCGTGGTCATAGAAAAACCTATATCGGAGCCATGCCAGGGCGTATTTTGCAAAACATTAAGAAAGCTAAAATGTCAAATCCGGTGTTTGTTTTAGACGAAATTGATAAATTATCGTTGAGTCACAATGGCGATCCTTCTTCAGCTTTGCTTGAAGTATTAGACCCAGAACAAAATCACACTTTCCAAGATCACTATGTTGAAGTCGATTACGACTTATCAGATGTGATGTTTGTGGCGACTTCAAACTCATTGAACATTCCGGGTCCATTGTTAGATCGTATGGAAGTGATTCGTTTGGCGGGTTACACCGAGGACGAAAAAACGCACATTGCTATCAGCTATTTATTGCCTAAGCAAATCAAAGGCAATGGTTTGAAGGCCGGTGAAATTGTGGTGGATGAATCAGCTATCCGCGACATCATTCGCTACTACACTCGCGAAGCAGGTGTGCGTGCGCTTGAGCGAGAGATCAGCAAAATCTGCCGCAAAGTCGTGAAGCTCTTGTTGCTCAAAAAAGAAGCGGCTCCAATCAAAGTCGATGGCTCAAACTTGGACAAATTCCTATCAGTGCGTCGCTTTGACTATGGTCTAGCAGCGAAGGAAAACCAAGTGGGTCAAGTCACTGGTTTGGCTTGGACTGAAGTGGGCGGTGATCTATTGACCATTGAAGCTGCGGTGATGCCTGGTAAAGGCAACACAATTCGCACAGGTTCATTGGGAGATGTGATGAAAGAATCTGTTGAGGCAGCTCGCTCAGTGGTTCGTTCACGCGGTCGCAAATTGGGCATCACTGAAGAGTCCTTTGAAAAGAAAGACATTCATATTCACTTCCCAGAAGGCGCCACACCGAAAGACGGTCCGTCTGCAGGTATCGCGATCACCACCGCCTTGGTCTCAGTCTTGACAGGTATTCCAGTCAGAGCTGATGTGGCCATGACTGGTGAAATCACTTTGCGTGGTGAAGTATTGCCAATTGGTGGCTTGAAAGAAAAACTATTGGCAGCTCACAGAGGTGGCATCAAGTTGGCTTTGATTCCTGAAGAAAACATCAAAGATTTGACCGACATTCCTGATAACGTTAAAAACGCGATTGAGATTGTTCCAGTCAGATGGATTGATAAAGTCTTGGAGTTGGCGCTAGAAAAAATGCCTCAAGCCTTGCCTGAGTTAACCGCTGAAGAAATCGCTAAAGCTGCTGAAGCCAGTAAATCTGCTCAAGCCAGCTCAGGAGATGTTCTCAAGCACTGATTTTCTTGTATTAAAAATACCTTCATGCAAAAGCCTTATAAGCCTTTGCATGAAGGACTTGTTTAACCTAACAGTCTGAAATATTTGCAGTGGGAATGAAGGTACTGTATACTCTCGTTTCTCTGTGGGTGCTTAGCTCAGTTGGTAGAGCGTCGCCCTTACAAGGCGAATGTCGGCGGTTCGACCCCGTCAGCACCCACCACAGATTTCTTCTGACTTTTTCTACGTCAACACCACATACTCATGCTTGAATCGATCCGTAAGTACCAAAAAATACTGATGGGGCTGTTACTTTTGCTCATCTTGCCATCCTTCGTCTTTTTGGGCGTTGAGAGTTATATGCAAGACATTGGCAAAGACTCAGCCTTGGTCAAAGTGAATGGCGCTGCTATCACTCGTCAAGAACTTGATAACGCCGTTAAATTAAGAGCGGATCGTTTGCAACAACAGCAAGGTCGTGTCGATTCAGCAATGGTCAACAGCGTGCCTTTCAAACAAGCTGTGTTGAATGAAATCATTCAGCAACGCCTTTTGGCTTATGAAATCAAAGCATTGAAGCTTTCTATCAGCCCTGAAGCTTTGGCTCGTGACTTAACGCAAATTCCAGAAATCAAAGCGCTTTATAACAACGGCCAGTTTGATGCCGAGCGTTATAAAAAGCTTTTGGCCAGCAATAACATGACGGTTGATCAATTTGAAAGTGGTCGTCGTTATGAGCTCATGTCTCGTCATGTTTTAACGGCTGTGGTTGCTACGGGCATTGGTTCAAGAAAAGTGGCTGAACAAGTATCGATCGCCTTTGAAACAGAGCGTGAAGTACAAGTCTTGCGTTTCTCACCAAACGACTTTGTTTCTAAAGTGAACCCATCTCAGCAAGACATTGAGTCCTTCTACCAAAGCAACATCAATGCTTACCAAGCACCAGAAAATGTTGAAGTTGAATACGTGATCTTGCAAGGGGACTCCAAAGCAGATCCAAAAAAATTTGCAGAAAAAGCTGACTTGTTTGCCAATATGGCCTACGAGCAGTCTGATAGTTTGAAGCCAGTCTCTGATCGCTTGAGCTTGCCAATTCAAAAAGCCAGCAACATTACCCGTGGTGGTTTGCGCGGTGCACCAGCTGATCACCCATTCAATAATCCTAAGTTGCTGGCAGCAGTTTTTACTGATGATGCGGTTAAAAATCGTCGCAATATTGAAGCCTTAGAACTGTCACCAGGAAAAATCATTTCTGCGCGAGTCACAGCACACAAGCCACAAGCTGCTTTGCCTTTGAACTTGATTCAAGCGGATGTGAAAAAACAAGTGTCGCTCAGAATGGCTCAAGAACTGGCCATCAAGACTGGTCAAGAGCGATTTGAAGCACTTCAAAAGAACCCAAGTGAATCAGCTGGTTTCACAGCAGGTAAATGGGTTTCACGCAATAAGCAAACTGACTTAACGGCGAGCGGCATGGATGCAGTGATGTCTGTGAATGCAAAACAATTACCAGCCGTGGTCAGTGCTCAAGCCAATGATGGCGGTTTTGCCATTTACCGAGTGAATAAAGTGCAGCAACCTTTGCAATCAGATGCAAAATTACGCGCCAATCAAGCTCGTCAAGTGGCAGATCTCAGCACTCAAGCAGAAGCCGCTGCCTATTTTGAAACCGTGAAAGAACGTGCGGGTGTCAAACAAGTGAACTCTGTGAAGTAAGTAAAAATTATAGAAATAAGCTGAATTACATTTACACCATCAAAAGCCACTTCCGAAATGAGGTGGCTTTTTTAATGGATAAAACAGCGTTCAGTTAAGCTTAAATAAGTCATAATTCCAGCATGCAAGCCGCTAATCAAATCTTCTTTTCTCTGCTAGCCCTGATGCTGGTCGGTTTGTACGTCAGTACGATCACGCCTGCCGGCTACAAAAAAGATAAAAACTTGGTCTATTGGCAGGCATCTATTCTATTGAGAGCCTTGGCTTTCATTGTTTGGACGGTATCTCCTTATTTGATTGGCTTTTCCCTGACCATTGCCAACTTTTCTTTTTTGGCATCCATGGTGCTTTTGGTACTTTTGTTCAGAAGTTGGCGTGTTGAACTAACTCGCTCAGACTTGATGACGGCAGCTATCTTTTTATTGGTATCAATCATCATTTATGAAATCCTCAGGCAGAGTGATTTTGGTTTTGTCACCTTCTTCAAGGAACCGTTTCAGGTTGCGAAGTTTGACCTGGTAGTCCCCTTCCTCAGTCCCAGGGCGGATTTTGATTTCCTTCACCTGGATCTGCTTCTGCT
>JBDLUD010000089.1:0-4496 GCA_039805465.1 Pseudomonadota bacterium
GGTATTTGTGGGTGAGTTTGAGGTCTTGACTCAAACCCTGATTCAGGAAAAACACCTCCGAGTTCAGCTAAAAGCCCTTAATTCAAATGGTTCAAGCCATCCTAAGTCCTTCAACGGCATTTGGTTTTCTAGGAATGCAACCCTGCCAAACCCAGCCAGATTAGCCTATCGGGTCGTGACAGACCATTATCAAGGGGTTGCGAGAGCGCAATTACACATAGAAGCACTCGATGACCCCTTATAATTGTCGACCATGGAAGCCGAACAATTAAATCTCATCAGCAACACCCTCGAAGACCTGCGTACTCGTACGATTGAGCTTCGGAGGTATCTTTGACGTCGATAACAAAGCAGAACGTTTAGTCGAAGTTAATCAAACCCTTGAAGATCCCAAAATTTGGGATGATCCAAAGCAAGCCCAAGCTCTGGGCAAAGAAAAAAAGCTTTTAGATGGTGTCGTAGGCACGATTAACTTTCTAACGGACAACATCACCTCAAGCCAAGAATTATTTGACATGGCCAAAGAGGAAGGTGATTTCGACACAATACTTTCGATTCAAACGGACACAGATGGCATGCGCCAACAAGTCGAAGGACTTGAATTCCGACGCATGTTCAGTAATCCAATGGATCCAAGCTCATGCTTCATTGATATTCAATCTGGTGCTGGCGGAACAGAAGCCTGTGATTGGGCCAGCATGTTATTGCGTCAATACCTTCGTTACTGTGAGCGCAAAGGCTTCAAAGCTGAAGTGCTTGAAGTGTCTGATGGCGATGTCGCTGGCATTAAAAGTGCCACGATCAAAATTGATGGTGAATACGCGTATGGCCATTTAAGAACAGAAACTGGTGTTCACCGCCTTGTACGTAAATCACCTTTTGACTCTGCCAATGGTCGCCATACATCATTCACCAGTGTGTTCGTTTACCCAGAAGTCGATGACTCAATTGAAATTGATATCAATCCAGCTGATATCCGCACTGACACCTACCGCGCCTCTGGTGCTGGTGGACAGCACATCAACAAAACAGACTCTGCGGTTCGTTTAACGCACGTGCCAACAGGCATTGTGGTGCAGTGTCAAAACGATCGAAGCCAACATAAAAACCGTGCTGAAGCGATGTCAATGTTGAAGTCTCGTCTTTACGAACATGAATTGCGCAAACGCCAGGCAGAACAAGACAAGCTAGAAGCTACCAAGAGCGATGTAGGCTGGGGTCACCAAATTAGATCTTATGTTCTAGATCAGAGTCGCATCAAAGATCTTCGAACCAATGTAGAAATATCGAATACACAAAAAGTTTTAGATGGCGACTTAGATCCATTCATTGAAGCCAGCTTAAAACAAGGCGTTTAATTAATACCATTTATTCATCAATCATTATCACCATTCAATTGCTAGCGAAAACATCATGAGTCAAGAAGAACAAACGCCCATCGTCGATGAAAATCACATCATTGCAGAACGTCGCGAAAAATTAGCTCAACTGCGCAAAAATGGTGTGGCATTCCCCAATGATTTTGTGCCATCACATCATGCTACTGATTTACATGAGCACTATGGCGAAATCAGCAAAGAACATTTGGCAGAGAAAAATATCACCGTCAAAGTGGCTGGCCGAATGATGCTCAAGCGCGTCATGGGTAAAGCTAGCTTTGCGACTGTGCAAGATCGCACTGGTCAAATTCAGTTTTACATCAACGATGCTGATGCAGGCGCCGACGCTCACAATGCTTTTAAGCATTGGGACATGGGTGACTTCATCGCCGCAGAAGGCGTGATCTTTAAAACCAACAAAGGTGAACTATCCATCTTGGTGAAAGATTTGCGTCTTTTGTCAAAATCATTGCGCCCTCTTCCAGATAAATTTCATGGTCTTTCAGACCAAGAGATGAAATACCGTCAACGCTATGTTGATTTGATTGTTTCACCAGAGACACGTCAAACATTTTTGGCTCGCAGCAAAGCCATGTCTTCTATACGCCATCACATGCAAGATGCTGGCTTCATGGAAGTTGAAACACCGATGCTTCATCCTATTCCAGGCGGTGCAGCAGCAAAACCATTCATTACTCATCACAATGCCTTAGACATGGAAATGTATCTGCGCATAGCCCCAGAGCTTTACTTAAAGCGTTTAGTGGTTGGTGGTTTTGAGCGTGTCTTTGAAGTTAACAGAAACTTCCGCAATGAAGGTGTGAGCCCAAGACACAACCCAGAATTCACCATGATGGAGTTCTATGCAGCCTACACTGATTACAAGTGGCTCATGACCTTCACAGAAGAACTGATCAGAGCAGCAGCGATTGATGCTCAAGGCACTGCAAATCTAACTTATCAAGGTAAGCCCTTAGATTTATCAAAGCCATTTCAACGCTTAACGATTGCTGAAGCAATTCTTAAGTATGCGCCGTTATCTAAAAAACAATACACCGCATCTCAATTAGAAGATAAGGAATTTGTCCGCCAAGAGCTTAAAAAGTCTGGTGAAGATATCAATGGACCAACCCTCAAAAACGCTGGCCTTGGTGCACTGCAACTGGCCTTGTTTGAGGCAACTGCCGAAGAACATCTGTGGGAACCAACTTACATCATTGATTACCCTATTGAAGTCAGCCCATTGGCCAGAGAGTCCGATACAAGGCCAGGCATCACAGAACGCTTTGAGTTATTCATCACAGGTCGCGAGATTGCCAATGGCTTCTCTGAGTTAAATGATGCAGAAGATCAAGCCGCTCGCTTCCATGCTCAAGTTGCTCAAAAAGAAGCTGGCGATGAAGAAGCCATGTATTTTGATGCTGACTTTATTCGCGCCTTAGAGTACGGTATGCCTCCAACCGGTGGCTGCGGTATTGGTATTGATCGTTTGATGATGTTAATTACTGACTCACCAAACATCAGAGATGTGATTCTTTTCCCACACTTGAGAAAAGAAGACTAAAAAGTATTAAGTAGAAAAAGAGATGTAAAAAGGGACCCTCTGATCTGACCCCCAAAAGTTGGACACCAAGTCTAACTTTTGGGGGTTTAGTTTTATGGCGAAATACAGTGTCAAATTTAAGCTACAAATTGTTCGTGAATACATCAAAGGTACAGGCGGTTACAACGCTTTAGCGCAAAAGTATGAGGTGTCTCGTAAGTACATTCCCACATGGGTTGGTCTTTATCAAAACCATGGCATTCAGGGTCTTCGAAGAGTTCGCGTTCAGTACAGCACTACTTTTAAGCTTCAAGTATTAAAGCGAATGCTTCAAAAATCCTGGTCGACACAAGAGACGGCAACGCACTTTAATATTCCATCTCCATCGACGATTGGGGTATGGTTGAGGCTCTACAATCGGGGCGGACTGACTGCCTTAAAACCCAAACCGAAGGGGCGACCACCGATGTCTAAACGAACGGATTACCAAGCGTTACTGAATAAGCCTATTGCTGAGCTTAGTCACGAAGAGCTTTTGAAGCGCTTAGAGTATGCGGAAGCGGAGAACGCTTATCTAAAAAAGCTAGAAGCCTTAGCCCAACAAAAGAGCTTGGCAAACAAGAACAAGCCCAAGTAATTACGGAGCTAAGGCAGCATTACCCCTTATCGATCATCTTGGCTATCGCCAAGATGGCCAGAAGTGTTTATTACTATCACCTGGATGCCAGTCGTCAGGCTGAGCCTTACCTTGAGGTAAAGGCTCAGATCAAATCGATCTTCCATCAACATCAGGGTCGTTATGGCTATCGCCGTGTTCATTTAGAGCTACGCAATCAGGAGCGCTTCCTTAATCCTAAGACGGTTCAAAAGCTCATGGGTCAGATGAACCTGAAGTCCACTGTGCGTCCTAAGCGCTATCAGTCCTATAAAGGCTCCTTAGGAAAAATAACCCCCAATACCTTAGACCGGAACTTTGTTACCCAAGCACCAAACCAGAAGTGGGTGACAGATGTGACTGAGTTCAATATCAAAGGCGAGAAGGTGTACCTCTCGCCGATCTTAGATCTCTTCAATCAAGAGATCATCTCTTATGAGATCTCTGATCGCCCCAAGATCAGTTCGGTGACGCAGATGCTTCAGAGCGCTTTTAAGCGACTCAAGCACGGAGAGAAACCCATCTTGCACTCAGACCAGGGATGGCAGTATCAGATGGCCATCTATCAGCATGAGCTGAAAAAGAGAGGTCTTACTCAGAGCATGTCCAGGAAAGGTAACTGCTTAGATAACGCGGTCATGGAGAACTGGTTCGGGATCATGAAAACCGAGTTCTTTTATGGGAAGAAGTTTGAAACCGTGGCATCTTTTAAGGAGGGACTTAAGGCTTACATCCACTATTACAACCACGATCGAATCAAACAAAAGCTAAAGGGATTAAGTCCGGTTAATTATCGAACTCAATCCCTTCTGTTAACCTAATCAAACTGTCCAACTTTTATGGGTCAGATCATCAGCGGCCTTTTTAATTTGTTGAAACTCTTAATTCAAGCTCTAAGTTGAATCAAGGCTTCAAGTAA
>JBDLUD010000090.1:0-4428 GCA_039805465.1 Pseudomonadota bacterium
TCATTAAAGGCAGCTTCTCTGTAGAGGCTTAGGAGGTCAAGAGCTTCTGCATTTGCAGGAGCAGTGCTTGGACTTTGGGTATTAGGGTTGGTCGGTTTTGCTGATGTATCCGCTACAGCCATCATTTGGGCTGGACCTAGGGCGGTTTTTTGAGCCTGACTGCTTGAACTCCATGTCGAGCTCAGAGCCAGGATAACTGCCAATGCAATAGGGGTGTAAGACATGCTTTTTGATCTCATCTTGTCATTTTGCATCAAAAAAGTCTGATTTGCAGTCACTAAATGGTATTCCTTTGAATAAATGCCCGTGTTTATGTTGCTGATCAAGTTGAAGATTATGTCGTTTTAATGATTTCATGGTTTTGGCAAGTTTCTTATTTTATTGCTTGCGCAGTTTGGGTCTTTAAAACCACGGACTTAACAAGGCATTTAACTCGACTTTGATATAGGTCTGATAAAGATTGTCAGATGACCATATACTTTAGGGAATTGCCCATAAAACCTTAAGAAATAGACCCAGTAGAGACAATCTTTCATGATGCCTAAATTGAGCAGTGCCAAACAAAAAGTTCTGGAATCATTGAGTGGTTTCAAGTTAAAACTTCAGTCTTTATTGCAGGCTCATGCTTGGTTGCGCCGCGTCACTATTTCTTTAATAGCAATTTTTGTATTGGTGATTGTTTATAAGGTGCTGGCATCCATATTTGGTTGGGGTGGCCCACAATACAAAACAGTTGCTTTGGAAGAAGGCCCTCTGGCAGTAACAATCAGTGCCAGCGGCACATTGAATCCTGTGAAGTCTGTTCAAGTGGGTACGCAAGTGTCTGGCATGGTTCAAGAGATCTATGTTGACTTCAATGATGTGGTTAAAAAATCTCAGGTGATTGCGCGCATTGATCCACGTGAGTGGCAAGCACGCTTCGAGCAAGCCGAAGCCAATTACATTTTGGCCAAGCGCAATCATGACAATAACCAACGTTTGATTGAAAAGAATTTCATCTCTCCGTCGGCCTTTGATCAAACCCTGAGTGCTTATAAAAGTGCGAAGGCTTCTTTGACCATGGCAAAAAAAGCCTTGGACGATACAGTGATTCGTTCGCCGGTCGATGGTGTGGTGGTCAAGCGCAGTGTTGAGCGTGGTCAAACAGTGGCAGCCAGTTTGCAAGCACCAGAGCTTTTCATCATCGCGCAAGATTTGGCAGACATGCAGGTTGAAACAGCGATTGATGAATCTGATGTTGGCCGAATCACTGAGGGCATGACAGCCACCTTCACGGTGGATGCATTTCCGGGCAAGCTTTTCCAAAGCAAGGTCAAGCAAGTTCGCAAAGCTCCCATCAATGTGCAAAACGTCATCACTTACACCGTCTTGTTAACTGCGCAAAATACAGATTTAAAACTTTTGCCAGGCATGACAGCAAACACATCAATCATCACTGAGCAAAAAGAAAAAGTGTTGCGCATTTCAAATGCAGCTTTGCGGTTCAAGATGCCTAATACAGAATCTGCGGCTGAAAATAAATCAGATTCTAGATCTGCAGGCCCTAAATCATCAGGCGCTGGATCTACTGCTGCTAATTCATCTGGAGCTAAACCAATGGGCACTGGCCCAAGGGTGATGGTTCGCAAGGTGTGGGTCTTGGATCAATCAGGTTTGAAAGACAAGCCTGTGCAAAAAACAGTTCGCTTAGGTTTGAGTGACGGTAATGCCAGTGAAGTCTTGCCGCCCGAGAATGGTGAGGCTGTATTGAAGTCTGGAGACTTGGTCATCACTGGCATGACGGGTGGTGCAAAAGCTGGTGCTGCAAGACCAGCGGGCCCAAGATTATTCTAAAAATAATTTTTTTAAATTTTTCAATAATCGTCTCATGACTTTGATCAGAACTCACCAGCTTGTTAAGTCCTATGGGATTGGCGAGCAAACAGTCCATGCTCTTGATGGCGTATCTGTCAGTATTGACCAAGGTGAGTTTGTGGCGATTGTGGGTGCTTCAGGGTCTGGCAAATCGACTTTCATGAACATGATTGGTTGTTTAGATCAGCCAAGCAGCGGATCTTATGATTTGGGCGGTGAAGATGTTGCCAATATGTCCAGTGATGAATTGGCAGATTTGCGTAATCGTCGCATTGGTTTTATTTTTCAGCAATTTAATTTATTGGCCAGAACTTCAGCACTTGAAAACGTTGCCTTGCCACTGTTGTATGCCAGAGTGGGCCCTCTGGCAGGATTGAGTAAAGAACAGCGCCATGAGCATGCCAAGCAACGTTTAGAGCAAGTGGGTTTGGGCGAGCGTTTACAGAACACGCCATCGCAATTATCTGGAGGGCAGCAGCAACGTGTGGCCATTGCCAGAGCTTTGGTCAATGATCCAGATTTGATTTTGGCGGATGAGCCCACTGGTGCCTTGGACTCTAAAACGAGTGCGGAAGTGATGGCACTTTTAACGCAACTGAATCAGCAAGGAATGACCGTGGTGGTGGTCACCCACGAGCCGGAAGTGGCTGCCTATGCATCACGCACGATCACATTTAAAGATGGCAGAATCATTGATGACAGTCCTAACAAAAAAGTTGGTTCACTTGGGGGTTTGTCTTGAATTTACCCATTGCCCTCCAAGCGCTCAAGGTCAATAAGCTGCGATCAGGTTTGACGATGCTGGGCATCATCATTGGCGTGGCCGCTGTGATTGTGATGATTGCAGTTGGCAGTGGTGCTCAAGCACGCGTTAAAGAACAAATTGCTGGTTTGGGCTCAAACCTGATGATCCTTTGGGCTGGATCAGTGACCACTGCAGGTGTGCGCGGAGGTACGGGTACGGCTCAAACATTGGTTGAAGATGATGCTTGGGCCGTGATGCGTGAGATCCCAGAAGTTCAAGTGGCTGCTCCAACGCAAAGAGGCAGTGGTCAAATTGTTTGGGGTAACTCCAATTGGCTGGCTTCGATTGTTGGTGCAACACCAGAGTATTTTGAAGCCCGTGATTGGGGTTTGGTGAGTGGACGCTTATTTGAAGCTGGTGAAATGTCTGGTGCTGGCAAGGTGGCCATCATCGGTCAAACCGTGGCGCGAGAGTTATTTGGAGATGGTGATCCAGTCGATCAAATCATCCGAGTGCGTGGTGTGCCGTTCACGGTGATTGCCTTGTTGGAGCGCAAGGGTCAAAGCATGATGGGACAGGATCAGGATGATATTGTCATCATTCCATTGACCACTGCACGCAATAAAATTTTTGGTGCTTTACAAGGACGCATTGGCCGGGTGAGTTCTATCTTTATCAAAACCAAAGATGGCGCTGATATGAAAGAAGCCGAAGATAAGGTCAGAGACTTGCTTCGTCAGCGGCATCGATTGACGGGCAATACCCCCGATGATTTTTCTTTGCGTAATTTGACAGAAATACTTCAAGCTCAAGAAGCTGCCAGCAAAGTCATGGCCATTCTTTTGGCGGCAGTTGCCTCGGTGAGTTTATTGGTTGGTGGCATTGGCATCATGAACATCATGTTGGTGTCTGTGACTGAAAGAACCCGAGAGATTGGTTTGCGTTTAGCAGTTGGTGCCAGGGGTAAAGATATTTTGTCGCAATTCTTGGTGGAAGCCATCACACTCTCAACCATTGGTGGTGTGCTTGGAATCCTCTTAGGTGGTCTAGGAACTTGGCTGGTTGCTGAATTGGCAGCTTGGCCTGTGCAGCTTTCGGTCTTATCGATTGTTTTGGCAGTGGGTTTTTCAGCAGTGATCGGTATTTTCTTTGGCTACTATCCTGCTCGCAAAGCATCATCCATGCAGCCAATACAGGCATTGAGGTATGAGTAAATAGGTATTTAGATTTTCTTTTTTAAAGAAATCTCAATTAATTGAGATTTTTGATGAGGCGTATTTGATTGATGAGTTTGAGAAAATAACAATATGTGTTCGAGGTCGAGAGAGAATCCTTAGCCCCATTGAAAATATGGGGGTTCAACATAGAGTGATATGAAGTATGTCATTTGCTTGGACGACTGGTGATGCAGCCTATTTGCCTAGTCCATATGGGGTGATTCTGATTAAAAGATTAGACAATTCCATAATTTCTATAAAAAAGTGTTGCTACATATAAAAAGGTTGGGTAAATCTTGCGTATGTATAAAAAAGTTTAATAAAGTGTATTTTTATATAAAAAAGTGTAAATTTGTATAAAAAAGTATGAGAAAATAGGTGTCCAGATAAAAAAGTAGTTCTGAAGGGTAGAGATGAGCGAAGTTGGCTATTCAAAATTAAAAACTCAGCTGAATTTAAGCGCCTTTGACCCGCTAATGCCTGCGCGCCTTGCGCCTGTAACTAGCGTAACGACGACCCAAAGTGCCTTGTTGATACCAGTAAAGGTAGCTCCTAAAGATGAAACCCTTTTAAGTCATCTCTTGTTTGCCCTAAAGCACGAGGGCATTAATT
>JBDLUD010000091.1:0-4337 GCA_039805465.1 Pseudomonadota bacterium
ACGCTTGAATGATTATGTTGGTAAGCCTTTGCGCTTTAAGAGCAAAAAAGAAGGCTTGATTTACCTCAATCGCATTTGTGAACCTTTTGGAACTTTCACACCAAAGCAGTGGAAAGACTATAACGGTCCTCATTTGAAAAAAGATGGTGATCAATGGGTGGTGCATTACGACCCGGACATCGTTAAACCATTTGCAGCGGTCAATAAGATGACTTCCATGATGGGTGAAATGATGACCTGGAAGGCCTACGATGCGATCACTGCTGAAATGCTGATTGTGCGTGGTTCAGAATCTGATTTGATTTCAGCGAAGACGGTCAGCGAGATGTGTCGTCGCAACCCTAGAGCAAAAAGCACGGAAATTCTTGGTGTGGGGCATGCTCCGGCATTCATCACGCCAGAACAGGTATCCTTAGCACGTGAGTTCTATAGTTAAGACTGATTTATTGTTTGGCGAAGACCTTCATGCCCATGCCATGGGCGTGAAGGAGATCCTGCTCTTCTTAAAGTTAGATGAAGCCAGTTGCTTGGCGGCTGAGCATCTTGACTCAACACTCTCTAAAGAATCCCTAGAAAAACAATTGGGGCAAGAAGTTGCTCAATTGATCATGGGTTATCGAGCGCTCAAAGCAGCGCAATTAAAAATTGCCCGTCAATCCTCCAGTCAACTTGGTCAAAGTGCACAAGCCCAAGTAGAAGTTTTAAGAAAAATGCTGTTGGCATTTGCGCATGACTTGCGCGTGGTGCTATTGCATTTAGCATCAGTGGTGCAAACCTTGCGTTGGGTCACCTCACAAAGAATCGAGACCCCAACTTCTTGGGCGCAGGACATCTTGGACGTTGATGCAGCTTTAGCCAATCGTTTAGGTATTTGGCAATTGAAGTGGGAGATGGAAGATTTAGCATTTCGTTGCTTGGCCCCTGACACTTATAAACAAATTGCCAGCTTGCTCGATTCCAAGCGTGTTGAGCGTGAAGCATTCATTGCTGATGTCATGACTCGCTTGCAAGCAGAACTGAATCAAGCAGGCATCAAAGGTGAAGTGCAAGGTAGACCCAAACACATTTATAGCATTTGGAAAAAAATGCAGGGTAAGTCCATCGACTTTGCTCAGCTCTACGATGTGCGCGCATTCCGAATCATGGTCGATGATGTCAAAGATTGTTACGCTGCCTTGGGCATCGTGCACCACATCTGGCAACCCATCCCAAAAGAATTCGACGACTACATCGCCAGACCAAAACCCAACGGCTATCAATCACTGCACACCGTGGTGATGGACGCTGACAATATTTCATTTGAAGTGCAAGTCAGAACCCATGAGATGCACAAGCAGGCCGAGTACGGTGTGGCTGCGCACTGGCGCTACAAAGAAGCGGGCAAGCAAGGCTATGCCGGCACGGTGAGTGCCAAGGAAGAGTACGACCGTCGCATTGCTTGGGCCAGACAATTAATTGCCTGGAAAGAAGATGCTTGGGATCAACTCAAAGGGCAAGAGCTTGACGATCAAATCTATGTGCTGACACCTTTGGGGCAAGTCGTGCCTTTACAACAAGGTGCCACACCGATTGATTTTGCTTACTCCGTTCACACCGACTTGGGTCACCGTTGCCGAGGCTCACGGGTCGATGGCGCGATGGTGCCTTTGGACACGCAATTGAAGAATGGGCAAACGGTTGAGATCATTTCTGTCAAACAAGGCGGTCCTTCATTGGATTGGCTGAATCCTGAGAGAGGCTATCTTGCGACCAATCGCGCCAAGTCAAAAGTGCGTGCTTGGTTCACGGCACAACAAGCTGAACAAGATGGTGACAAAACTGATAAGGCTGATAAAGATGATGGCGCGGCTGAAGTTGTTAAGCCAGAGTTGCCTGACATCATCTTGCGCAAGAGCAAAGTTAAAGCGGGTCAAGGTGATGTCTTGGTGGTGGGCGTTGATTCTTTGCTCACACAACTATCGCGTTGCTGCCGCCCAGTGCCACCAGACCCGATCAGTGGATTTGTAACAAGGGGTCGTGGGGTATCGATCCACCGACAAGACTGCAGTACGTTCAAACAACTCTTGGCGAGAGCTCCCGAGAGAGTTGTTGTCACGGAGTGGGGCAATCAGCCCGAAGGTAAATCATTATTCCCAGTCGACTTGGCTTTGATGGCCGTCGATCGCCAGGGCTTGTTGCGAGACATCTCGGAAGTGTTCTCACGCCTAAAAATCAACGTCACAGGCGTCAAAACGCAGTCTCGCAAAGGCATTGCCAGCATGCAATTCACGGTGGAAGTGCCCTCGACCAATGGTTTACAAACCGCTTTGACAGCGCTATTAGAGGTCAAAGGTGTCACAGAGGCGAGAAGGAAGTAGCCACAAGTGATAAACTGTCGCTCTTAATAGGCTCGTAGCTCAGTTGGTTAGAGCGCTTCCTTGACATGGAAGAGGTCGCTGATTCGAATTCAGTCGAGCCTACCAACGAATAAGCATCATTTAAAGATGGTGCACTGATGTAAAAACTGGCGCGGAATGTCCTAGGTTCAAAAAGACCCCAGAGCACCGCGCTTAATTTTTGGAGTTGATATGGTTGTTGTCACATTACCTGATGGATCAAAGCGCGAATATCCCGCGCCATTGACCGTTTTCGAAGTGGCACAAAGCATTGGTGCTGGTTTGGCTAAAGCTGCTTTGGCCGGTAAGGTCAATGGCAAATTGGTTGACACCAGCCACTTGATCGACTCTGACAGCAATATCGCGATCGTGACTGACAAGGACCCAGAAGGCTTGGAAGTCATTCGTCACTCCAGCGCGCACTTGATGGCCTATGCGGTTAAAGAACTCTACCCAGAAGCGCAAGTGACCATTGGACCGGTGATCGAGTCTGGTTTTTATTACGACTTTGCCTACAGCCGCCCATTCACACCTGAAGACTTGGTAGCGATTGAAAAGCGCATGGCTGAATTGGCCAAAAAAGACGAGAAGATTGAGCGTCGTGTGGTGAGCCGTGATGAAGCCATCAAATATTTCAAAGGTTTGGGTGAGCACTACAAAGCAGAGTTGATTGAAGCGATTCCGCAATCTGAAGATGTTTCTTTGTATTCAGAAGGTGGCTTTACTGACTTGTGCCGCGGCCCTCACGTGCCATCGACTGGCAAATTAAAAGTATTCAAATTGATCAAAGTGGCAGGTGCCTATTGGCGCGGCGACAGCAATAATGAAATGCTGCAGCGTATCTACGCCACAGCATGGGCGAAGAAAGAAGACCAAGATGCTTACTTCCACATGTTGGAAGAAGCTGAGAAGCGCGATCACCGTAAACTAGGTAAGCAACTCGATCTATTCCATTTCCAAGAAGAAGCTCCTGGCTTGATTTTCTGGCATCCAAAAGGTTGGACGATTTGGCAGCAGGTAGAGCAATACATGCGCCGCGTTTACCAAGAGAATGGTTACCAAGAAGTTAAAGCTCCGCAAATTTTGGATCGGGCACTCTGGGAAAAATCAGGTCACTGGGAAAACTACAAAGACAACATGTTCACGACTGAATCAGAAAATCGTGCCTATGCTTTGAAGCCCATGAACTGCCCAGGCCACGTACAAATTTACAACGCTGGTTTACACAGCTACCGTGAACTGCCTTTGCGCTACGGTGAGTTTGGTCAGTGTCACCGCAATGAATCATCTGGTGCTTTGCACGGTTTGATGCGTGTGCGTGGTTTCACACAAGACGACGGACATATCTTCTGTACAGAAGACCAAATCCAATCTGAAGTGGCTGACTTTGACAAAGCAGTGCGCGCTGTTTACCAAGACTTTGGTTTCACAGAAGTGGCCGTGAAGTTGGCTTTGCGTCCTGCCAAGCGCGTTGGTGACGATGCAATTTGGGATAAAGCAGAAGCAGCTTTGCGCAATGCGTTGAAATCATCTGGACAAGAGTGGGAAGAGTTGCCAGGCGAGGGCGCTTTCTACGGTCCGAAAATTGAATACCACCTCAAAGATTCGATTGGTCGTTCTTGGCAGTGCGGCACCATGCAAGTCGACTTTTCAATGCCACTTCGTTTAGGCGCTGAATACGTTTCTGCTGACAATGATCGTCAAGTTCCGGTGATGTTGCACCGTGCGATCGTCGGTTCTTTGGAGCGATTTATCGGTATTTTGATCGAAAACCATGCGGGTGCGATGCCTACCTGGCTTGCACCAACTCAGTGCATAGTGATGAATATTTCCGGAAATTCAGCCGAATATGCTGAAAAAGTACAGCAAATCCTCAAAAAACAAGGATTTAGGGCTGAAGTTGATTTGCGGAACGAGAAAATTACGTTTAAAATCCGTGAGCACGCAATGCAGAAGGTTCCT
>JBDLUD010000092.1:0-4229 GCA_039805465.1 Pseudomonadota bacterium
GTTTTGTTGATGGCTTGTATTCCAACCATCCTTTTTTACCTTGGCTTATTTGTCATGGTTGAAATTGATGTCAAAAAATACAATATGTCTGCCATCAAAATTGAGAAAGTAGATACGGCATGGAATCTCGCCAAGAAGTATTGGTACCACTTCTTCTCACTGATTTCGATCGTGGTGTTCATGATGATGGGCTTTTCACCTGTGATGTCGGTATTTTGGGCCACGGTCCTTTCTGCGGCAACCAGCATGTTAAGAGCTGACACGGCCATCTTGCCTTGGGATATGTTCAGTGGCAAACAATCAGTCATCAAGTCTTTTTATGAGTCTAACTTGATCAAAGCTTTGGCCAGCGGTTCGTCTGGCGTGATCAGCATTGCAGCAACCTGTATTGGGGCTGGCTTGATTGTTGGTACCGTGACTTTGACTGGTTTAGGTCTTAAATTCAGCTCCATCATCATTCAGTTGGCTGATGGCTCATTGTTATTAACCGCCATTTATACCGCGATGATTGTTTGGGTTGTGGGATTGGCAGTGCCAGTGACGGCTTCATACATCATTTGTGCTGTGATCACAGCCCCAGCTCTGATCAATTTAGGAGTTCCGGCTTTTGCAGCGCACATGTTCATCTTCTACTACGCTGTTTTATCCGAAGTATCTCCTCCAACAGCACTCTCACCATTTGCTGCTGCAGCGATCTGTAAAGGCAATCCTTACAAAACAACATTGCAAAGTTGGAAGTACGTTGCTCCAGCGATTTTGGTGCCTTTCATGTTTGTCTTAGATAAATCTGGCAGTGCTCTTTTGTTGATGGGCTCCACCAAGGCCTTGGCCAATGCAGATTGGCTTCAGATTGCTTGGGTGAGTTTCACGGCAGTTGCTGGTGTGATTGCTTTAGCAGGCGGTTTACAAGGATGGTTCTTGGCAAAAACCACTTTATTTGAGCGTTGGATTCTGATTTTTTCTGGCGTTGCCTTGGCATATCCATCCAATTACTCAGACCTTGCTGGTTTTGTGGGCTTTTCTTTGGTAGTAGCGATGCAGTTCATTAGAAATAAAAAATCTACGGGGGCACCAGCATGAGCGGGTTCAATCGCAACAGCCGCGGTGTTTATTTAATTGCCGTGACACCATTTAAAGAAAATGGTGCTCTTGATTTAGAGAGCACCGACTCCATGGTGGATTTTTATTTGGATTGCGGTGTCACTGGTCTCACGATTCTTGGCATCATGGGTGAAGCCACCAAGTTGACTGCTGAAGAGTCAAAAACTTTTGTGGCGCGAGTATTAAAGCGCGTGAATGGACGAGTACCTGTGGTGGTCGGTGCATCCGCCCCAGGATTTGCTCCCATGAAAGAATTGACCACTTCGGTGATGGACATGGGCGCAGCAGGTGTGATGGTGGCACCTCCTTCCACTCTTCGCACGGATGATCAAATCACCGCTTACTTTGACATGGTGAACGAGACTCTAGGATCTGATGTGCCATGGTGTCTTCAAGACCACCCCGTTTCAACGGGTGTGCAGATGTCAACACCAGTGATCCTGAAGATTTTGAAGAACTCACCCAACTGCGTGATGCTCAAGCATGAGGACTCGCCAGGGCTTAATAAGTTATCTGCAATCATTGCCTCAATTGCCAAAAAAGAAATTGAGCGAGTCTCAATTCTGACGGGTAATGGTGGCGGTCTCTTTTTGACAGAAGAAATGATTCGTGGCGCAGATGGCGCGATGACCGGTTTTGCTTATCCTGAAATGATGGTGCGTGTTTGCGAGTTATTTGCAAAAGGCGATGTGGAAAAAGCCTGTGATGTCTACGATGCTTATTTACCATTGGCCAAATATGAACAGCAAGCCAATATTGGTTTAGCCGTGCGCAAGTACATCTTGGCTGAACGCGGCGTAATTGCATCAGCCGCAGTTCGCAAACCTGGCCCGAAACTATCACCAGCAGATATCAAAGATATTGAACGATTAACAATGAGACAAACAAAACGATTAAAGGAAATTGAATAATGGATTTAGGCATTAAAAACAAAACCGCCTTGGTGTTTGGCGCTGGTAGCGGTTTGGGTCGTGCTATAGCCTTATCTCTTGGTAAAGAAGGTGCCAAGGTAGCTTTAGCTGGCAGAACAATGGCGAACTTAGAGAAGACTGCACAAGCCATCGAAGCTGCAGGTGGTAAGGCTTATTGCATCGCTTGGGATTTAGGTAATCTAGCAGCCATCGATGAATTATTCACACAAATTGAAAAAAATCTTGGTCCCGTTGATATCTTGGTGAACAACACCGGCGGACCTCCCCCAGCAACTGCCGCAGGACAATCAACCGCACTTTGGATTGAAAAGTTTCAAGAGATGGTTCTCTCAGTAATTGCCATCACTGATCGTGCTATACCTGGTATGAAGCAACGTGGATGGGGGCGAGTTATCACCAGCACATCATCAGGCGCCATCATCCCCATCGCTAACTTGGGCATTTCAAATACTTTGAGAGCCTCTTTGCACGCTTGGTCTAAAACTTTATCTCGCGAACTTGCTCCTCACGGTATCACTGCGAACGTCATTGTTCCAGGAAGAATTGCGACAGATCGCATTCGTTTTTTGGATGAATCTCGTGCAAAGCGTGAGAATATTTCTCTCGAGGATGTCGAGGCTGACAGCTTAAAGTCTATTCCTATTGGACGTCTGGGTCGACCTGAAGAATACGGTGACACAGTAGCATTTTTAGCAAGCCAAGTAGCCTCATACATCACTGGTTCTGTTATCCGTGTGGATGGCGGCAATATTCCTAATATTTAAGAGTCTTTTATGAAAACACCCGTTCAAGCATTAGATCAAAAAGTGATCGACGTACTTTCAAAGGTAACCACAGCGACGCTCACCACCCTATTAATCAAAAAAGGTTTGCGTAATGTGTGGCTCAGAGGCAGCTTGCCACTGAAATCAGGCCAAGGCAGAATTGTTGGTCGTGCATTTACTTTGCGTTTTGTGCCAGCCCGAGAAGACTTGGCGACACCGGCATCGTGGTCATCACCAATTTCAACCAGGGCAGCGATTGAAGATATGCCGGCTGGTTGCATTGCAGTGGTTGATGCGATGGGCGTGACCAACGCTGGTATTTTTGGCGATATTTTGTGTCAACGAATGAAGCAACGTCAGGTGGCGGCTTTGGTCACTGATGGCGTGATCCGAGATGTGGCTGGCGTCTTAGAAACAGAATTGCCCATCTGGTGCAGTGGTATTGCAGCACCGCCTTCTGTGACAGGTTTGACATTTGTCGCTTGGCAAGAACCTATTGCTTGCGGCGGTGTGGCTATCTTCCCAAATGATGTGATCGTGATTGATGATGACGGTGCGGTTTTGATACCGGCTGATCTTGTGGATGAGATGGTTGCAACCGCACCAGAGCAAGAGAATCTTGAGTCTTGGATCATGGAGCAAGTTAGAGCAGGTGCTGCTCTTCCTGGCTTATACCCTCCAAATGAAGAAAACAAGGGACGCTACGAACAATCTAAAAAGAAAGCTTGATGCTTCTTTTTAGATTGTAGGAACACCCAAACTCTGTGCACACTCATTCAATGCTGCACGTAATTCAGGAGCCAAAGGAATCCCCTCTTGGCTCCTTTTTTCTTCTGTGGCTTTCGCACCCTCGCCCGGCACTCGAATACGATCAATTCCAGGTAAAGTTTTAGATGCATGTAACTCATCGATCACACGACCAACTTCATTTAAGAAATACTCTTGTCCCATGAAGAAGGCAGGGTTGATAGCAATCATGGTTTGACCTGTGTTGGTCACCGTGCTGCTGTCTTTGTTGAAATCGACCACATTACTGCCCATGGCACCACCATTCATGCATCCAGCCAACATACCAATCATCAACGCCAAACCATAGCCTTTGTGGTCTCCAATCGGTAATAGACTGCCTTCGGTAGCTTTTTTAGGATCTGTGATGGGTTGGCCTTGTTGGTCAATCATCCAACCAACTGGCATGGGTTCATTTTTTTGAGCTTTGACTTTGATCTTTCCAAAAGCTGTGACCGTGGTAGCCATGTCCAAAATCAGATGCGGTTTACCTGGACCTGCAGGCACACCAAAGGCAATCGGATTAGTGGATAACAAACGACTCGAACCGCCTGTGGGTGCCATGTGGTTGGCACTACCAACCGCCAAATAGATGCCGACCAAGCCTTCATCCGCAATTCTATTAACGTAATGTGCCCCAGCTCCT
>JBDLUD010000093.1:0-4164 GCA_039805465.1 Pseudomonadota bacterium
TGGCAAATTGGTCAAAATCCTTGCTTGGTATGACAACGAGTGGGGCTATAGCTGCCAAATGTTGAACGCAACCAAGGCTTTGATGGCTGCGAAGTAATTTCTAAAAGCCCGCATCGAAGAAAGGCCTCATTTTAATGAGGCCTTTTTTTATTTCTTTACTGGTGTAAAATATGCGCATATACAATGCGCATATTAAATGTGTATGAAAGGCTGTCATGGCGATAATCAAAGAGGCGTCAACTAAATACATCGTTGACCAAACAAACATTACAAAGAAAGCAACTAACTTGACTTTAAGTATTGATGTTATTGAGGATGCAAAATTGTTGGGAATCAACATATCTAAGGCTTGCGATGAGTTTTTGCGGGGCTTAATTCGAGAAGAAAAAACTCGAAAATGGCAGCAAGAACATGCTGATTATTTCGCAAGATCTAATCAGATTGTGGAGGAGCGTGGCTTACCCCTTGATGAATGGAGGAGCTTCTAATGGCAAGATTTGATGTGTATCGCAATCAAGGTAAAAGTAAGCAATTTGTACCTTATTTGGTCGATGTTCAATGTGAACTACTGAGTCACCTAAATACAAGGGTGGTGATACCCATGTATCACTTGGATCAATTTCTAGGGGTGAATATTCCAAAAGATCTATCCCCAGTTTTTAAGATTGAGAATCACGAATGTGTCTTACAAACCCCTGAAATGGGAAGTATTTTGTTGAGTGCTCTAAAGCAGCGCGTCGATAACTTAGCAAAAAAGCAACATATCGTCACTGGCGCCATGGATGTGCTTTTTCACGGATTTTGATGATGTCAGCAGCAAAATGAGTGAGTTGGAGTGGTTGATTGACTTTATCGAGGTCGAGAAGCGCGAAATTATGAACTTTCCAACACTCATAATGGGCTAGACACGTTAGACTATTGAAGATTTGAGGGCTTATCAAAGTAAAGTACTCATGCTTAAACTATTTAGCGATGTAGGCTTCTCATAGCGGTAAAATCAACTTTCTACAAGACACGGCTCACTATGCAAATGTATTCAAACATCAGAACTACACCAAGCGTTACTTTTACTATAGGAAAGTGGGTCTTATTGGCTTGCGCCTTAGTAGGTTTGAGCGCATGCAAAAATTTGACTAATTTGTCTGATGACTCCAAAAGCAAATTAGGAAAAGTTTTGAAACCATATCGTCCTGACATGGTTCAAGGCAACTTCATTTCTAAAGAGCAATTGGAAAAAATCAAGCTTGGCATGGACCGAGAAGAAGTCAAAGTTGTTTTGGGTACGCCATTGATCACCAGCGTGATGCATCCAAATCGTTGGGACTATGTCTTTGCGTTTAAACGAGGCGACACTCAATTGGTTGAGCAACGTCAAGTAACTTTGATGTTTGAAAAAGATTTATTGATAAAAATAAATGCTGATGATTTGCCCACTGAATATGAGCTGATTGCTGAGATTGATGGTATTAAATCCTCACGCAGAGCACAGCGCAGGGCTGTTGCACCAGAGCTAGAGAGCCAGCATCCTGCTCCAACAGTTCAAACGATTCCAAACCCAACGCAAGGCATTGGAATCCCGCCTGGCGACACCAGAAATTAATCAGAGTGACATAAAAAATACTCAAAAAAATACAGAACGAATAAAAACAAACAAAAAGCAGAGATACAAAAAATGACAACTTTGAAATTTGCCATTGCAGGTGCATCTGGTCGTATGGGGCGCATGTTGATTGAAACAGTTTTGAGTACATCTGATGCTCAATTGGTGGGCGCCTTGGATATTCCGGGAAGTCCTCATTTAGGCCAAGATCCTGTGGCTTTTTTAGGAAAAACTTCAGGAATCAAAATCACAGCAGATATCAAAGAAGGTTTAAAGGACGCTGATTTCTTAATTGATTTCACAAGGCCTGAAGGCACCTTGGCTCATGCTGAGGTGGCTCAAACAATGGGCGTGAAGATGATCATCGGCACCACTGGGTTTACTGATGTGCAAAAAGCCGCGCTTAAAAAAGCCAGTGAAAAAATTGCCATCGTTTTTGCACCAAACATGAGTGTGGGCGTTAATGCCACATTTAAATTGTTAGAAGTAGCAGCCAAGATCTTGAACTCAGGTTATGACATTGAGATCGTGGAAGCTCATCACAAACATAAAGTGGATGCTCCATCAGGAACTGCCATTGGGATGGGTGAAGTGATCGCGAAGGCCCTGGGTAAAGAGTTGAAAGATTGTGCTGTTTACGCGAGAGAAGGTCATACAGGTGCGCGTGAAGAGGGCACCATTGGTTTTGCCACCATCCGTGGCGGCGATATTGTGGGTGATCACACGGTCATGTTCTGTGGGGATGGTGAGCGTATTGAAATCACGCATAAATCTGCCAGCAGAATGTCTTACGCACAGGGTTCTATAAGAGCAGGACGTTTCTTAGCAAAGCAAACGAATGGTCTCTTTGATATGCAGGATGTCTTAGGGCTTAAGCAAATCAAAATTTAATTGATTGCCAGAGGGTATTTAATTTTTCATTAAATACATTTTTCGGCAGTTTTAAGTAATCAGCATTCTTAAGAAAAATACAAGGGTATTGTTTTGAGTTCAGAAGTAACCGGAATTAGTAAAGATTACGATCACCGTGCTATTGAAGCTGCGGCTAACGCACAATGGAAATCTGGTGATGTTTATCGTGTGAATGAGCAGGCCAAAGATAAAAAAGGTCAGCCCAAGAAAAAATACTACGCTTGTTCGATGTTGCCTTACCCTTCTGGAAAATTGCACATGGGTCATGTGCGCAACTACACCATCAATGATGTGATGACTCGTCAGTTACGCATGCAGGGCTATAACGTGTTGATGCCGATGGGCTGGGATGCGTTTGGTATGCCTGCTGAAAATGCGGCTTTGAATAATAATGTTCCTCCAGCGGCCTGGACCTACGACAACATTGCTTATATGAAAAAGCAAATGGATGCGATGGGTTTGGCAATTGATTGGTCCCGAGAAATCACCACTTGCAAACCTGATTACTATCGCTGGAATCAGTGGCTCTTTTTGAAGATGTTAGAAAAGGGTGTTGCTTATCGCAAGACTCAGGTGGTGAACTGGGATCCGATTGACCAAACAGTTTTGGCCAATGAGCAAGTGATTGATGGTCGCGGTTGGCGTTCAGGTGCTTTGGTTGAAAAACGAGAAATTCCTGGTTACTACTTGAACATCACAGCTTATGCTGAAGAATTGCTCACAGGTTTGGAAGGCTTGGGTTGGCCTGAGCGCGTGAAGTTGATGCAACAAAACTGGATTGGTAAGAGTTTTGGTGTGCGCTTTGCTTTCACGCACCAAATCAAAGATGACGCTGGTCAATTGATTCAAGACGGAAAAATGTTTGTCTTCACCACCCGTGCTGATACGGTGATGGGTGTGACTTTCTGCGCCGTGGCTGCAGAGCATCCTTTGGCCATGCATGCGGCTAAAAACAATCCTGCATTGTCTGCTTTCATTGAGAAATGTAAACAGGGCAGCGTGATTGAAGCTGATTTAGCGACCCAAGAAAAAGAGGGTATGTCCACTGGCTTGAAGGTCACTCATCCTTTGACGGGTGAAGAAGTCGAAGTTTGGGTTGGTAATTATGTTTTGATGAGCTATGGTGATGGCGCTGTGATGGGTGTGCCTGCTCATGATGAGCGAGACTTTGCTTTTGCCTTGAAATACAAGATTGCCATCAAGCCAGTCATGGCCATCGACGGCCAAGAGTTCAATGCCAGCGCTTGGCAAGATTGGTATGCAGATAAGGAAACAGTCAAAGCTGTTAACAGTGGCAAATATGATGGTTTGAGCCACTCTGATGCAGTGCGCGCTGTCGCCAAAGATTTGGCTGCTTTGAATTTGGGAGAATTAAAAACCACTTATCGCTTGCGCGATTGGGGTATTTCTCGTCAACGTTATTGGGGCACTCCGATTCCAATCATTCATTGTGAATCTTGTGGTGAAGTGCCTGTGCCTGAAAAAGATTTGCCAGTAGTCTTGCCAGAGGATTGCGTGCCAGATGGTTCAGGCAATCCGCTCAATAAGCGTGAAGACTTTTTAAAGTGCACTTGTCCTAAATGTGGCAAACCTGCACGTCGTGAAACCGACACCATGGATACTTTTGTTGATTCAAGTTGGTATTTCATGCG
>JBDLUD010000094.1:0-4038 GCA_039805465.1 Pseudomonadota bacterium
CAACTTTGATGATGCCAAATGGAAAATCAGAAGGCGTTAAAGAAATCTTTACGTCATAACCAATCATGGTGATGGCATGAAGTAAACGTAAGAATTCAACATGTTTGTGATCTCCATTAAAGAACTGAATCGACTTACTTGAATTGAGACCAAGACTGCCCATGCATGTGATGGGGTTTAGGTTCTTGAGTTTGGCTTTTTGGATGAAAAATTCGCAGGCACGATTCTTGGTAGTGATCATGGGCGCTGGCTTTGCGTCCATTTCTAATTCAGTTACAAGAGCGGCATTCATGGCTGCTGCTTGCTCACTATTAGTTCCTGATTGATGTGGAAAATACTTCATGCGAATACCCATTGATACACCTCTTTTTTCAAATTAAATAGAAAATAAAGCGTAACAAGTTCTTTTTATCTTGCAAATCAGCTAATTCTGATTTTGTTGTAGGAAGGGGCCTACACGAATGAATCTGATAACTGAAAATATAAAAATGAAAGCGGTGAAATAACGCGAACAAAAGATTAAAATCATCAGAATGGAAACATGGACTTATGAATGGGCGGTTCGTAATCTCATAGCGCAACTGCTCATGCCACCGGGTATTTGGTTGTGGCTGATACTGCTCCCGCTTTTTTTACTGAAAAAGCGTGAGCTTTTACAAAAATCTCTCATTGTTTTCAGTGTTTTGATGATTTGGCTAACCAGCACTAACTACTTAGCTGTGCAGCTAACAAATGCTTTCGGTAGCATCATCACTTGGTCAGCACCACTAGATCTTAAAGTTTTAGAAAGCAAACACAATGGCAATCAAAGCGCTCAACAAAGTGGCACAACTAACTCTTCAAAGCTAGGGGCAGAACAAGCGATTGTTATCTTGGGTGGTGGGCGCAGAAGTGGTGCCATTGAATACCCACAATATCAGTACCAAAATATCGCAGCTGGAGCCATGGAAAGAGTCAGGTATGGCGTCACTTTGTCTCAAGTAACTCATTTGCCTATCTTGCTAACCGGTGGCGCTCCTGATGCCACATCAAGTAATGAACTAACAGAAGCAGAGTTAACTCAGAAAGTCTTCAAAAATGAGTATCAGGTCCAGGCTCGCTGGCTTGAAAAGCAATCAAGAACCACCGAAGAAAATGCAGTCTTTTCAGCCAAAATACTCAAACAAGAGGGTGTTACACACATTTACCTGGTAACCCATTTTTGGCACATGCCCAGAGCCAAAGCTGTATTTGAAAAGCATGGTCTCAAAGTCACGCCAGCTCCTATGGGTTTTTACCAAAAAGACCAGTTTCATCCGCTGGATTTCTACCCTAGTAGTGCTGGGATAGAAAGAACGCGTTTCATCTGGCGTGAAGCTTTAGGCCTGATTTGGTACCGCATCAAGTTATAATTAACATAATTAAGCAAATGGACAAAATCATGTCAGACCAAAACCTCAACCCAAATTTCAATTCAAATATTGAAGATGAAATTTCCCTCAAAGATATTATTGATTTCTTGATTGAGTCTTGGAAGACTATTTTTGCAGCAGGTGTTTTGGGCCTATTAGGTGCTGTTATTTATATTGTTGTAACTCCTAATCAATACGAAGCCACTGCTCAAATACAGATGGCCCAGATCAGTTCCAACAACAACACTAATCCTCTGGGAGTTAATGTTGAAGACCCCAATTTATTGGTTGCTCGCATGAAGTTGCCAAGCAGCTATTCACAAGAATCAGTGAAAGCGTGCGGTTACGAAAGCAAGCAAACTTCTTTGGAGGGTTTGGCCAAGATGGTTAAGTTAAGTCTTATTAAAGGAACACAGATGGTTGAGTTGAAGGTGCTTGGTTTAAGTCAAGCTCAAGCAGTTCAGTGTGCGGAATCTATTCTGGAAACTATCAAGCAATCACAAAAAATAATTGCAGCCCCCATCATTGAGGATGCTCAACTAAAGTTAGCTAAATATTCTAAAAGACTTCAAGAAGCTCAAGGCTTTATTCTTAGAGCTGATAAATCAGGCTCATCCATGTCGGCCGCTTATTTATCAACTCGTGATGAAGTAAAGTTTCTGACAGATGAAACAATTCGATTGAATGACCTCATTGTTTCTGCTAACTCACGTCAAACCAAATTAGTATCACCAATTTATTCACCGGAAAACAAGGTTTCACCTAAGCGTGCAATTGCATTGATCGCTGGTTTGTTTGCCGGATTATTTTTTGGGCTTTTATTGATGTTGGGTAAGCGAGGCTATAAAGCTTATAAAGTGTCTAACTAAATTAATAATAAAGACTCTTAGCGGCTAAGAATGAAATCACGCAGGAATCCCTATCTATGAAATGGCATGTGATTCATACCAAGGTCAGAGAAGAGTTCAGGGCTTTAGAAAATCTTCAAGCGCAGGGCTTTGAAGTGTTCTTGCCAACCTGCCAAGTTCAAAAAAAACAACAGGGCAAAATTCAGCTGGCCATTGAACCTTTGTTCCCTAGATACTTATTCATCCGTTTATCTGATGTCACCAGTAATTGGTTTCCAATCAGATCAACCAGGGGCGTCTCTCAACTTCTTAGATTCGGCATTTCAACAGACCCAGTAGAAATACCTGAAACGATTGTTGACTGCTTAAAGCAACGTTGCACCAAAGAAGAGCCTTTGCATGAGCTGTTCAAGCCCGGAGAAATGATCGAGATTACCCAAGGGCCATTCAAAGGCTTCATTGGTTTCTTTGAAAAACTTCAAACCTTACCTGATGGTTTATCAAGAGCCATGCTGTTGGTTGAAGTATTAGGCTCAGTACAAAAGCTTAAGATTCAATTGCCGCAATTAAGAAAATTGAGCGTTTGATTTTTACCTTCCTGCCGTATTCATTGCTGCTGTATTAATTACTGTATTTACTTTTGAATTCAACACTCAATATGTCAAAGCAGTTATCTATGCAGCTGCTCCATCAATTACAAAAGTAACCAAATATCTAATTGCTTAACAATTATTGAATTACTTCAGTAACTTAAAGATTCCCGGGGTTTTGAACTTCACCACAGCGTTGTAGAGTATTACGTAAGAAATGCAAAACAATAAGGCAAAGCACTGCAAGATCCAAGTTGTTTGCCACCACACAATTGCTGGAAAGACTGCTAAGCTAGAGAGGAGCCACAAGTAAGGTGAGGTCTTTGCATTTTTGGCATACGATGCAGTTTCTTTCGATTCATGCACTTCCGCCCATCTAATCACGCGACGATAGATTAGTGAATGAAAGTGAGCTCCATCAGGGAGTCCAGGATTTTTTCCTTGATGAACTTTACGGCGCCAAATAGTAAAGAGTGTTTCAAAGATGGGGTATGCATTCACCAGTAGTGCAAACCAGGGAGACACACTTGAATTTCGAATCACCAACAAAATAGATAAAGTGGCAATCAAGTAGCCAATTAGGTAAGCGCCACCATCACCTAAAAATATCAAACCCCTTGGGTAATTCCAGATAAAGAAACCACCAATGGCCCCAATCACGATCAAGCAGGTTGAAGCTAAGACAGGGTCATTTGCTTTAAATGCCACATATCCAATGGCCAATAAGCTGATGATGGCAACCATGCTGGCTAGACCATTAAAGCCATCAATGATGTTGTAGGCATTGGCAAGTCCTGTGACAGCAATTACTGTAAAAATGATTGCCATGACACCAATACTTAAAACCCAATCAACACCAGGAATCTGTATTTTGGTGATTAGAACATTTAAAAAATAAACACCCATGTAAGCGGAAACCGCTGTGGCAATTAAACGAGTTTTAACCCCCATTTTTTTGGTGAGATCCTCAATCAAGCCAATAGCAAAAGCAGGTAACGCGCATAAACAAATTTGAAGCAGTAATAGACCTCTTTCAAGTGAAAGGACGCTGTGTGCTACCCACGCACTGATTATCAAGGCTAGAAATATACCTATGCCACCAATTCTGGGGACGGCATGTGCGTGAAATTTTTGAGGACCTGATAAATCATGATCACTGGTCACCTTCTCATGAAGGTGCTTATATCTGATCAAAACAAGGGTTGTGAC
>JBDLUD010000095.1:0-3981 GCA_039805465.1 Pseudomonadota bacterium
CAAAGAAATGAGATTGCCATTCACACGACCAGTTTTGCCTCTTGCCAATTCTGGTACATCAGGATTTTTCTTTTGCGGCATGATCGAGCTGCCTGTGCAAAAACGATCTGGTAGATCCACAAAACCAACTCTTGGGCTCATCCAGATGATCAACTCTTCTGACAAGCGTGAGATGTGCGTCATCACCAATGAGGCGGTTGCACAAAACTCAATCGCAAAGTCTCTATCTGATACGGCATCCAAAGAGTTCTGGCATACACCATCAAACCCCAAAGTCTTTGCCACGCGTTCACGATCAATCGGATAGCTGGTGCCAGCCAAAGCGGCTGCACCGAGTGGTAAACGATTAACACGCTTACGGCAATCAGCTAAACGTTCAGCATCACGGGCAAACATTTCTGCATAAGCCATCACGTGATGACCAAATGTGATGGGTTGAGCTACTTGTAAATGTGTGAAGCCAGGCATGATTGTTTCAGCATGCTTTTCAGCTAGACCAAGTAAGCCTGAACGCAGTGCAGTAAGCTCTGACTGAATCTCATCAATCGCGCCACGCAACCACAAGCGAATATCTGTTGCTACTTGGTCGTTTCTTGAGCGACCAGTGTGAAGACGTTTACCTGCATCGCCAATGAGTTTGGTCAGACGTGCTTCGATGTTCAGATGAACGTCTTCAAGAGCGAGTTCCCAAACAAAAGAACCTGCTTCGATTTCAGAACGTATCTCTGCCATGCCTTTTTGGATCGCGGCGAAATCTTCGGCACTGATGATCTTCTGTGCGGTCAACATTTCGGCGTGGGCCAATGAGCCTTGGATATCAACCAAAGCCATGCGTTTATCAAAATCAACAGAGGCGGTGTATCGCTGCACGAGTTCCGCCACAGGCTCGGCGAAGCGAGCCGACCAAGCTTGGTCTTTGTTGTCTAAAGAGTTCTTGTTTTTATCTAAATCTGCCATAAATATAAGTATATTGCCTCAAAGGCCTTATCCTTATGGTTATGACACAAATTTCTTATCCTAAAAAGCTGGTAATTGCCTCCCGAGAGAGCCGTTTGGCCATGTGGCAGGCTGAATATGTTCGCGATTGCTTGAAAAAGCTTTACCCAGACTGCGACGTCAGTATTTTGGGCATGACCACCCGGGGCGATCAGATTTTGGACAGAACCCTTTCAAAAGTGGGCGGTAAGGGCCTTTTTGTCAAAGAGCTAGAGGTAGCTCTGGAGGAGGGGCGAGCTGATTTAGCGGTCCATTCCCTCAAGGACGTTCCGATGCAGTTGCCTGAGGGTTTTGAATTGTCTTGCATCATGGAGCGTGAAGATGCCAGGGATGCATTTGTTTCCAATGACTACGCAACTTTGGCGGATTTACCCGCTGGGGCCGTCGTAGGAACCGCTAGTTTGCGTCGTGAGGCTTCCTTGCGCTCTCGCTATCCCCATTTGAATATTCAGCCTCTGCGAGGCAATTTAGACACCCGTTTGGGTAAATTGGACAAGGGTGAGTATGCAGCCATCATTTTGGCTGCTGCAGGTCTTAAGCGTTTAGGGATGGCTGAACGTATCCGTAGCTTATTGGCTCCTGAAGACAGTTTGCCAGCGGCTGGCCAAGGTGCTTTAGGCATTGAGACCCGAGCAGGAAGACCAGAAATGAAGGGTTGGCTTGCACCTTTGAATCATGCGCCGTCTGCCATGGCTGTGACTGCAGAAAGAGCTGTTTCTAGAGCGCTTGGAGGTTCTTGTGATGTTCCTTTGGCGGCCTATGCCATTTGGGAAGGTTCAGACTCTTTGTATCTTCGCTCTTTTGTTGCTAGTACGGATGGCCAAAGTATTTGTCGAGCTGAAAAGAAGTTATCGATTGCCAGCATGGATCATGCAGACAAGATGGGTTTGCAAGTTGCCGATGAGTTGATTGCTCAGGGCGCTAAAGATTTATTGCCCCCAAGATAATCCACGCGAAAACTCAAAATAACTCATGCCCAATATTGTTCTAACTCGCCCACTAGGACAGTCTCTAAGATTGGGAGAGTTATTACATCGGAAGTTTCCGATGCTGGAACAAATTCAGTTGCCATTGTTGTCGATTGTGCCCAATGAAAACCCAGCAGATGCCAATCGTTTAAAAGAACTTTTGCCAGTCAGCGATTTGGCAGTTTTTGTGAGTCCAAATGCGGTTGAGTGTTCGATGCGCTTATTGCAAACGGAGTGGCCAAAAAACCTCCCGGTAGCGGTGGTGGGTGGTGGTAGTTTGGAAACATTGAGTCATCATGGCATCACAGCTGAGAATGGCTACACCATTTATGCGCCCAGCAATCCAATGGAATGGGATTCGGAAGGTCTATGGAAGATCTTGAGTCAGGCTCAAGCATCTTGGGCGGGTAAAAATATTCTCTTTCTAAAAGGTATTGGAGGAAGAGCCTGGCTTGGTGAGCAATTTTTATTACAAGGCGCAGAAATTCATTCAGTGTCGACCTATAAAAGAATGCCTTTGGCCGATGATGCGCCAGCTTGGCTAGGTTTGAAGAAATCACTCCCCACTGACTCAATCTGTGTTCTGACTTCTTCTGAGGCGGTGAGATATTTTGCTCAATTTTTAAAAGAAAATTCATCATGGGCAGAGTCTTG
This sequence comes from Pseudomonadota bacterium, assembly GCA_039805465.1. Lineage (GTDB taxonomy): Bacteria > Pseudomonadota > Gammaproteobacteria > Burkholderiales > Burkholderiaceae > Polynucleobacter. The sequence continues at coordinate 2,619 of JBDLUD010000095.1, forward strand.
GTTAAATGAAGCTATGATGTTGTGTACGCATGAGCGAATTGCTCAATTATGTAAAGAGCTTGGATTTAAAAATGTTGATTGCTGTACTCCAGGGGATGATCAGTTGCTTGTCAAAATTGATCAGTGGTACGGCAATAAAAATTAGGAATTGAAATGGCTGCAGAACTCGATCAAGTAAATACAAAAACTGCTAAACAGATGCAATCAGAAGCTTTGGGTAAAGGCTTATGGAGAGCTTTGTGGATCGCTATTGCCGTTTGTCTTGTTTGGTTGGTGATTGAGGGTGGCTTGCGTCTTTATCATCGCCCAGCTCAGCTTGATGCCAGGGTCGTAGAGCTTGAGGCTCAATTAAGCAAAGTGTTGACTCATGAAGCTGAAATCAATTTGGCCTTAAAAAGCTCTTTGGAAAATCAAAAGAATCTTGCACCTGTTGCCAATCAATTGAATCAATTATTGGGTCAGGTGGCACAGTTGCCGATGAATGCTCTTCCAGTGGCCGGGGCGCCAACTGTTGCAAGTAATACAGGATCTCAAACTGTTGTTCAAAAAGTAATGACAGCTATTCAGGGTTTGGGTGATCGGTTGATGCGCATTCAGGTGGTGGGTGATGTGAAGGATGTGGCCATGACCCCAGCAGCCCAAGATTTGATTCGTCAGCAATTGAGGCTGCATTTTTTAAGTGCAAGATTGGCTTGGTTGTCTCAATTGCCGCAAGCAAGTAGGGATGATCTCATTCAAGCAGAACAGTTGATTGCAAAACATTTTCAAGCCCAAGCAAGTTCGGTGGTGCAGATTCAAAAAAATATCAGCGAGCTTCGCGCTGAAGTCTCCAAATCAATTCCAATGGCTAAGGGTCAGTGATGATACGCGGCGCATTGTGGTTGGCTTTCTTATTCGCAGCAGCAGTCTTATTGGCCTTGTTTGCCAGCGGCAATGCTGGTCATATCACCATTTATTTCCCACCATATCGTTTAGATACCAGCCTCAATCTTTTTATTGTGGTGGTTTTAGGTGTGCTGATCGTTGGCCTGTTGGCCTGGAAAACCTTTGCTGCGGTATTGGATTTGCCCAAGCAAGCCGCTTTGTATCGACGCAAGCAGCGTGAGGCTCGTGCGATTGTGTTGTTGTCTGAGGCGGTTGAAGATATTTTTGCGGGACGTTTTTCAAAGGCGCTTAAAGCAGCAGAAGCCGCCAGTGTGAATCAAGCATTGTCAGAAACTGCTGCTTTATTAGCAGCCAGAGCTGCGCATCGTTTGAATCGCTATGACTTGAGAGATCAATGGTTGTCAAAAATACAGTCTGCCAATAAACAGCAAGCCCGCTTGGTGGCCATGGCAGATATGCAGATGGATTCAAATGATCC
>JBDLUD010000096.1:0-4500 GCA_039805465.1 Pseudomonadota bacterium
ATAGTTCCATGAGATCTCTGAGGGAGGTAAGAGTTTAGATTTAAGAGTTGAGCCACTTGATGCGCGCGGCAGTGATGTCATCAATGCCATCCAATGATGGGTTCTCACCCTTGAGCGCAGCAGTGATTGGTTTTGCTAATTTTTTACCTAATTCAACGCCAGGTTGATCAAAACTATTCAGACCCCAAATAGCACCGAGGCAAAGTGCACGGTGTTCATATAGAGCTAATAGGGCACCTAGATAGTAAGCATCGAGCTTCGGCAACCAAATCAAGTTACTTGGACGGCCACCAGGACAAGAGTCATAAGCGAATTCTTCTTCAGAGCCATTCGCCAAGGCTTGCGCTTGAGCCAAGCAATTAGCAATTAAAGACTGATGGTGTTCTTTGGCTTCAGGTAACTCACTCATCGCTTGTTTGATTGCAATGAAGTCCACTGGAATGATTTGTGTGCCTTGGTGAAGCATTTGGAAATAACTGTGCTGAGAATTGCTGCCTGCACTTCCAAACACCACCGGGGATGTTGGATCACACGATTGGCCGTCGACTGTCACACTCTTGCCGTGACTTTCCATTTCTAATTGCTGCAACCATTCGGGTAAAAATCTGAGGGCGTGGGCGTAAGGCACAATCGCCTTAGCAGTGATGCCGTGTTTGCGTTGATTGTGAATCAAAGTCAATGCCAAAATGAGTGGCATATTTTCTTTTGCGGGCGCATTCACAAAATGCTGGTCCATTGCATGAGCGCCAGCTAGAAATTGTTTGTATGTAGCAAAGCCGAATTTAATGGCAATCGGAAAACCAACCGCTGACCATACTGAGAAACGACCACCGACCCAATCCCAAAATGGGTAAATATTTTCTGGAGCGATTCCAAAGGCTTCGGCAGCTTCTGGGTTTGCAGTAATGCCAATCAAACACTTCTTGAGTTGAGATGCATTGACATTGTTCAGCTTTAACCAATTGATGACCGTTTGAGCATTTCTCATGGTCTCAAGGGTGGTGAAGGTTTTGGATGTGATCAGAACTCTGGTGCTGCGAGGTTGAGCTTTTGCCAACGTGGTGGCCAATTCGGCACTGTCGACGTTTGCCACAAAATGCAAACGAATCGCTTTACCTAGATTGGGATTTACTTGATAGAGGGCATCGCACACCAATCGTGGACCCCAGTCTGAACCACCAATGCCGATGCAAATCACGTCGGTGATACCAATCAGTTGATTGCAAAACCCTTCCATTCTTTGCCACACAGCTTTGACTTGGGGCATGACATCTTCACCATCCACCATCATGGGTTGGTCAGATAAGTTACGAAGGGCTGGATGAAGGGCGGAACGACCCTCTGATTGATTAACGGGGCTGCCGGAAAAGATCGCATCGCGTTTTTCAAAAACACCACGACTTGCTGCCAACTCAAATAATTGCTGCCATTCGGCATCAGTGATTTGTTGGTAGGCGGTATCTAGAGCAAGGTCTACAGCGCTAATTAATTTAGACATTTATGAATTTTAACAAGTTTTGGAACCCGTAAAATGAAAAAAAATGGCGGTTGGTTTCAGATACCTCTATAATCACGGCTGTTTTGGAAGCTTGGCAGAGTGGTTGAATGCAGCAGTCTTGAAAACTGCCGAGGATGCGAGTCCTCCGTGAGTTCGAATCTCACAGCTTCCGCCAGACCCGAAAGCCCCCTCGTTGAAAAGCCTGGGGGCTTTTTTATGACCCATCAAGCGAAGCTCAACCATTCCTTAATCTTTGGTTAATCTAAGCGGAATAGAGTCAGAGCTTCTATTCTGAGAAAAAGTCCATAAATGCTCAAATTTGCATGGTCTAAAAGCGTATTTTTGGTTATTGCGTCAGCCATTTTTATAACCATCTTCGCTAACTTCACGATGTTTGCCAAAGCTAACGCATGGTTAGTTAGCTCAAGCACGAGCCAACTTTATATGGTGGTCTTGGTGCTGTATCAATTTTTGTTGCTATTGTTTTTGATGTCTTTGCTGACAATGCACAAATGGTACAAACATGTGTTGCTTATCTTTTATTTGTTAGCTGCTTTTTCTGCGTATTTCGCCGATAGCTATGGGGTGATCATCGATAAAGACATGCTCATCAATGCAGCAGAAACCAATGTTACTGAAGCCATAGGTTTAATGTCTTGGCGCGCTTTAATTTACTTCGCTGCCTTGTTCGCAGTCCCGGTATTTTTTCTTTATAAAGTTAAAGTCACTCCGCAATCAGCGCTTAAGCGTATTTTTTATCATTCAGCACTGGCCTTATTTGCTTTGGTGGCCATAGCAGTCACATTCTTTGCCAGCAGTGCTTTTTCAGCCTCATTTTTTCGCGAACAAAAGCAAATACGGGTTTACTCAAGTCCTTTGAGTGCGTTGTATGCGACCTACCAAATTGCGAATCGCACTATTTTTAGTGGAGCCCAGTCATTCACTAAGATTGGTGAGGATGCCGTGATTCACCCTCCATCTGATGATCGCGAACTGATCATATTGGTGATTGGTGAAACTGCGCGGAGTGATCGATTTTCTCTTAATGGCTACAGTAAAAATACAAATCCATTGCTTAGTAAAGAAAACATTGTTAGTTTTACTAATGTGGCATCTTGCGGCACAAGTACTGCTATATCAGTACCTTGTATGTTCTCAATAGAGGGCAGAGATAAGTTTGATTTATCTAGATTCAAGCACAAAGAAAATCTACTGGATGTGATTGGCAAAGCCGGGATCAGTGTTTTGTGGCGAGACAATAATTCAAGCTCTAAGGGGGTTGCCGATCGATTTACTTATGAGGATTTTACAACCCCTAAAAATAACCCTGTTTGCGATCCAGAGTGCCGTGACATTGGCATGCTGAAGGGCTTGGATGAGCATATCAGCAAGCAAAAGAAGGGTGACATTGTCATTGTTTTACATCAAATGGGAAGTCATGGCCCTTCGTATCATGAGAGGGTTCCTGAAGCTTTTCAAAAATTCAAACCAGTATGCAAAACCAATCAGCTAGATAAGTGCACCAATGAAGAAATCAGCAATGCGTATGACAACACCATTTTATATACCGATTACTTCTTAAGTGAAGTCATTAAATTTCTAAAAAAGTATGACGACCGTTTTGAGACCTCAATGTTTTACGTGAGCGACCATGGTGAATCCTTGGGGGAGTCTGGGATGTATTTGCATGGCATGCCTTATTCTCTATCGCCTAAAGGTGTAACAAACGTACCTTTGATTATGTGGTTTGGTAAAGAGCTTATTAGGACTCAAAATTTGGATATGGATTTACTCAGACGTCAGCGAAACAAAGCAATCTCTCACGACGAAGTTTTTCATACCGTTTTGGGTGTTCTTGAAATTCAAACTGATATTTACAAAAAAGAAAAAGATCTTCAGTTTTTGGGGATTAAGAAATAAATACCTTACTTATGATGAAAAATCTTATTACGCGGCGCATTTTAAAAACATCAAAATATTCAATTAATGGTTTAAAGGCTGCCTGGAAGTCTGAGGAAGCATTTCGTATTGAGGTGATTTTGATGTTGGTGCTGCTGCCAACAGTATTCTTTGTTGGAAAGTCAGCGCTTGAAATCTGCCTTCTTGTGATGAGTCTTTTCATCGTTTTGATTGTGGAGTTATTGAACACTGGGCTTGAAAAAGCAATCGACCGAATCTCAATGGATGTGAATGATATTTCAGGATTTGTGAAGGATGTCGGCAGTGCGGCTGTTGCCATATCAATCATTCAAGCGCTGATTGTTTGGGCTGTTATTTATTTCACCAATCGCTGATTTGAGGGCTTACTTCAAAAACAACATCTGTAAATCATTCAGTGAATACCCAGCTCAGATGCTTTCAAGCTGGTTGGGTCTTCATCCAGCAAACCTTTTTTCAGGGCATTTTGAATCGGCCCATTAATAGCGCTGATTTCTAAACCAGTTCTTTCTTTGAATTCATGTGTGGGCACACCATCGATCAATCTCAGTGTGTTGAGCATGAATTCAAAAGGTAAATCGTCTTTACTCAAGATGCGCTCCTCAATCAGCGCATGACCTTGAGAGAAGATCTTTTGCATGTAACTGTCAGGATGACGCTCATTGGTTTGTCTGGCAATTTGATTGTGAGCTGAAATCTTGCCGTGTGCTCCTGCACCAATACCAATGTAATCACCAAACTTCCAGTAATTCATATTGTGTTGACAACGATGTCCACTCTTGGCGTAAGCAGAAATTTCATAACGCTCGTACCCTGCACCTTGCAGCTTGTCCATTAGTGCATCGAGCATCTCAAACGCGCTGTCATCATCAGGAATCGCCGGTGGGTATTTCGCGAAGAGTGTGTTCGGCTCAAGCGTCAGATGATAAAGAGACAAGTGCTGAGTTTTGAATGCCAAGGCTTGCTCTAAGTCTTGGATGGCTTCATCGAGTGTTTGATTTGGCAGGGCGTACATCAAATCAATATTGACTTGATCAAATAGGTCCATTGCTGCATGGATGGCT
>JBDLUD010000097.1:0-3819 GCA_039805465.1 Pseudomonadota bacterium
AGTGAAAACGACTTGATTGATCAAATCACTGATCCAGGTATGCAGCCTAAACTCAGTTTTGATCCAAGTGAAGACGTTGCAGCACCTTATATCTCTAAAGGTATCAAACCAAAAGTGGCGATCCTCAGAGAGCAGGGCGTTAACTCTCATTTAGAAATGGCGTATGCCATGGACTGGGCAGGTTTCTCAAGCTATGACGTGCACATGAGCGACTTGATGTCAGGTCGTGTGAACTTAGAAGACTTCCAAGGTTTGGTGGCTTGTGGTGGCTTCAGTTACGGCGACGTATTAGGCGCTGGTGAAGGCTGGGCTAAATCCATTCTATTCAATAGCAACATCAAAGACCAATTCCAAACTTATTTCAACCGCACTGACACCTTTGGTTTGGGTATCTGTAACGGTTGTCAGATGATGTCTAACTTGGCCAGCATCATTCCTGGTGCAGAGACTTGGTCCAAATTCACACGCAATAAATCAGAGCAATACGAAGCACGCTTGGTGATGGTTGAAGTGACTCAATCACCATCGATCTTCTTGCAAGGCATGGCAGGCAGTCAATTACCGATCGCAGTGGCGCACGGTGAAGGTTTTGCTAACTTCAGCCAACAGGGTAATAAAGAACAAACCCAAGCCAAAGGCTTGGTTGCTTTGCGCTTTGTTGATAACCAAGGCTTGCCAACTGAAACCTATCCACAGAACCCGAACGGTTCACCAGAAGGCATCACTGGTTTGACCACGCCTGATGGCCGCTTCACCGTATTGATGCCGCATCCAGAGCGCGTTTTCAGAACAGCACAAATGAGTTGGGCCCCATCTCAGTGGAACCAAATCAAAGACGGTGCCAGCCCATGGATGCGCATGTTCCGCAACGCCAGGGCTTGGACGAAATAAGCTTTAACCATTCAATCAATGCAAGAACTATCCAATAAGGCTCAACAAGCGTTGGGCCTTATTCTTATCTCGGAGGCCAGCATGGCTAAGAATAAAAACAAAAATAAAAACAGCAATAAAGATCCCAAACCCCAATTCGCCCCAGTCACGTTTTCAGAAGAGGGTGGGGTGCGATTTCTTCACTTTGGTACTTGGTGGGTACAAGGCGCGATGCGCATCAATAAACCAGATTTCATTGAATTGGAATACGCCCAGCAAATGATGGCAGGGTTGTTGTTTCTTGACCCGAATGACAAACGATTAAATCAAGTTAATAAGAAATCCAATCATCAGCCATTCCACATGGTTCAGCTTGGATTAGGAACTGGGGCATTAACCAAGTTTGCCCATAAAGCTTTTCCAAAAGCCAAAGTCACAGCCATTGATTTAAATCCAGCGGTGATTGTGGCGGCTCGGGTGATGTTTCAATTACCACCTCCCAATAAAAACCTAGAGATTATTCAAGGCGATGCCTTGAAATACATCACTACTAAGAAAAACTCAGAAAGCATCGATTTACTTCAAGTGGATTTATACGATGCCACTGCCCGAGGACCGGCATTGAGTTCACCTGAGTTTTATCAGGGATGTTATGACTCTCTTAAATCCCCAGGAGTGATGACCGTTAATCTATTTGGCAATCACAAAAGCTTTAAAACCAATATCAAGAATATTTGTAATGCCTTTGATGATCGAGTTTTGGCATTTCAACAGGTTCATGACTGTAACGTGGTGGTTATGGCATTCAAAGGCCCCCATTTAGAGGTAGACTGGAAAGATGTCAAAGCCAGGGCAGAGTACTTGGATAAGAAGTACAAGTTACCGACCAAAGCCTGGGTACCAGGTCTGAGATCTGAGAATGCTCGCCAAGAAAGCTATCTATCTATATAGAAGAGCAATAAAGCAAAGACCTTAAAGCAAAACAATCAAGCCATCCTCGGATGGCTTTTTTCATATCTGGTCGAAAATTTATGCGTCAAGGCAAGTATTACGTTAAATTTATTAAAAATACCAAAATTAACTAATCTAGGTTGAATCAGGCCAACTTAATAAATAAGAGGAATAAGAATTAAGTAAAAAACTTATTACGTACTTATTTAAATGCTTAATTAATCACCAAATTAACTAAGTAATAAATACCATCAGGAATAAAACATTCCATGGCTGAGTAGATCAAGCGATATAAAGAGAAAGGTTAGGTATCTCTTATCTGAAGCTAAAGCTACAAAAGAACCATATAAATTAGAGCTGTAAGGGTAGTAGGGGCAGCTGATAAGTATCTTGAGACCAATCCAAAGACTAAAAGACTGAGTAAGAAATCAGGTAAAAGATGTCCAGCAAGCTAAAAGTAGCTTAATTAAAGATTTACCAATTAAGTTAATTCAGGTAAATTTCACAGTTCTTTAAATAAACACAAAGGTTAAGGTTAATCATGTTACCTCTAGATAACGCTACAACCATCATCTTAACTGGCTTTATAGCCATCTCTTTTTCCGTTAGCCAGTTGATTTTATTAAGGAAAAAAGGATTCTCTGCCCACCTTTGGGCATCAGGAAGCTTCCTTTTAGGCCTTGGTTACATCTTAACTCTGCTTAATATAGGTGATACCTTGCCCAATACCTGGGTGATAGGTCCTATTTCAGTATTACTTGGAAGCTTGGTCATATTGAGCTCGCTAGGCATATGGGCTGGATACGCATTACCTAAAAAAGCATCCTTAATATGCTTGGGTGGTGTGGTAGTAACGGCAACTTTATTCCATTTCAGCCGTTTGTTCGATGCACCATTAGGAAGTCTTGAAGCTATTTTATTGGCTCCAATTTCAGCAACACTTATATATAGTGGTTGGTTCGCTGGTGTTCAAGCCATGCAAACTAAAAGTAAATACATCTATTTGATCAGTGGTGTGTTTTGGATTCAGGGTATCTTCATGGGCTTATTAACTTTAGGAGCATTAGCCGCCAAAGGAAGTGATTATATTGTTGTCGATTCTGAAATTGTTTATTTGACCAGCTTGGTTAACCTGATTGCTACTTTGGTTGCTAATATTGCTTGGTCAATTCAGATTTCTGAAGACCTCTTAATCAAGGGTGGATTGGTAAAAGTAACAAATACCAATAAATCAATTAGCAATGAGAAATCCACTGTAAAAACTGCTCTTATTAATACTGTTGATAAACCAGTTAAAGAAAAATCAATTAATAAGAAATCAGACTCTTCAGAAACTATTTCAGTTAACCCAGATTTGTTAACTGATGGTGAAAAGTTGGCTTTATTAGAAAAGTTAACTGATAAAGAGCGTGAGGTTTTCTTTTTGGCCGCTGAGGGTAAGAAGAATGGCGAGATCGCTACCACTCTTAACTCTTCAGAAGCCAGCGTTAAGGTACATCGATCTAGAATGACTGGTAAGTTAGGCATGAAAAAGCCAGAAGATCTTAAAAAGTTAATCACTACGACTGCTATTGCAGTTGAAAGTAAAGAAGATCAAGTATCTTTACCTAAATCAGATGACGACCAAGATCTCTTTACCAATACTTAACCTGGTAAAAGTTAAGAATAGGTAAATACCAAGCCACCCATGGGTGGCTTTTTTCTTGCTTAACTTTTCATTCTTTCATGTTGGCACTAGCAAATTTCCCCATGGTTACATCGAAGCCATTACTTTTTCCAGCAATTCAGCGTCATAAATCCCTACGCTATTGATGTAGGCTTTTGTAGGAAATCTAATAAAATCAATTACTTAGAGATGCTTTACTTTGCTAATTAGTCCTATTTCCTCTAAAATCGCAGGCGCGCGCTCGTTCTGAATGAAATTTCGGAACATTTTTTGCAAAAAATAGAGAAAAAATGAGACTTCGTTTCCTTATGCCCCTTGTAGCTATTGGCTTT
>JBDLUD010000098.1:0-3793 GCA_039805465.1 Pseudomonadota bacterium
CGACCAAGACCGATTTCGCATTTCACTCGACCTTTTGAGAAGTGCAGATTGACTGGTACCAAGGTATAACCTTTTTGTTCAACTTTGCCGATGAGCTTTTTAATTTCAATGGCATTGAGCAAGAGCTTACGAGTTCTGCCTGGATCAGCTAAAACATGAGTCGAAGCAGAAATTAAAGGACTGATGTGGCAGCCAATCAGATATATCTCAGCATTTCTGATAACAACATAAGCCTCTTTGATTTGGGCGCGACCTTCCCGGATGGCTTTTACTTCCCATCCTTGTAAGACCATGCCTGCCTCAAATCGTTCTTCAATGAAATAATCAAAGAAAGCTTTTTTGTTATCTATGATGCTCATATATTTATATCGTTAGAATACGAGATTATGGCAGACGTATTTAAGACAGTACTCATTGGGCACTCGGCAGAGAGAATGTATAACTTGGTGATTGATGTTGCCAAGTATCAAGACTTTCTTCCGTGGTGCGGTGGTGTTGAGATTTTCGAGCAAACCGAAGAAATTCTGGATGCAAAAATACACATCAAATTTAAAGGTTTGGAACAGTTCTTTCACACTAGAAACACGAATCTGCGACCAAGCTCCATTGATATGACCTTTGTGGACGGCCCATTTAAGAAGTTTCATGGCAATTGGCGCTTCACCCCTTTAAAAGAGAACGCCTGCAAGATTGAGTTCCAGCTGCATTATGAGTTTGAGAGTCTCTTACTTGAAAAGATCATTGGGCCTGTTTTTGGCATCATTGCGGGCACCTTTGTAGACGGCTTCGTGAAGCGTGCTGACCAAGTCTATGGAGCTGCCTAATGCCTACCCTGGGCTTATTGCTGTGTGACAGTCGTTCAGGTGTGCCTGTAATGACTGAGGTTCAAGTGACTTTTACTCCAGATCAGCCAGTGACTGTTGGGCAGGCACTGGTTCTGTTGAAGATCGCATCTTCGCCAAAAGACCCTGAAATTGCCAGAAAAGGGTGTTTTGGGGTATTTGGAAAACGCAAGGATTGGGGCAGTCCTATTTATGAGGGTGATCGCTTGGAACTGTACAGTCCGCTGTTGATTGACCCAATGGCAGCAAGGCGTAAAAAGGCTCATCAGAATCAAGATGCCAAATTGCAGGCCAAAGCTGCGGACCGAAAAGGGCGTTTTTTGAGCAAATAATCATAAAACCTCTATAATTTGCTTTTGCGCATAGGGGTTTTGCATGAGGCTCATCCAAAAAGCACTCACATTTGACGACGTGCTTCTAGTTCCCGCTTATTCAGCGGTTCTTCCACGTGATACTCAGTTGGGTACTCAACTGACACGCGATATCTCGATCAACATTCCTTTGGTATCAGCTGCCATGGACACCGTCACAGAAGGCCGCTTAGCCATTGTGATGGCCCAAGAGGGCGGCATTGGCATCATCCATAAGAACTTAACGCCTGCTGAACAAGCGCGTGAAGTTTCCAAGGTCAAACGTTACGAATCAGGTGTTTTACGTGATCCAATCACGATTTCACCGGATATGACAGTTCGCGATGTGATTCATCTGTCAAAAGAACACGGTTTTTCAGGTTTCCCTGTCCTACAAGGTAAGAAGGTTGTTGGCATCATCACCAACCGCGACTTGCGTTTCGAAGAAGATTTGGACGCCAAAGTCAGTGAAAAAATGACGCCTAAAGATCGTTTGGTCACCATCAAAGAAGGTTCTCCTCCTGAAGAAGCCAAGCGTTTGATGAACAAACATCGCTTAGAGCGTGTGTTGGTTGTTGATGACAATTTTGAATTGCGCGGTTTGGTCACTGTTAAAGACATCCTGAAAGCCAAGGAACATCCTTTGGCCAGTAAAGATGGTCGCGGTCAGTTGATCGCTGGCGCTGCAGTGGGTGTTGGTCCAGATAACGATGAGCGTATCGAGCTTTTAGCCAAGGCTGGCGTGGACGTGATTGTGGTTGATACCGCTCATGGTCATAGCCAAGGTGTTTTGGATCGCGTTAAATGGGTTAAAAAGAACTATCCGCAAATTCAAGTGATTGGCGGCAATATCGCCACTGGTGACGCTGCCAAAGCATTGGTGGCTCACGGTGCAGATGGCGTTAAAGTGGGTATTGGCCCAGGATCTATTTGTACTACTCGCATTGTTGCTGGAGTGGGTGTACCTCAGATCACAGCGGTTGTGAATGTATCTGAAGCATTGAAAGGTACCGGCGTGCCATTGATTGCTGATGGTGGCATTCGTTACTCAGGTGATATTTCAAAGGCTTTGGCTGCAGGCGCTCATTGCGTGATGATGGGTGGTATGTTTGCTGGTACTGAAGAAGCTCCTGGTGAGGTTTTCTTGTACCAAGGTCGTTCATACAAGAGCTATCGTGGCATGGGTTCTGTAGGCGCTATGAAAGATGGTGCGGCAGATCGTTACTTCCAGGAAGATAACAGTGCCAACGTTGACAAGCTAGTACCTGAAGGCATTGAAGGTCGTGTGCCATACAAAGGCAGTGTGCTGGCGATCGTTCATCAGTTAACTGGTGGTATTCGTTCTTCTATGGGTTACTGTGGTTGCAAGACGATTGCTGAGTTGCATGAAAAAGCAGGATTCGTTGAGATCACTTCAGCTGGTATGCGTGAGTCTCACGTTCATGACGTGCAAATCACCAAAGAAGCTCCCAACTACCATATCGACTAATTAGCCACTTAGGATTACTGTGCACGACAAGATTTTAATTTTGGACTTTGGGTCCCAAGTGACCCAATTGATTGCAAGACGAGTGCGTGATTCACGCGTTTATTCTGAAATCCATCCGTATGATGTAGATCCAAGCTTCATCGAAAAGTTTGTCAAAGAGCAGGGTTGCAAAGGCATTATTTTGTCTGGTGGCCCAAATTCTGTGACTGAGGGTGATACACCCCGTGCTCCAGAAATCGTGTTCAATCTTGGTGTACCAGTGTTAGGTATTTGTTATGGCATGCAAACCATGGCATCTCAATTGGGTGGCAAGGTTGCAACAGCAGAGTCATTAGGTAAATCACGTGAATTTGGATACGCTGAAGTGCGTGCCCGTGGTCACACCAAGTTGTTAGAAAATATTCAAGACTTCATCACACCAGAAGGTCATGGCATGTTGAAAGTTTGGATGAGTCATGGTGACTCAGTCACTGAACTTCCAAATGGTTTTAAATTGATGGCATCTACAGACTCATGTCCTATTGCAGGCATGGCTGATGAGAGCCGTCATTTTTATGCGGTGCAATTCCACCCAGAAGTGACCCACACTATTTTGGGTACAGCGATCATCGAGCGCTTTGTTCATCAAATTTGTGCTTGTGGCACGGATTGGGTGATGGGTGATTACATCACTGAAGCGGTTGAGAGCATCCGCAAGCAGGTGGGTACTGATGAAGTGATTCTTGGTTTATCAGGCGGTGTTGATTCAAGTGTGGCTGCAGCGTTGATTCATCGAGCCATTGGCCAACAGTTAACCTGCGTGTTCGTTGATCATGGTTTGCTTCGTTTGAACGAAGGCAAGATGGTCATGGACATGTTTGCCAAGAACTTAGGCGTTAAGGTGATTCATGTGGATGCAACCGCTCAGTTCATGGGTGAGTTGGCAGGAGTTTCTGATCCAGAAGCGAAACGCAAGATCATCGGTAAAGAATTTGTGGAAGTTTTCCAAGTTGAATCAGGAAAAATCAAGAATGCGAAATGGCTTGCTCAAGGCACCATTTATCCAGACGTGATTGAGTCTGCAGGCAAAGGCAAGAAGGGCGCTCATACCATCAAGAGTCACCACAACGTGG
>JBDLUD010000099.1:0-3735 GCA_039805465.1 Pseudomonadota bacterium
CTGTGAGTGGATCGAATGAGCAGGGAACGATGGGTTCACCAAATACATTGAGGGTCACTTCTTGAGAAGCGTGGTTGTGGGCTTGCTTGAGTGTCATGAAATCTAACCAATGTAATAAGAATGACACCAGTGTATTGGTTTTATTCTATTTGTGCGATTACTCACAAAGACCCTAAAAGCCAAGACCTTGAAGAAAGATTACACTGAACTCGATATGAATACTTCTGCTAATTCTCTCAAACCATTCACGCTTTTTTATGATGGTGCTTGCCCCTTGTGTTTGGCGGAGATCACTTTTTTAAAGTCACGCAATCAAGCTGGCTTGTTGAATTTTGTGGATATCAACTCTGCAAACTATGACCCCCAAAAAGTGGGTGTGTCTTGCAGGGAGGCTTTGGCCAAAATGTATGGCCAAGTAGAGGGTGAACAGCCTATCAATGGTGTTACTGTTTTTGGTGAGGCTTACCGCAGGGCTGATCTCAAGATTTTGGCTTGGATTTTCACAAGACCTTGGATGATGCCTATACTGAAGCCGAGCTACTGGTTTTTTGCCAAGTATCGACACGGCATTTCTTCTTTATTGGGCCCTTGTCTTTTGAGATTGGTGCGTAAACGCTATCCAGCCATCAACGATTAAAGTGGTGCCGTTTTGCTGTGCATTTCTTTTGATGATGTAACAGAGATGAGCAGGTTATAAAAAAGCCCCATCAAAAATGATGAGGCTTTTATTAATACTGGTGGGTCGGGCGAGATTCGAACTCGCGACCAACGGATTAAAAGTCCGCTGCTCTACCGACTGAGCTACCGACCCAATCTTGCGAAAAAAAGATTATAGCGGACTTTTTAAATTAGAGCTAGATTTGTCTGCTTTTTGCCACGGGAGGGTTCTTGGCAAAGTAGCTGCGAATGCCTCTCAGAATGGCTTGGGCGATCTGATCTTGGTACTCATGATCATTTAATCGAGCCTCTTCTTCAGGGTTGCTGATGAATGCAGTTTCTATCAAAATCGATGGAACATCAGGTGCTTTGAGAACAGCAAAGCTGGCCTGTTCAACTTGCGTTTTATGAAGTTTTGCAAACCCACCAATTTGTTTTAAAACAGCGTCCCCTAATTTCAAGCTGTCTTTGATTTGCGCGGTTGTGGACATATCAAGAAGCAATTGGGCAATTTGTTTATCTTGTGTTTTGATGTTCAGGCCACCAATCAAGTCCGCACTGTTTTCTTTATTGGCCAACCATCGCGCCGCTGTGCTTGTGGCGCCTTGTTGTGAAAGAGCGAATACGGAAGCGCCTCGTGCATGAGGTTTGATGAAAGCATCTGCGTGAATCGATACAAATAAATCTGCTTGAACCCGGCGCGCCTTATTGACCCGCACATGCAATGGCACGAAATAATCTCCATCACGCGTTAAGTAAGAGCGCATGTCTGGTTCTGACTCAATTTTTTGCTTCAGTCTGCGAGAGATGGCCAACACGATGTCTTTTTCTCGAGAGCCTCTTTTGCCAATGGCGCCTGGATCTTCTCCACCGTGTCCGGGATCAATCGCAATGGTCAAAAGTCTGCGATGGTTTGGTTTGGCAGCTTTGCTATCTGGTTTGCCATCAGATTTAGCAATTTCATTGGGTTTAATGGATTTATTGGCGTCTGCTTTTTGAGACTCTCTTTTGGCAATCGCACCAATAGGATCATCTGCATCAAGAGCGGCTTCTTTTTTCGCGCTTTGGCGCACCAGCTCCATCAAGGGGTCATTCGCAACCGTTGGGTATAAATCAAACACCAAGCGATTTTGATAGCTACCCACTGGGTCCAAAGTAAATAACTGCGGCTGGATACTCTCTTTAAGATCGAACACCAGGCGCACAACTTTTGGCTGAAATTGGCCAACGCGAACTTGAGCAATGTACGGATCATTGCTGTTAACTTTTGCCACCAATTCTTTGATGGTGTTATTGAGTTCCAGCCCCTCAACATCTACAACCAGACGATGTGGGTTGGTCAGAAGTTGATGGCTTACCTTGAGTACTTGGTCAGACTCTAAAGTGACACGTGTGTAGTCTTCTGCCGGCCAGATGCGAACCGCCATCAATTTCGCACCCCAGGCAATTTGGCTGGGGCCTAAAAAAATGAGGGCGCTGGTTTGAGCAATTCTTTTTAGAAGCTCACGTCGTTTGGATCTATTTGCGCGATTGCCACCAATGAATTTCATATTGCTTGAAACCCTTTGATCAGTTCATCACCAATATCTGTTTGACTGGTGATCATGAGTGCTCGAGTGTCATCATCATGGGTCGTTAAAGATATGATCCAATCAGCTTTCGGCAATGTGCCTTCAGCTTTTTCTGGCCATTCAACCATGCAAATGCCTGGTTCACTGAACACATCTCTGAATCCAGCATCCATCCATTCTTTGGCATAACTCATGCGGTACAAATCAAAGTGATGAAAGGGCAGAATTGTTTTGGCTATTGCATTTAGTTTGTTTTTTACATTGAGATTCAATTGATAGGGCTCGCACAAACCGTAGGTGGGACTTTTGACTTTGCCCGCATGCCCCAATGATCTGAGCAGGTGTCTTGTTAGGGTGGTTTTACCAACACCCAGATCGCCCACCAAAGAAAAATGAAGGGCTTTGTTTAAATCATTATTTTTAACGTGCAACAGTTTTTGTATTTGTTTGGCAAGCTCGAGAGCAAATGCCTCTGTGTCTTGCTCAGAAGTCAGAGTTCTAGGTGAGAGCATGAGATGAGTGTCTTTTGTCATTGGGCCCTACAATCTCATCATGGAGCAAAAATCGTGACTCAAGCCCAAGCCGCCAGAGATGATTTCATCCAAGATATTTCTTGGTTGAAGCGCGAGGCTATTGACCTGGGATTTGGCGATATCAGAGTTTCTGACACAGATTTGAGTGTGGCAGGACCAAGATTGAAAGAGTGGTTGGATGCAGGACGTCACGGTGACATGAATTATATGAGGGAGCGCGCTCATTTGCGACTCAATCCTCAAGAATTGCAGCCTGGCACTGTTCGAGTTTTGACCGTTCGAATGGATTACTTGCCGGATGCCTCTGAAATGCGCCAAGCCGTGGATTGGCGAAACAAAGAAATAGACCGATGGGATCAGCCTGATCAGGCAGTCGTGGCGATCTACGCCAGAGGTCGTGATTACCATAAGGTCCTGCGTCAGCGCTTGCAATCCTTGGCTGATGTCATCGAAAAAAAGATAGGCCCTTTTGGTTATCGGGTGTTTGTTGATTCTGGCCCAGTCATGGAAGTTGAATTAGCGAACAAGTCTGGTTTGGGTTGGCGTGGCAAACATACCTTGTTATTGAATCGTGAAGCAGGGTCGATGTTTTTCTTGGGTGAAATCCTGGTAGATGTGCCATTCCCTGTTGATGATCCGATCACCAGTCATTGTGGCGAATGTTCTGCTTGTATCAATATTTGCCCAACTCAAGCCATCACAGCGCCTTATCAATTGGATGCTCGTCGTTGTATTTCATATTTAACGATTGAACATCAAGGGTCTATCCCTGAGGAACTCAGGCCTTTGATGGGCAATCGCGTGTATGGCTGCGATGATTGTCAGCTGGTCTGCCCGTGGAATAAATTTGCTCAACTAAGTTCAGTACCTGATTTTTTGCCTAGACATGGTTTGGAGCACGCGGGCCTAATGGATCTGTGGTCGTGGTCAGAGGAAGAGTTTTTATCGAAGCACGAAGGTAGTCCGATTCGCAG
>JBDLUD010000100.1:0-3647 GCA_039805465.1 Pseudomonadota bacterium
TGGACTTCAATGAATGGACCAAACCAGACACGACCACTGAGCAGTATCACTTCATTGGTAAAGATATTTTGTATTTCCACACTTTGTTCTGGCCAGCCACTTTGCACTTTTCTGGCTACCGCACACCAACCAATGTGTTTGCTCATGGCTTCTTAACGGTTGATGGCGAAAAAATGAGTAAGTCACGCGGCACCTTCATCACTGCCCACAGCGTGATTGAATGCGGACTGAACCCAGAGTGGTTGCGCTATTACTTTGCGGCCAAGCTCAATGCCAGCATGGAAGATTTGGATTTGAATTTGCAAGACTTCACCGCACGCGTGAACAGTGACTTGTTAGGCAAATACATCAATATTGCTAGTCGCAGTGCTGGCTTCTTGGTCAAACGCTTTGGCGGCATTGTTGATGATGCAGCGATGAGTCATCCACTGCTCGGTCAATTGGCTGATGCCAAAGAAGAAATCGCTGACTTATACGAAACCCGTGAATATGCCAAAGCTTTGCGTCGCGTGATGGAGTTAGCGGATTTGGTGAATGGCTTTGTGGATAGCAATAAGCCATGGGAAATCGCCAAAGATCCAACTAAAGAGCAAGAGCTTCAGACCATTTGCAGCATCACTTTAGAAGCCTTTAGACGCTTGACCTTGTATCTCAAGCCAGTGGTGCCAAATGTGGCTGCTGGCGTTGAACAATTCTTCAACATTGCACCAATGTCTTGGGAAGATGTGAACAAATCTCTTTCTTCTAAACAAGCGATCAATCCTTATCAACACTTGATGACCCGCATTGATCCTGTGATGATAGAAAAACTCATCGAGGCCAATCAGCAATGATGAACTTAGCGCGTTTTCGACCCAAAATCGTCAACGCCGCTAAAGGCTACAACAGCCAAACTTTTATCAGTGATTTAAGCAGTGGCATCACCGTTGGCGTGATCGCACTCCCTTTGGCCATTGCATTTGCAATTGCCTCCGGACTAAAACCTGAAGCCGGCTTGATCTCTGCAGTCATTGGTGGTTTTTTAATTTCAGTCTTTGGAGGTAGCAAAGTTCAAATTGGTGGCCCGGCCGGGGCATTCGTGGTGATCGTGTACGCGATTGTTGAACGCTATGGCGTAGCAAACTTAATACTTTCAACATTCTTTGCCGGGGTTTTGTTGTTCACCATGGGTTTGTTTCGGGTTGGCAATTTAATACGATTCATTCCTGTGGCCATCATCATTGGCTTCACCAGCGGTATTGCGGTCATGATTGGTCTGTCTCAAATCAAAGATGCCTTTGGCTTGCAAATCGAAAAATTGCCGGCAGATTTCTTTTCTCAAATTCATGCGTTTTACCAATTCGCCAACACCGCCAACCTCTTCGCGCTTCTTGTTACTTTGAGTACTTTGGCTTTGATCATTTTGTGGCCCAAAGTCAGTGGCTTGATTGCCCGTGTTTGGCAACCGATCAGCTTTGTTCCCGGGATCATCGTTGCACTACTGATGATCACCATCTTGGTGTACGTATTGGATATTCCAGTAGAAACGATTGGCAGTCGCTTTGGTGAACTACCCAATCAAATACCGAGCCCCAAAATGCCAGCCTTTGACTGGGAGACCGCCAAACAACTCTTTGCACCCACGCTCACCATCGCGATTCTGGGCGCGATTGAATCTTTGCTCTGTGCAAGAGTTGGAGATACCTTGAGTGATGACAAGCACGATCCCAATCAAGAATTGATGGGCCAAGGCATCGCAAACATGGTCGTGCCATTCTTTGGTGGACTGCCCGTCACAGGAACCATTGCCAGAACTGCGACCAATGCCAAGGCAGGCGCAAAAACACCAATATCTGGGGTGATTCATGCGGCGGTGATTTTATTGATCATGATCATTGCAGCACCTTTTGCGAGTCACATCCCCATGCCATGTTTGGCAGGCATCTTGATCTACATTGCTTGGAATATGTTTGATCTCGCTGAATTCAAACGCTCAAAACAATTCCACATCACTTACCAATTGATTTTGCTGGGCACATTTTTCTTAACGATCATTTTTGATCTGACCGTGGCTGTGCAAGTGGGGCTGGTCTTAGCGTGCATCTTCTTCATTTACAGAATTTCATCATTGACTCAAATTGAAAAATTAGAACTTCCAGAATCATTCGCTCATGAAGATGATTTAACACTCAATGACTCAGTTGATTTAAAAAACAGTGTTGAGGCTTATGGCATTTATGGTTCTTTATTTTTTGGTGCCATCGATAAAGTCGAAGATTTATTCAATCCCCAAGACCCCGAGCGCTCAATCCCCAAAGTGCTCATTTTAGAAATGCATCAATTGATCAATATTGATACCAGCGGCATTGATGCTTTAAAAGCGCTGAATAAATCCCTCAATAAACATGGTGGCCAACTCTTGGTTTGTTGCGCCAACAGCCAACCATCATCATTGATGGTGCGCAGTGGCTTCATTGATGAGATCGGCCCAGAGAACAGTCTAGAAACCCTGGATATGGCCTTTGAACGAGCCAAAAAGCTCAGCGCTGAGGCCTGTAAGCTAAATGTAGGTAGTTGATTCTGCTAAATCGCTACAATTGACAAACTATGGCCCAATACAAATCAAAAATCACCCATTTTTTGGAAGAGCTTAAAGCTCAAAACCCTCAGCTAGAGCAGGCTCAGCAAGAGGGTCGCGCCCTTTTATGGGATAAAGCTCCGATCAGCCCAGAAGAGCAAGAACGTCAAAAAGCTGCTCGCGTGAAGCAAAAAGCGTACGTTTATCAATGAGCGATTTAATTACTGCCATTCCTGATGTCACTGATGGCATGTCAGAGTCTTTTGCCAGACTCTATGGGGAGCCGTTGTTTCAGCTTCCCTCTGATCTATATATTCCACCGGATGCCTTAGAGGTTTTTTTAGAGGCTTTTGAGGGCCCGCTGGATCTTTTGCTTTATTTGATCCGCAAACAGAACTTCAACGTTTTAGACATTCCGATGGCCGAGGTGACCAAGCAGTACCTTGGCTATATTGAACAAATTCGTCACACCAACTTAGAACTTGCCGCTGAATATTTGTTGATGGCTGCCATGTTGATTGAAATCAAATCACGCATGCTCTTGCCAATGAAAAAAGCAGACAGCGATGAAGAGGTGGAAGATCCTCGTGCAGAATTGGTCAGACGCTTGCTCGAATACGAGCGCATGAAATTAGCCGCTCAAGAACTCGACAAGATGCCAGTGCTTGGTCGTGACTTTTATAAAGCCAGCGGTCACGTTGATACGACTGTGGCTGTTACTTGGCCTGACATCAACCCGAATGACATCCAAGCAGCCTGGAAGGATGTTCTATATCGCGCCAAGCTCAATCAACATCACACCATCACGCGCGAGCAATTATCTGTGCGTGATTTCATGACGCGTATTTTGCGACGTTTGCAAGGTGAGCGTTTCATTGAATTTACCGATTTATTTGAAGATGCGATTGCCACTGGTCAAGGTGCACCAATGGTGGTCGTCAATTTCATCGCAATGCTAGAGCTCTCCAGAGAGTCTTTGATTGAGATCACTCAAGCAGAGCCGTATGCCCCTATTTATGTGCGTTTGGCATATTCGCCTAACTAACATCGTCACCCAAAGAAAAACCCCATGAAGATCATCAGCGACATC
>JBDLUD010000101.1:0-3632 GCA_039805465.1 Pseudomonadota bacterium
TTTACATACTTTTATTGTATTTTAATACAATAAAAGTATGTAAACTTATCTAATAACTTTACAGTGATTAAAATTTAAGTTTATAGTTATAAAAAATAACTTTATAGATGAGTAGATCATTTTTCACTATCAGTCATGTCAAAGCCATCAAGAATTAAGCAACTTATATTAAGCATCACCGAGGATGTTGTTAAGCACCCCAAAGATTTAACACGTTATTACATGGGGGCTTTGAATATCTCAAGGGTAGGAGCTAATAACTATATCCAGCAACTGGAAAAATTGGGCTGGATCGCACGAAGTGGTCCATCAACAAGGCCGGTATTCAGCCCAGGCTATCAACGGCAAATATCAAAACTATATGAAATTAAGGATCTTGAAGAGGATTTAGCTTGGTCAAAAGACTTTAAACCTTATTTCAATCTTGCTCCCAACGTATTAAATATCGTTAATCATGGCTTCACGGAAATGCTCAATAATGCAATTGATCACTCGGCCGGTGGTGAGGTCTTTGTTTGGGCTCGACAAACAGAGCAACGATTTACCTTAGCCATATCAGACAATGGAGTTGGGATATTTGCAAAAATTGCTGATGCGCTCAAGTTGCCAGATATGCGACAAGCTCTTTTTGAATTGTCCAAAGGAAAATTTACGACTGATCCAAGCAAGCACAGTGGGGAAGGAGTGTTTTTCACATCCCGAATGTTTGATTGGTTTGAAATAAATGCTAATAACCTTGAGTTTTATCATGATAAAAAACTGACTGAAGACATATTGCATGAGGCGAAAGGAATATTTCCAGGAGGTACTTTGGTTTTTATGAGTATTTCTCTGAACAGCACAAGAGCTGCGGCTGATATTTATGCGCAATTTACAAATGCCCCTGATGATTTTGATTTTTCAAAGACCGTTGTTCCCATGAAACTGGCTCAATATGGGGAGGAGCAACTTATTTCAAGATCTCAAGCAAAAAGATTGATCGCAAGATTCGATCGATTTAAAAAAGTTGTTTTAAATTTTGATGGAGTCCAAGAAATTGGACAGGCCTTTGCTGATGAAATATTCAGAGTTTATGCGAATCAACATCCAGATGTGGAGTTGATTCCTGAAAATATGACCAAGCAAATTGAAAATATGTGGCTTCGGGCAGTATCACCCAGAAGGTAACTTTTTAAATTCAATTTGATTGTCTGCTTATTAAGCAATGTCAACATCCAATACTAAAATAAGATTCAAACAAAAACTGACTTTAATAAACAACTGGCATTTTTACCAATTAGTATTAGTTCTTCGCCTTCAACTTCGCAAAAGCCTCAGCAAAAGCGGTATTGCCCACCGGTGCAGATGAAGCTTGCTGTCTTTGACCAGACGGCTTACCAGAAGTTTGAAGTGAACCTTTCGCGCTACCGACATTAGATCTCTCACCAGACTGTGACCGAGCCCCAGCATTTGATGGTGCAGCATCATTTAATTTCATCGTTAAACCAATGCGACGACGCTTCACATCCACTTCAAGCACTTTGACTTTAACAACTTGCCCAGCTTTAACGACCTCATGAGGATCTTTGACAAACTTATCAGCCAAGGCTGAAACGTGCACCAAACCATCTTGATGCACACCAATGTCAATGAATGCTCCAAAGGCTGCCACGTTGGTCACAACACCCTCCAAGATCATGCCTGGCAATAGCTGACCAATGTCTTCCACCCCCTCTTCGAAGGTCGCAGTCTTGAACTCAGGGCGCGGGTCGCGCCCTGGCTTTTCTAATTCAGCCAAAATATCTTTGATCGTCACAAGGCCAAATTTGTCATCGACTAACTGACTCATCACATCATTCGCAGCCACTTTACTGATCAATTCTTTATTACCCAGAACTGCTGTGACTGGTTGCCCTAGTTGCTTGAGGATTTTTTCAACCAAAGGATAAGACTCTGGGTGCACAGAAGATTGATCCAAAGGATTATCACCCCCTGAGATGCGCAAGAAACCAGCTGCTTGCTCAAACGCTTTATCTCCCAGACGTGGTACTTCTTTGAGTGATTCACGATTGTTAAAGCGTCCCTTGCTGTCTCTGAATGAAACAATATTTCTGGCAAGGCCTGCATTAAGGCCCGATACTTTAGAGAGCAAAGGAACTGATGCAGTATTTAAATCAACACCCACAGCATTCACACAATCCTCAACCACGGCATCCAATGTTCTAGATAACTGAAATTGGTTCACATCATGCTGGTACTGACCCACACCAATTGCTTTAGGTTCAATCTTCACCAACTCAGCCAAAGGATCTTGCAGTCTGCGGGCAATTGAAACTGCTCCACGCAAAGAAACATCCAATTCTGGAAATTCTAGGGCGGCTAATTCTGAAGCAGAGTAAACAGAGGCACCCGCCTCTGATACCACAATCTTTTGTAAACCAAAATCACCCGAAGATGACTTTTGACTATTTAACAATTTCATCAAATCTTTGATCAATCGATCAGTCTCACGGCTGGCCGTGCCATTACCAATCGCCACCAATGACACTTGGTGCTTGACACACACGGCTCCCAAAGTGGCCAATGAACCATCCCAATCTTTGCGCGGCTCATGCGGGTAAATCGTGGTGGTTTCTAATAACTTGCCTGTGGCATCAACCACCGCTACTTTGCAACCCGTTCTGATGCCTGGGTCCACCCCCATCACCACTCTTGGGCCCGCGGGAGCGGCTAATAAAAGTTCGTGGAGGTTGCGTGCAAAAACTTTGATTGCCTCCGTCTCAGCAGCTTCACGTAATTGTGTAAAAAGTGCCATCTCTAATGACATTGACGTTTTTACACGCCATGTCCAACGGCATACCTCTGCTAACCACTTATCCGCAGCACGACCCAATGACTCAATGCCCACATGCTTGGCAATCATCACTTCACATGGGTGAGGGATTAAAGATTCTTGAGACTCCTCCAAAGATAACTTCAGTTGCAATACCCCCAACTGACGACCCCTGAACAAAGCCAAGGCACGATGAGAAGGCACCAAACGAATTGGTTCAGAGTAAGCGTAGTAATCGCGGAACTTTTCTTCTTCAGCCATTTCTTTACCATCAACCACTTTGGCCGTGAACAAACCTTGTAACCACAAGAACTCGCGCAACTTGGCCAATAGAGGTGCCATTTCAGAAAACTCTTCCGCCAAAATATCTCTGGCACCATCCAAAGCGGTTTTGACATCAGGCACAAACGGCACACCGCCATTCACACTATCATCACCCGCTTGAGACTTCTTCAAATCTTCAGGGCTGAGTGCTGCATAAGCAGCAGAATCAATGTTGATGTATTTAACAGCTTCAACTTGAGGGTCTAGCTTAGGGTCGGCCATCAAAGCGCGCGCCAAGGGTTCTAACCCAGCTTCTCGGGCGATCATCGCCTTGGTACGACGACGTGGCTTGAATGGCAAATACAGATCCTCTAAAGCCTGTTTGGTATCAGCAGCCCCAATTGACTTCAATAAAGCGTCCGTTAATTTACCCTGCTCATGAATGGACTTCAAAATAGCCACGCGGCGATCTTCTAATTCACGCAAATACAGCAAACGTTCTTCAATGCCACGCAACTGAGTGTCATCTAAGCCACCGGTCACCTCTTTACGATAA
>JBDLUD010000102.1:0-3573 GCA_039805465.1 Pseudomonadota bacterium
TGAATAGGTTCATGACGGCCTAACTTAACAATAGAACGCTCAGCTCTTCGACAAACGGTTCTACAAACATGCGCTTGAGCTGCTGCACGTGTGCCACCAGGAAGAATGAATTCTTCTAAGCGAGGCAAGCTGGCATTGTATTTTTCAAGCCAAACATCTAACTGAGCGACCTGACCTTCTTTGAGTAAGGTGTAGTTGGGGATGCACAACTCTCCGCCCAAATCGAATAAATCGTGTTGGACTGTGGAGAATAATTCACGCAATTCAGAAGCGATTGCCTGAGGAATATCTTCAGTGATCAAGACCCCTATTTCTGAATTTAGCTCATCAACATCGCCCATGGCGCAGATTCTGAGATGGTCTTTGTCAACGCGCTGACCATCACCTAAACCGGTGGTCCCAGCATCGCCTGTGCGTGTTGCAATTTGTGTCAATCTTTTACCCATATGACTGATTATAGGGAAATGGCTAGAATAGAGCTAAACCATCAATAATCGAGACATATGAATACCGTTAACGAGAACTCTGAGGCTTTCATCAAAGCCCGCCAAGCCCACCTGGTTAAGGCTTTAAAGCCTCATCTACCTGAGCACGCCCTATTGTGGGAGCCCGAAGACACAATTCCCTATGAATGCGATGGTTTAGCGGCATATCGCCAAATGCCTTTGGCGGTTGCCCTCCCTGAAACCGAGGCCCAAGCCGTTGAAGTTATCAAGGTCTGCCAAGCATTGCAGGTACCGATTGTTCCAAGGGGAGCAGGAACGGGGCTTTCGGGTGGTGCCATGCCCATTTCTCAAGGCTTGGTACTCTCATTGGCAAAACTCAAGAAAATCATCCACGTGGATCCAATTGCCAGAACTGCGGTGGTCCAACCTGGTGTTAGAAATTTAGCGATCTCTGAGGCAGTTGCAAAACATGGTTTGTACTACGCCCCAGATCCATCTTCTCAAATTGCCTGCTCGATTGGTGGCAACGTCAGCGAAAACTCAGGCGGGGTGCATTGCTTAAAGTACGGCCTGACCCTTCACAACATTCTAAAAGTGCGTGGCATTTTGATGACTGGTGAAGTGGTTGAGTTCGGCAGTCTCGCGCCAGATGCACCCGGATTAGATTTGATCTCAATCTTGGTTGGTAGCGAAGGTATGCTGGCAGTGATCACTGAGGTGGTGGTGAAGCTTGTGCCTAAACCTCAATTGGCTCAGGTCATCATGGCCAGCTTTGATGATGTAGAAAAAGGCGGTAACGCGGTTGCTGCAATCATTGCTGCAGGCATCATTCCCGCAGGTCTAGAAATGATGGACCAAGCAGCCACGCGCGCCGTTGAAGAATTTGTTCATGCTGGCTACGATATCAATGCTGCTGCAATTTTGTTATGCGAATCTGACGGTACACCTGAAGAAGTGGCCGAAGAAATTGAACGCATGACAGCTGTTCTAAAAAATAGTGGTGCCATACGCCTTCAAGTATCACAGAGTGAAGCTGAGCGCCTTAAGTTTTGGAGCGGTAGAAAAAATGCTTTCCCGGCCGCCGGCAGACTTTCTGCTGACTACTACTGTATGGACGGAACAATCCCCCGCCAACACATTGCCACCTTGTTAAAGCGAATCCAGATCATGGAAGGGAAATACCAATTACGTTGCATGAACGTTTTCCATGCAGGTGATGGCAATATGCACCCACTCATCATGTTCAACGGCTCAGATGAAGCTGAATGGCACCGTGCTGAAGCCTTTGGTAGTGACATTTTGAGGACCTGCGTTGAACTTGGTGGAACCATCACGGGTGAACACGGCGTAGGCATTGAGAAGATCAACGAAATGTGCGTTCAATTCAGTGACTCAGAACGTGAAATTTTCTGGAAAGTAAAAGCAGCATTTGATCCAGATAAATTACTGAACCCCGATAAAGCAATCCCAACACTCAACCGCTGCGCCGAATATGGTCGTATGCGCGTTACTGGCGGCGTTTTACCTCATCCAGAATTGGAGCGCTTCTAAATGAGTGATCTGTTATTAAAAGGATTTGCTGAGCAAATCCAAGGCGCAGTTCAAGCCAAACAATTATTGCGCATCACGGGCTCAGGCTCTAAGGATTGGTTGGGTGGTGAACTCCAAGGCACACCTCTTTCAACCAAAGACTACCAAGGTGTGGTGAGTTATCAGCCAGACGAATTGGTGATCACCGTCAAGGCTGGTACGCCCATCAAAGAAGTTGAATCAATTCTTGCAGAAAAGAACCAACAATTTTCTTTTGAATCGCCACACTTCGGTCCTCATGCAACCATTGGTGGCATGGTTTGTGCCGGCCTAGCAGGTCCTGGGCGTGTGAGCGCTGGCAATTTGAGAGATTTTGTTTTGGGCGCAAAAATCATGGATGGTCAAGCTCAAATCATGAACTTCGGCGGTACCGTTATGAAAAACGTTGCCGGCTATGATGTGTCGCGATTGATGCCAGGGTCATTAGGTACTTTGGCACTATTACTCGACGTATCCATCAAAGTGTTACCAAAGCCAGCAGCGAGTGCAACTGTCACAACGCAAATCACTCAAGCGGAAGCTATTCAATTGATGAATTTGCTGGCAAGTCAGCCATGGCCTTTGAGTGCTTCTTGCTGGCAGGGAGATGGTTCAGGCACACTGCATCTTCGATTAAACGGCGCTAAAGCAGCTATTGAATCAGCCATTCAAACGTTTGATCATAAATACGGCATGAAAGTTGTTGATGAAGAGCAAGCCGCTATTTTTTGGAATGATTTAAAAGAGCAAAAAAATACTTGGTTCAATGACTCAGCTGAATCACCACTGTGGCGCTTTGCGGTAGCGCCAACATCAGCACCGCTTGATTTACCAGGCACAACTTTGATTGAATGGCATGGTGGTCAGCGCTGGTGGAGAGGTCAGATTGATGCAGAAAGCGCCAAGAAGATCGCTTTCCAAGCAAACGGCCATGCAAGTATTTTTAGAGCAAGCAATAAAAATCAAGCGATGCTCAGCTCACTAAAAGACAACCCTTTAACAAGCCCGTTAGCAAGCGTTCAAGATCGCCTAGTAAAAGCTTTCGATCCACATGGCGTTTTTGCAACCGGAAGATTGGCCTAATATGCAAACAGAATTAGCTCCTCAATTTATAGGTACTGCCGATGGCACGATGGCTCAAAGCATTTTGAGTAAATGTGTGCATTGTGGTTTTTGTACAGCAACTTGCCCTACCTACCAGTTATTGGGTGATGAATTAGATGGTCCACGTGGACGCATTTATTTGATCAAGCAAATGGCTGAAGGCAAGCAAGCCACTGAAAAAACCAGAGAACACTTGGATCGCTGTTTGACCTGCCGTAACTGCGAAAGCACTTGCCCTAGTGGCGTTAACTACGGTCATCTAATTGACATCGGGCGCAAGTGGGCCGAAGAACAAACCAACGCACGACCATTGATGCAACGATTGCTTCGCAAAGCTTTGGCGAATGGCTTAACCAATAAAACGCTGTTTGATAACGCGATGCGCATTGGTAGAGTCATGAGACCCTTTTTGCCATCATCGATCAAGCAAAAAATTCCTCAAGGAAATAATCCA
>JBDLUD010000103.1:0-3736 GCA_039805465.1 Pseudomonadota bacterium
GCTGCCATCATTTACCAATTGCGCTTACCCAGGGTTTTGACAGCATTTGCTGTGGGTGGTTTGTTGGCCATGTCCGGTGCTTTGTTGCAAGTCTTGACTCGTAATCCTTTGGCTGAACCATCTGTCTTAGGTGTTTCTGGTGGAGCCTCGGTGGGTGCTTTAGCCGTCTTGATGATGGGTGGTGCTGGAACTATTTGGGTTGCTGGCGGTGCGTGGGTAGGAGCGATTGTTGTGATGCTCTTATTGTGGCTCTTGGTTGGTGGTTATTCTGCTCACCCATCACGGATGTTGTTGGCTGGTGTGATGATTGCCACGGCTTGTGGCGCTATCAGTACTCTGATGATCACGTTTGCCTCTAATGTGGCCATGCCTGGCATGATTCATTGGCTCATGGGTGATTTGGACTCTGTGACCAGTCTTGAAGCTGTCGGTGCCATATTGGGTGTTTGGTTATCTGTGTTGATTCTGGTGTGGAGGCTTTCTCCAAAAATTCATTTACTTCAATTGGGCACTGATAAGGCGTTCACCTTGGGCGTTGATGTGTCTTATGTGCAATGGATGATGGTTTTGTTATCTGCTTTATCTGCAGCTGCTGCTGTATCGATTGCAGGATCCATTGGATTTGTTGGATTGTTGGTGCCACATCTTTTAAGGGCATGGATTGTTAAAAAGCATGGCCCTGATCAAAAGTTATTATTACCCGCATCTGCTTTATTGGGAGGTACTTTTTTAGTTCTGGCTGATATGTTTGCCAGAACCATCATTGCTCCTTCTCAGCTACCAGTGGGCATCATCACAGCCTTGATCGGGGTACCAAGTTTCTTGTGGATCTTGTCGCGTTTTAGGCATTGGAATACATGATGACCATCAATTCTGCCAAAGACACCACCATCGTTTTAGAAATAAAACATTTGGACGTTCATGTTCCTGGGCGTACCCTTATCAATGATTTGAATTGGCAGGTGAAGAAGGGTGAGCGCTGGTGTTTGATTGGTCGCAATGGCGCTGGCAAATCTACTTTGCTGAGAATCATCGCTGGTGTTCAAGCCAACACTTCTGCTGGTGAAATCAATTGGTTGGGTCAAGCCTTGAGTAGTTTCAAATCTGAAGAGCTTGCAAAAGTTCGGGCCTACGCCGAGCAGTTCCCGGTTGGTGGTGTGGGTCTCAGAGCGATTGATATCGTTATGGCAGCTCAATGGCCATGGCATCTTGATGCTTCAAGCAGCCAAGAGCAAGCTCAAGCGGCTTTACGTGCCTGCGATGTTGCTCATTTAGCCAATGCTCAATGGCAAACCTTGTCTGGTGGTGAGCGTCAACGAGTGTCTTTGGCAGCCTGTTTTGCGCAAAATACTCGGGCCATTCTTTTGGATGAACCAAGCTCTCATTTGGACATTGGTCATCAAGTTGCGCTACTTAATACGTTGGTTCAACAAAGTAATGCGTGTGAGCAAGCCATGATTGCCAGCATGCATGACATTGGTTTGATTCAGCGAGGCTTCACGCATGCATTGTTGTTGATGAATGATGGATCTTATTTGGCGGGGTCTTTATCAGAAGTGATTAATCCAATTAACTTGGAAAGATCACTCGGTCACCCAATTTCAACTGCTCAAACAGCTACTGGTCAAACGATTTACGTTCCAGCTTGACGCTTACTTGATAGTCCCCTTGAGGGTGCCGTTGGCAGCTTAGCGAACTTTATTGATTTCAGCGCAGATCTTTTGTGCACCCTGCATGATGCGCGGTGATGGTCTGCTGATGATGTCACCATCAAGATCAATGAAGGCTTTATTTTTTGTGGCGGCCAGTTGTGGGAAAGAGGACCACATTGACCAATCAGTCTTGATCTTGGCGCTGTCTACTGCGGTAAAAATAATTTCTGGGTTGGCTTTAATCACGGCTTCTCTGCTGACCGTGGGAACCAGAACCTTTTCATGGGCAAACAATTGTTCACCACCACAGCGTTGAATGATGTCCCCAATGATGTGATCTTGATTCAGCGTCATCAGTGGTTGTGCCCAGACTTGGTAAAACACCCTGACTTTTCTTTTACTGATGTTTTTTTGATTGGCTTTTTGTTGATTGGTGCTGAGCTCTGCAATTGTGGATCTGAGTGCATCGGCATTTTTTTTGGCCACTGATTCAGTGCCCAAGGCTTTGCCAATGGTTTCTATATCGGTGGCAATGTCTGATAGCTTCTTAGGCTGAACGGAGATGAATTGAACATCTTTGTTAAAAGTTTTTTTGATCGATTGAATCTGAGATTCAGAGGTGCCACCATGCCAGTAAATGATCAAATCAGGGCGAAGTGATTTCATTTTTTCAAGATCAATGGATCTTGCATCGCTGGTGACGGGTAATTGTTTGACTGATTCAGGGAAGTTGCTAAAGGCACTGACACTCACCAGACGATCAGATCCTCCTGCCACATCCACCAGCTCACTCAAATGAGGTGCTAGGGTGATGATTCTTTGTGGGTAGCGCTGTGAGTGGGATTGTGAGTAGGGTTGTGGGGAAGGTTCTTGCTTTGCAAGACTATCATTGCTGCCAAGGCTGACTGAGATGCCAAACAGTACTTGAGAGGCGATCAATGTGATTGAAAAGCCTTTTGAGAACATCTTGATCAGATTTCTAGGTTGTCGATGAGGCGAGTTTTACCTAATTTCGCTGCAGCCAAAACGACCAATGGCTCGTTACTTGAAAGGTCGGCGTCATTTGCGCTCAATAAATCATTGCGTTTACGCACTGAGATGTAATCAGGTACCCATCCTCTGGTGCTCAACTTAGCGCAAGCATCTTGTTCAATTTTTAAGATATCTGCAGGCGTTAATTTGCCTTGCAATACTTTTTCTTGGATTTCTTTCAGTGTCTGAATCAGTTGCACAGCTTCAGAGCGTTCATCGCTTGATAGGTAACCGTTTCTTGAGGAAAGAGCCAAGCCATCATCAGCACGAATTGTTTCGGCAGGAACGATATCGACTGGGAGCGCTAATTGGCGACACATTTGACGAATCACCATCAGTTGCTGATAGTCTTTTTTGCCAAATACGGCCACCTTGGGTTGAACGCATGAGAACAGTTTTAAAACCACCGTACACACACCTTGAAAAAATCCCGGACGAAATTCTCCTTCAAGAATCTTGCCTAAATTTTGAGGAGGTTCAACGCGATACTCTTGAGGCTCTGGGTACAAATCTTTTTCAGTAGGCGCAAACAAGACATACACACCTTCTTTTTCTAGTTTTTCAACATCAGCTTCAAAAGTGCGCGGATATTTATCAAAATCTTCATTAGGACCAAACTGCAAGCGATTGACAAAGATGCTGGCAATCACTGGATCACCATGCTGTCTGGCCAAGCGCATCAAAGAGAGGTGACCTTCATGAAGGTTGCCCATCGTAGGAACAAAGACTGCTCTGTTTTGGCCGCGCAATTGATCACGCAAATCTTGGATGTCGCTGATGATCTTCATGGGGTTTTTCTTTGGGTGACGATGTTAGTTAGGCGAATATGCCAAACGCACATAAATAGGGGCATACGGCTCTGCTTGCACCATTGGCGCACCTTGACCGGTGGCAATCGCGTCTTCAAATAGATCGGTGAATTCAATGAAGCGCTCACCTTGCAAGCGTCGCAAAATGCGCGTCATGAAATCACGCACAGATAATTGCTCGCGCGTGATGGTGTGATGTTGATTGAGCTTGGCGCGATATAGAACATCCTTCCAGGCTGCTTG
>JBDLUD010000104.1:0-3550 GCA_039805465.1 Pseudomonadota bacterium
TCCAAAGAACCACATTCTTAAAGCCATAGGACTCCAGGTCATCAATCACCACTTGGGTGGGTGCCATCACTGCCAATGATGGGTCGTGGAACCAGCGCAAAAATTTATAAGTTAAGGCCAAAGGAATGCCTGTGCGGGCTTTGACGTATTCTGGGAAGCGCGTGTGATATGCCGTTGAAAATGGTAACTTATGCTTCAGCGCATACGCTCTGGCAGCAATGCCCAAAGGGCCTTCAGTCGCAATATGAATCGCATCCGGCGCAAAGGCCTCCATTTTTTGACGAACTTTTTTCTTGGGGAATAAAGATAAAGAAATATCTGGATAAGTAGGGCAAGGAATTGTTTTGAAATCCAGTGGGGTGATCATGTCGATCGTGTGGCCCATCTTTTTTAATTCATGCATGGTTTGTTTTAGAGTTCTAACAACGCCATTGACTTGGGGTTCCCAAGCATCAGTCACAATCATGATGTTCATTTAATCGTCTCCAGTAATTTTTCTTGAGTCATTGAGATTTCAGTGCTTGTAACGGAAATGGTGACCGTTTCAAGGTTTGGTATTGCTATAGGGTCTGGCAATATATGTGGCCAGTGCACAATTTTTAGGGTGCCATTGGCTGTTTCAACCAAGGCTGTCAAGCTCTCAACCCAGTCGCCATCGTTGCAGTACAGCAAGCCGTCAATTTCTCTGATTTCAGCTTTGTGGATGTGGCCACAGACCACGCCATCACAGTCACGAATTCTGGCCTCACGTGCCATGATCATTTCAAAGTCGGCAATGAAGCTCACGGCATTTTTAACTGAATGTTTCAGGTATTGAGATAGTGACCAATACTGCAAGCCCATGCGCGCTCTGATCTTGTTGAACCAGCGATTCACCCACAAGATAAAGGTATAGAGGGTGTCACCAACATAAGCCAACCATTTGGCATACTGCATCACGCTGTCAAATAGGTCGCCATGGGTGATCCAAAACTTCTTACCATCGGCAGTGATGTGAATCACCTCATCCTCAACCTTGATATCACCAAAGCTCATGCCAAAAAATTGGCGGGCCATTTCATCGTGGTTGCCTGGGATGTAAATGACTTCACAGCCTTTTCTGGCCTTGCGAAGTAATTTTTGAACAACGTCGTTGTGGGCTTGAGGCCAGAACCAGCGTTTCTTTAGTTGCCAGCCATCGATGATGTCGCCCACCAAATAAATCTTGTCAGCATCATTGTGCTTTAAAAAATCGAGAAGATAATCTGCTTGGCACCCTGTGGTACCTAAGTGAACATCTGAAATCCATATCGCGCGGTAATGATTCATGAGTTCACATTGAGCACGAGTATTTTGAAACTAAGATGTCAAGTTGATGTCATATTCGTGACACAGAAATATGACAAGATGTCCTCATGAAACCTTTCTTCCTCGTGATCCATCTCATTTCTGCCATTTTGAAATGCGCAATATTTCCATTATTGCCACTGAACATACGCAAGAAGATGGTTCAGAGTTGGTGTGTTGGTTTACTCCGAATACTCAAGGTCAAGGTCATGATTCATGGTGATTCTTCGGTACTCTTTGGCACCAAGCCCTATTTATTGGTCGCCAATCACATCTCTTGGTTGGATATTCATATCATCAATTCGATTCGACCAGTGATCTTTGTGGCCAAAGCAGATGTTTCCAAGTGGCCGATCTTAGGGTACTTGGCCAGTATGTTGGGCACCATATTTCTTAAAAGAGAAAAGTTATCTGATATCAAGCGAGTGATTCAACTGATGAAAGAAAAACTAAGCCAACAGGAGATAGTTGCAATATTTCCAGAGGGAACCTCGACAGATGGCAAATCTGTGCTGCCATTTAAATCAAATTTATTTGAAGCAGCTCATCAAGCACAAGTGGATGTGTTGCCGATCACAATTCAGTACACAGAAAACAATCAATATTCCGATCGAGCAGCTTTTATCGGCGATATGGAGTTAATCGACTCGATTAAAAACATCCTCAAAGGTGACAAGCTGGTCGTTAATATTCATATTTCTGACAAACTGCTAGCTCACCTGACTCGCCAAGAAATGGCAACTCAAGCACACCAGCAGGTAGCCTCAAAGGCCTGATTCTATTTGGTTTTACCGACAATATTTGCCAACAAACGGCCCATAGGTTATAATTTCGGTCTTAGTCGGAGTGTGGCGCAGTCTGGTAGCGCACCTGGTTTGGGACCAGGGGGTCCAAGGTTCGAATCCTTGTACTCCGACCACTTTCAATTAGCATCGCTCGATGCACAGCTTTCAAAAATTCCTCAGAAAAAATTCCTCAGTATTTTTTAGCTTCATTTAGAAACTTCCCTAAAGTTTCGGGTAGTCATGCTTGATTTGCTGTGCAGCAGCAACGGAATATCAACACTTTATTCAAATTCTGTCTACTATCTGAATTAGACGTAAGGCTAACAAAAGATTGGTTCTGTCTAATACTATTTATAAATATTTTAATAATTAAAAATGTCATTTGTAGAAGATTCAGAAATCAACTTTGCCAGCTTTCCGACTGATCAGCTCATTGAGTTGAGTTATGTCAGTGAGGCAACAAATGATATGGGCATACTTGGTTTGATGAACTTGCTGGAAGACGCTGTTCACAAAAACAAACGCAATGGCATCACTGGTGTTTTGTTTTACGACAATCGCATCTTTGGTCAGATCGTTGAGGGTTATCCTCAACACGTTGAGGTTATCTGGAAAGCGATCTCAGCTGATCCTCGTCATTCAAAAGTACAAGTGCTTGATATCAATGCATTACAAAAGCGACGCTTCAGTAATTGGTCCATGAAATTCTATGGTTCAGATGAGATCAGCCAATACGTGCCAGAACTCAAGATGGGTCTAAGAGATACCCATGCAACTTTACCTAGCGAGATCCTGACTTTGATGAGATCGGTCAACAATCAAAATAATGAAGCGAATAATCAAGACCCATCAGTTAAATAAGCTCAATCAATCCAGTAAATCCAATATTTTTTCAGGCGGTCTGCACAGTGCACCTTGATTACCATTGATGGCAATAGGGCGGTTCATCAAAATCGGGTGCTGCAATATGAAACCAATCAAATCTTCATCACTCCACTTTGGATTACCAAGATCTAATTCATCAAAAGGGGTTCCTTTTTGGCGCAAGATATCTCTGACTGATCCACCAGTGGCTTTGATGATGTGACGTAATTCAGCTTCTGATGGTGGGTTGGTCAAATACAAAACCACTTGATGAGGCTCACCAGAGTTTTCAAGGATTTCTAGAGCATCACGAGAAGTTTTGCATTTGGTGTGGTGATAGAGGGTAATCATGGCTCAATCTCTTAAAGTTCAATCAATACAAGCAATTATCGTATATGAGCCAGGTCTTTGGGACCTCCGCTATAATCTAGTTCTTATCAAAGACTGCCCATAGCTCAGCTGGATAGAGCACCGCCCTTCTAAGGCGTAGGTCGCACGTTCGAATCGTGCTGGGCAGGCCAAACTTCCTCAGTTATACCTAACTGCTAGAGATTGTTTACTCTGTTTAATTAATG
>JBDLUD010000105.1:0-6248 GCA_039805465.1 Pseudomonadota bacterium
TGAAATTATGGTAAAGTAACGGTCTTGTTGTTATGCGGGATTAGCTCAGTTGGTAGAGCGATACCTTGCCAAGGTATAGGTCGAGAGTTCGAGCCTCTTATCCCGCTCCAAATTACGAGGGAAGCTTAACCAGCTTCCCTTTTTAATTTAACAATTCATCCCCGGCGGGATGGCAGAGTGGTTATGCAGCGGCCTGCAAAGCCGTGTACCCCAGTTCGATTCTGGGTTCCGCCTCCAAAACTTCTTATTTCAATGAATGATCGTGATGCTCTTGCGCTCACTGGGTCAATCATGCCCGATCCCAGATGGTGAGCACTAAATTGATGCATGCGTGCACCAGACAGTTACAGAGAGACGTTATTCGCTAATTTTCCCTATGTTAGCGTGTAACTATGAAATTTCCTTTTGACGAAATGTTTGATGTAACTGGCGCTGCCCGACCTCACTATGAAGATTTTCATAAGTGGCTCGGACAGCAAAGTGATGCTTTGATGAGTCTTAAGCGCGCTGAAGCGGAATTAATTTTCCGTCGTGTAGGTATTACCTTTGCAGTCTACGGTGATGACCTTGGGGCTGAGCGCACCATTCCATTTGATCAAGTTCCGCGAATTTTTACGGCTGCCGAGTGGTCCAAGCTTGAGGCCGGTCTTTGTCAAAGAGTTAAAGCCCTTAATTGCTTTATTCATGATGTTTACCATGATGAAAATATTATTCGCGCAGGTATTATTCCTGCAGATCAAATTTTTAATAATGCCCAATATCGTCCTGAAGTTCGGCATCTAACTGCTCCACAGAATATGTATGCTCAGATTGCCGGTATTGATATTGTTCGAGCAGGAGAAGGTGAGTTTTATGTTCTAGAGGACAACCTCCGTGTGCCTTCGGGGGTGTCATACATGGTTGAAGATCGCAAAATGATGATGCGATTGTTTCCTGATTTATTTCAACTATATCGTGTTGCACCTGTAGAGCATTACCCAGACCTATTACTCGAATGTTTAAAAGCAGTTAAGCCAGAACAGATTGAAAAGCCCAATGTTGTAGTTCTTACACCAGGAATGTATAACTCAGCCTATTTTGAGCATACCTATCTTGCTCAGCAAATGGGTGTTGAGCTGGTTGAGGGAAAAGATCTGTTTGTTAAAAATGAGCAGGTTTTTATGAGGACAACTCAAGGGCCAAAGCGCATAGATGTTATCTATCGACGGATCGATGATGACTTTTTAGACCCCTTGACCTTTCGATCTGATTCCACCTTGGGTGTTGCAGGGCTTCTATCGGCTTACCGAGCGGGTAATGTTAGCTTGGCAAATGCAATAGGTACTGGTATTGCAGATGACAAATCAATTTACCCCTATGTCCCTCAGATGATTGAGTTTTACTTAGGAGAAAAACCTATTCTTAATAATGTGCCTACTTATCAATGCAGAAAACCAGATGACCTTGCGTACACATTGGCACATTTAGATGAGCTTGTCGTCAAAGAAACACATGGAGCGGGTGGGTATGGAATGCTCGTTGGCCCCGCCTCAACAAAAGAAGAAATTGAAAAATTTCGTTCGCATCTGATTGCCAATCCAAGTAAGTATATTGCACAACCAACTTTAGCTTTATCAACTTGCCCCACCTTTGTTAACTCAGGAATCGCTCCGCGCCATATTGATCTGCGCCCTTTTGTGCTCTCTGGAAAAACCATCAAGATAATTCCGGGAGGGCTGACTCGGGTTGCTCTTAAGGAGGGTTCCTTGGTTGTAAATTCATCGCAGGGAGGAGGCACTAAAGATACTTGGGTGTTGGAGGATCAGGGATGTTAAGTAGAACTGCGGACTGTCTTTATTGGATGGCACGTTATACCGAACGGGCTGAAAATACTGCTCGAATGTTGGACGTCAATCACCAAACTTCTTTATTGCCTCAACCCGAGGAGTTCTTAGAGCAGAGCTGGTTAAAACTCCTGACAATTTCTAAGCTTGAAGGTGCCTTTAAACAAAAGTATGACGTTGTCAATCGCGCAAATGTTCTCAACTTCATGATTTATGACATTGGCAATCCATCTAGTATTGCTTCTTGCTTATTTGCGGCACGTGAAAATGCTCGCGTCATTCGTGGTCGAATTACATCAGAGGTCTGGGAGACGCAAAACACCACTTGGCTTGAGTCGCAACAATGGTCTGAACAACCTGTTCAGGAGGACCCAAGTCGTCTTCTGGAGTGGGTTAAGTACCGCTGCCATTTATTTAGGGGGGTGATGCATGGAACAATGCTCAAAAATGAGTCTTTCTATTTCATGAATATTGGCACTCTTCTTGAGCGTGCAGACAATACTGCCCGGATTCTGGAAACTAAGTACGAGTATCCTGATGTTAAAAAAACTATCAGTGATAAGAAACAATTCGAGGACGCTGCTGGTAGTAATTTTTTTAACTTTTATCATTGGGCAGCTTTGTTACGCTCAGTTTCTGCTTTTGAAATCTATCGCCAAATCTATTCGGATCAGGTCACGCCTAAAGAGGTGGCGCAGCTATTAATTTTCAATCGGCAAATGCCACGCTCACTGATTTGTTGTGTCAATGATTTGCTACCACTGATGGCCCAAATAAAAAATCACCAAAGCAAAGAAGTGGAACGTTTGCTTGGTAAGCTGCAGGCAAGTCTTGATTATGCTGATATTGATGAGGTGTTTGAAATGGGTCTGGATGAATATATTGAAGTATTTTTAGAGCGGATCAACAAGATTGGCGATGCGTTCAGTAAAACATACCTCATACCCCTAGCAGTTACCTAACCGGATTCAATAAATATGCATCTCAAAATACATCATCGCACTGAGTATCGATATGACTCTCCAGTACATTACTCTATTCAAGAGTTGCGTATCACTCCACCGAATATTACCGGTCAAAAAGTCAGTAAATGGAAATTGCACACTCCAATTAACTGAAGGTGAAGTGGAAACCCAGGATGCTCATGAGTTTTTTGATTTTAGAGAAGCGGTATCACCTTTTTATCTTTTGCAGCAGACGCCATTAACAGCTCCAACGAACGAAATGTTAGATTTCTTTTCAGACGTGATTCCAAAAAAGAATAATATTGATGCCATTCTTCAATTAGCAGCTGCCGTACAACAAGCCATACCTTATTTGCCTGGTAAGACCCATGTAGCTTCGACCGCAGGGCAATCATTTGATGTGCGAGCTGGAGTTTGTCAAGACCACAGTCACATCATGCTTGGCCTTTGTCGGGCAGCTCAAATTCCGGCTCGCTATGTCAGCGGTTATTTTTTTGCTGAGGAATCGCCAAACTTAGCAAGCCATGCTTGGATAGATTTTTGCCTTGATGTTAGTGAAGGTAAATGGATTAGTGTCGATATCACTCATGCCTGCTTGATTGATTCGCGCCATATCAGGCTTGCTATTGGGCGTGACTATTATTCAGCCGCACCAATTAAGGGTGTCCGCTCTGGTGGTGGTTCTGAAGCTCTCAGTGCCAGTATTTCAATACATCAATTATCCTAGCGATAATTTTTCATAATTAACAAGGAGTACCCCTTATGACCTATTGCGTCGGCTTATGCCTTGAAGAGGGTTTGGTCTTTCTGGCTGACACCCGAACTAATGCGGGTGTGGATCAAGTTGGAACATTTAGGAAAATGGCTTTATTCCAAAAAGAGGGCGATCGTTTTTTTTCGCTCATGAGTGCTGGCAACCTCGCGATCACACAGGCCGTTAAAGAAATTCTCCTGCAGGGAAATCTTCTAAATGGAAATAATTTGTGGAATGTTTCAAGTGCTCACGAGGCTGCAGTTGTTGTAGGGGACGCGATCAAACAAGTGTATGACCGCGACTTTAAAGCATTACAAAAGGCTGGCATTGACTTTAATTGCAACCTTATTTTTGGGGGTCAAGTTAAAGGGGAAAAGCCGAGACTATTTAGCATTTACTCTGCAGGCAATTTTATTGAGGCTACGCCAGAGACATGTTATTTCCAGATAGGAGAATCTAAATATGGAAAGCCAATCCTGGATCGTGTTGTTAACTATAAAACACCACTTAATCTTGCCACTAAATGTGCGCTGATTTCGATGGACTCAACACTTAATAGTAATATTTCCGTTGGGCTTCCTCTTGATCTACTTGTTTATGAGCGTGATCAGTTTAAGTCGGATAAGCTGGTTACGATTGATGAAACAAACCCCTACTTTTCAATGATTCATGAAGTTTGGGGTGAAAAGCTAAAAAATGCATTTATGGATATTCCCGAACCCAATTGGAATGGATCTCGTCGTGGAAAATCAATTATTTCAAATGCTAAACGACTGGGTCCGGTACCTATCCATCGCGCAAAGTTAAAGTCAGAGATAAATAAAAAGAATAAATGAAAAGATAAGCATGGCATAAACCCTCAGGACTAATTATTTATAAGGATGGGTGCCATAAAAGTATGAAAAGCTTCATCCTTAGCTACTTTTATCGGGTTTCCTGACATTCTGATCACGCAATCTGTCTATGCAGCTTGATGCCAATAGGCCATCGAATCTACGGCATGGTTACTCATTAAAGAAAATACTGTTTGAAATCATTGGCGTATTTGCAAAGTCGTGTACCCCAGTTCGATTCTGCGTTTCGCCTCCTTATTTATTTCCATAAAAACATCAGACCTTAGTTTCTTAACCGTTTGGTATTTTTATCATCTATATTACTTTTAATAATGTTTAATCAATTAAATATTATTTTACGTAATATCAATCGATATCTATAGTTCTACTAATTAAATCAATTGGGTAGAGCAATGCGCACGAATCGACACACAACAATTTCTGATACGCCCGAGAATCAAGAACATCTTGCCATTGGTTTGCCACCGGTAGAAAAATCAAAAAGCCTTTTTCTTCTTGATAGACGTCTTGTCTTATTTGGGTTCTTGATTGCCATGTCATTGAGTGGGTACTGGCTAAGTCAAGCTGATCACCATGTTCGACACACATTGGCTAGTTCATTGGCCGCATTACTGACTTCAGAATATTTTTGGCTTGCAGTGGGTGTTGGCTTAGCAGCACAGATTGTTGATGGAGCACTGGGAATGGCTTATGGTATTACGTCAAACTCTTTTTTGTTAGGGATTGGCGCATCACCTGCAGCAGCCTCCGGTGCTGTTCACGTCGCAGAGATATTTACAACAGCACTCTCGGGTGTTTCTCATATTAAATTTGGAAATGTAGATAAAGAATTATTTAAAAAAATTGTACTTCCTGGCGTTTTAGGGGGAGTCATCGGTGTGATCTTCCTCACTTCCATTGATGGAAAATTATTAAAGCCATTCGTAACAGCTTATTTACTTGTTATGGGGATAGTTATTTTGAGAAAAGCATTCAAAATAACTCGTGAAAAATCTTCAGAAGAGTTGAAGCACGTTAGAAAATTAGCTGTCAGCGGTGGATTTTTGGATGCGGTAGGTGGTGGAGGATGGGGTCCTGTTGTGACATCTTCTCTCATTAGCCAGGGTAACAATCCTCGTAAAACAATTGGAACTGTTAATACAGCTGAATTCTTTGTGGCTTTGGCGACTGGTACAAGCTTCTTATTGTTGGGTGGCATTGATCACTGGGTGCTTGTGGCAGGTTTGGTTTTTGGCGGTTTATTCGCGGCACCGTTCGCAGCTTATTTAACAAGTCGTTTATCTGTAAAATTTTTATTGCTCTCAGTTGGTATCCTCATATCTGGATTGAGCGCATTTAATCTTTACAAAACTTTGGTTTGAGGCTGACTGATGGCCACATACTCTAAAGAAACAGTTCTGAGCGTTAAGCATTGGAATGACACATTAT
Source organism: Pseudomonadota bacterium (assembly GCA_039805465.1). Taxonomy (GTDB): domain Bacteria; phylum Pseudomonadota; class Gammaproteobacteria; order Burkholderiales; family Burkholderiaceae; genus Polynucleobacter. The sequence goes on from JBDLUD010000105.1 coordinate 5,825, forward strand.
TTAGCTTTACAACCACCAGAAACAAGGGATTGCGCTTTCGCAATGGCCATTTCTTGATGATTGGTTTGGAAGTTGAAGGCAAGCCTTTGGTACGCGCCTACAGTGTGGCCAGTGCTAATTACGAAGAGCACCTTGAGTTCTTAAGCATCAAAGTTGAAAAGGGCCCATTAACTTCACGTTTGCAAAATATCAAAGTGGGCGATCCTATTTTGGTCAGCGAAAAGTCGGTTGGTACTTTGGTGATCGATGACTTAAATCCTGGCAAGAACCTTTACTTGTTCAGCACGGGCACAGGCCTAGCGCCATTCATGAGCATCATCCGTGATCCAGAGACCTACGAGCGCTTTGAAAAGGTTGTGTTGATTCACGGTGTGCGTTTGGTCAGTGAATTGGCCTATGAAGATTACATTAAAAATGAATTGCC
>JBDLUD010000106.1:0-3376 GCA_039805465.1 Pseudomonadota bacterium
GCTCTTGGTGAGCGTTCTTCAGGTTTATTGAAGAAATCATCTTTAGGGCAGTCTTCCACAATCTTGCCTTGATCCATGAAGATCACGCGATTGCTGACTTTTCTGGCAAAACCCATTTCGTGGGTCACGCACATCATGGTCATGCCTTCATTGGCGAGCTGAACCATCACCTCCAATACCTCACCCACCATTTCAGGGTCTAAGGCTGATGTGGGCTCATCAAAGAGCATCACGATCGGGTCCATGCTCAAGGCTCTGGCAATCGCCACACGCTGCTGTTGACCACCTGAGAGCTGCCCTGGAAATTTATCTTTGTGGGCTGATAAGCCCACACGCTCGAGGTATTTCAATCCATGAGCCAAAGCATCGCTGGGGCTGCGACCCAAGACTTTGATTTGAGCCAAGGTTAAATTTTCAGTAACAGATAAATGGGGAAATAACTCAAAGTGTTGGAATACCATGCCAACTCTTGAGCGCAATTTTGGTAGATTTGTTTTTGGGTCATGAACTGCGATGCCATCAACCGTGATTTCACCTTTCTGAAAAGGCTCCAAAGCATTGATGGTTTTAATTAATGTGGATTTACCAGAACCTGATGGTCCGCAAACAACAACTACCTCACCTTTTTTAATGTCAGTGGTGCAATCCGTTAATACCTGGAAATTGCCATACCACTTCGAGACGTTTTTCATTTCAATCATGGTGATCTCTTATGTCTTTGTTATTTGATATTTAATTTATTAAGGCTATTTATTGCATTATTTTTTAACGAATGATGGCCACACGTTGCTGCAATACTTTGACAAGTCTTGATAAGCTAAAGCAGATCAAGAAATAAATCACGGCGGCTGCTAAATACGTTTCAATCGGACGACCAAAGTTTTTACCGGCCACTTCAAATCCTTTGAGCATGTCATAGGCGCCAATCGCATAAACCAGTGAAGTGTCCTGAAACAAAATAATGGTTTGCGTGAGCAATACTGGAATCATGTTTCTGAAGGCTTGCGGCAAAATGATCAAGCGCATATTTTGCGAATAGGTCATGCCCATCGCTTCACCCGCATGGACTTGACCACGAGGAATTGACTGAATGCCTGAGCGCATGATTTCGCAGAAAAATGCTGCTTCAAAAGCAACAAAAGTGATGATGGCTGATAGCTCAGCACCAATTGGTTTACCAAGAATGGCAGGCATCAATAAGAAGAACCACAAGATCACCATCACCAATGGAATCGAGCGCATCATGTTCACATAAGTGGCTGCCGGTACTTCTAACCACTTATTGCCAGATAAACGCATCAAGGCCAACACTGTGCCAAAGAAAATACCGCCCACAGTGGCAATCACGGTTAATTGAATGCTGAATAAAAAGCCACTCAACACATAACTTCTGATGAGTTCCCAGCTATAAAAAGAAAGATCAATATTCATCTATTTATCTTTCTTAATGACCACCACTGCTGGCAGCAGCGATAAAACCAGGAACCCTAGTTCTTGATTCAATGAAGGCCATGACGCGGTTCACAGTCAATGCTGAGACCACATACAAGGCAGTGACGCCCAAATAAATCTCAATGCCTCTGGAGGTCTCTTCCTGCGCTTGCATCGCAAACAAGGTGAGCTCTGCGACAGACACAGCAAAAGCCACTGAAGAGTTTTTAATGATGTTCATGGATTCTGAAGTCAATGGCGGAATCACAATCCGTAACGCCATTGGCAAGATCACATAACGGTATGACTGAGTGGTGGTTAAACCAACGGCTAAAGCAGCGTAGCGCTGCCCTCTTGGCAGAGCTCCAATACCGGCGCGAACTTGCTCTGCAATACGAGCAGAGGTAAAAAAGCCCAAGGCCAAACTCACCAAGACAAATGAAGGAAAGCCCTTCATCACAGGAAATAAAGCAGGTATCACGTGATACCAAAGAAATACCTGAACCAACACAGGAATATTTCTGAATAACTCAACCCACACAGTGCCTAACAAGGCCAAGGCTCGAGTCAATAAATTATCTGGGGGCAATGTTCTTAAAGTGCCCATCAAGACACCCAAAATCATGGCCACAAAAAGACCCAGGGCTGAAACCGATAAGGTCCAGCCCCAAGCCGAGAACATCCAGTCTAAATAAGTGATTTCTCCACCGGTGCCAAAGCACACCGGCGAGAAATCTTCTTCTAAAGTACTTTTACAAAATACTTCCCAATTCCAAGACATCTAATGTATTTACTTTCTACTGCTGATTACTTGGTTAGAGAATTACTTCTATTATTTTTACTTCTTTGCATACTCTTCAGCAGGCTTGTCGTTTGGATTAGCCCATGCGTCTTTTGTACTTGCAGACAAAGCTAAACCAACTTTATTGCCTTTTGGTGGAATTGGTTGCAAGAACCACTTGTCCCACAATTTAGCCAATGAGCCGTCTTTCATCATCTTCTTGATGCTGTCGTCCACAGACTTCTTGAACGCTGGGTCATCTTTACGGATCATGATAGCGATTGGCTCAACAGCAATCACTTCACCCACGATTTTGAAATCAGCTGGATTCTTGGCATTGGCAATGTTACCGGCCAAGATTGAACCGTCCATCACAAACGCATCAGCGCGGCCAGACTCTAACAACAAGAAGCTGTCAGCGTGGTCTTTACCAAATACTTCATCAAAGTTCACGTTGGCAGCACGCTCGTGCTTACGCAACAACTGAACAGATGTTGTACCTGTTGTTGTGGCTACTTTCTTGCCAGCCAATTGATTCAAAGAAGTGATGTTTGAGTTTGCTTTAACAGCAATACGAACTTCTTCAACATACGTTGTTACTGCAAAAGCCACGTCTTTTTGACGTGTTGCATTGTTTGTTGTTGAGCCGCACTCAATATCAACTGTACCGTTAGCCACCAATGGCAAACGATTCTGTGAAGTCACAGCTTGATATTTGATATCTAGCTTGCTTAATTTCAATTCTTTTTGAACATCGGCCAAAACGCGTTGGCAGATTTCAACGTGGTAGCCAGCATACTTGCCATCACCCACTGTGTATGACAAGGCGCCTGAAGATTCACGCACGCCCATGGTTACTGCGCTTGATGACTTAATTTTTGCCAAAGTATCAGCTTGTGCTGTGGCGATCACGCCTAAACCCAATAATGCTGCAACTAATAGATTCTTTTTCATTACTGCTCCTTCATTGTTATTAAAACTAACCGAAAACAGACCCAATCAGGCAAAAAGCCGGATTTATACTTTTTAGCAGATTTACCCATTAAAAGGTAGAGGATTTGCCCTAGGATGGGGCAGAAAACCAATTAAATACTTAAAAGAAAAAACCCACCGTGTTTCCACAGTGGGTTTTAGTTCAAGCTAACTCTAACTGGCTAGGCCAGC
>JBDLUD010000107.1:0-5378 GCA_039805465.1 Pseudomonadota bacterium
AAGCACTCACCTTGCGTGTAAGAAGTTGCCTCGATCAAACCCAACTCTTTCACATGAGAAACCAATGGCGCCATACCGTGATAACGCAAACCACCGGCATGGAATCCTGGCGGCGTAAAGGTAGAGCCCAAAGTATGCATTTTTGTGAGTGGTGTCAAATGTGCTGTATCACCAAAGTCATAAGCATATTTACCGCGCGTCAACGATGGGCATGCTGCTGGCTCAACAGCCACAATTCTTGGCATCTTGCCACCGCGCAAACCTTGACCAATGAATGGGAAGGCGATACCGGCAAAGTTGGAGCCGCCACCCGTACAACCCACCACCACATCAGCTTGAACATCAGCCATCTCTAACTGCTGAATCGTCTCAATACCTGTGACCGTCTGATGCAAAAGAACGTGATTCAACACTGATCCAAGAGCATATTTGGTGTCATCTCTTTGTGCGGCCAATTCAACCGCCTCAGAAATAGCAATGCCTAAACTACCAGGATGATTAGGTCTTTCTGCCAGCACTTGACGTCCATAAACAGTTTCTTGCGATGGTGATGCAACACAACGCCCACCGTAAGTTTCCATCACAGCTCGTCGATACGGCTTTTGATCGTATGAAACACGCACCTGGAATACCAATACCTCTAGACCAAAAATATTACCCGCAAAAGAAATAGAAGTACCCCATTGGCCCGCTCCAGTCTCTGTTGTTAATTTCTTAACCCCTTCTTGCGCATTGTAAAAAGCCTGTGGCACCGCAGTATTTGGTTTGTGGCTACCAGCAGGACTCACGCCCTCATACTTATAGAAGATTTTTGCTGGTGTGCCCAAGGCTTTTTCTAAGCGATGCGCGCGGTACATCGGCGCTGGTCGCCACAACTTATAAATATCTTGAACCGGTTGAGGAATCTCAATGTCTCTTTCCGTACTCACCTCTTGGAGAATTAACTCCATCGGAAATAAAGGCGCCAAATCATCTGGTCCTACGGGTTGCATGGTCCCAGGATGCAATACAGGAGGCAATGCCTTAGGTAGGTCAGCCTGGATGTTGTACCAGGATTTAGGCATTTGCGACTCATCTAGCAAATATTTAGTTTTTTCAGACATCTCAGGCGATTCCTATATTAATTTTTCAGCAAAGCTCTATTAAAACAAGATTATAGAGCCTATGAAATAGGCATTTCCCTGAGTCCCAAAGAAATGAGTCAACCAGGCCAGGTTGACTCAGATTCGTGTAAATGCCCTAAGATTGCTGTTCTTGTGCAATCAGCTTCAATAAAGCCTTTCTGACCTTCACGGGCGCAATATCATTACTCATCAACACTGGATTTAAGCCTAAAAAGTCAGTGGTGCCCATTTCCTGATGCACCATCTCTAGAATGGGAATATCTTCGGTTTCAAAAGCTTCATGCATCGCCTTGATCTTCATCTGGTTGTATTCGCCATCTTCCTCAATATGGTTGCGGCGGGTAGCAAAGAAGTAATGTGTTGAATCTTCTGTTTCTGGCGTGGTTGTATGTAAATCATATTGCCCGACACAGTTCTTAAGATTTAACTCAACTTCGGGTGCTTGGGTTGCTCCCACGGATAGCTGGATATGAGATGGTGGCGTCCAAGTAATGTCGAAAAATTGCCTAGCTTCTGCTTGAGGCTCTGGCAAAAACTGATTCAGAATTAATAGTGCAGGGGTTTGTTTCCACTCCCATCCAGCGCGAACCATTCGGTCATTTTCTTGAATTTTTGGAATCAAAGGAGACAACTGTCCACGCGTTGAAATAATCTCACCATGCACATGATCAATGTGGCTTAAATCCATCACATTGTCAGTCAGCAATTGATAGTTGGCATTCACGTGCATATACGTTTGAGCAACGCTGTTGGGATGCCCGCTCATTAACTCACCATAGTCAGGTAACTTACCTGGATCTGCTGCCTCATCCCCCATCCAGATCCAAATAAATCCATATTTTTCCATTAATGGAAAAGTGGGCACTTTTGCGGCCTTAGGTATCAAACCATTGCCATGTGGGTTATGGGTACATTGACCCTCACAATCAAATTGCAAAGCGTGATACAAACAAGAAATATCATCACCAACACGCTTGCCAAGGTGCAATGGTGCAAATCGATGTGGGCAACGATCCAACATAGCAACGGGCGCGCCATCCATCTTTCGATAAATCAAAACTGGCTTATTCAATATCGTTCGGTGAAACAACTCTTCACCTTTGACATCAGTTGATATGGCTGCCACATACCAATCGGTTAATACTTATTAATTAAAATCTAAAGTTAGTCTGGCAGATTGAGAACGTGAACAGCAAGGCGTGAACATTTTTTTCAAATCCTTATCCTCATCGCTCAAGCAAACATCTCGATGATCAGGATTACCGTCGATCACCTGCATGACACATGTGCCACAAATTCCCTGCTCACACGAAAGAGGCACCTCCACACCAGCACCAATCAAAGCTTGGGCCACCGTCACATCTGCAGGCACACGAATGACCTGACCAGTGGGTCGATATTCAAGCTCGAAGCTACCATCATCATCTTTTACGAGCGGCTCAGATTTAAAGAATTCAAAATGAATTTGTGTGTCAGGCCAAGCTAAATCTTTAGCTGTTTGAATCACATGATCCATAAACCCCTTAGGGCCGCACACATAAATATGCGCAGCAGGATCTGTATTTTTTAATATTTCAGCCGCTTTTAATTTTTGTTCTTCAGCACCATCATCAAAATGAAACTGCACTTTTGATGAGAAAGGTGATGTGCTAATTCTTTCTACAAAAGCGGTTCTTGAACGAGACCTCGATGAGTAATGCATCTCAAATGAAGCGGCGTCATCAAAAAGCTTCTGTGCCATCGATAAAATAGGCGTGATGCCAATGCCTCCAGCGAATAAAACAGAGTGCTTAGCAACTGATAAAGGGAAGTGATTTTTGGGGTAACTGATTCTTAATTTAGCTCCCAAAACAATCTCTTCATGCACACTCTTGGAGCCGCCCCGACCATTGGTCTCCAATAAAACCCCAAGCTCATAAGCTTTACGGTCTGCAGATGAGCCACAAAGTGAATAGGGCCGGATTAGCCCATTGGGTAACTGAATATCAATATGAGCACCAGCAGTGAATTTTGGTAAATCTTCTCCCTTGGGGTCGACCAATTCCAAGTACATGACGCCATCAGCAATCAATACTTTCTTGTTCACCTTAACCGCTAAAGTGTCTCCAACTATTTGATTGGCACTCATTCAGTAACTCTTTCAATATTCATATAAATTCACCATTTAAGTAATATATTTATTATTTGTTGAGTAGATTGCAATTACTGTGCCAAAGTAAATGTAAATCTATATATTATTGATTTACATGAATATTTTTAATTTTTATAGTTGGATATCATTATTTTTTAGATCTTACTTTTAAGCAATTAATTAATTTGATAGAAATTATTATTCATGTTTTAATGAATTTTTAAGAACTCAAACATCATGGCTAAAGTTAAAAAAAGAAGTCCGCTGAAAGATACTGGGCAAGATCTTGATACCGCGCTTTTAGCGGGTCACCTGCACTTCTCACCCGATGATGGTCATATCCAATTATTTGATCAACGCATGCTTTTGATGCATGCCGCTTCTTTTGCTGAATTGAGAAGAGAAATGGTCAGCTCATTAGGAAGCAATAAAGCAAAAGAGCTATTAATTAGATTGGGCTATCAACAAGGATTTGAAGACGGGGAAAGAATCAGGAAATTAGAAACCTCAGATATGACCCAAACCCTTGCCCTAGGAGCAAGACTAAGAGAAATCGAAGGATTTGTGCGAAACCACCCCGTTAAAACGATGAGCTGTGACATCGAACGTGGTGAATTCTATGGCGACTTTCACTGGGTCTCCTCCTGGGAAGCCCATGCACACCTTGAGCATTTTGGCATCAGTGGAACGCCTGCCTGCTGGATCATGAATGGTTATGCCGATGGTTTCAGCACGGCTGCAACGGGCATTCCTATTCACTGGCGAGAAACTGAATGTGTTGCCATGGGGCACAAGCAATGCCGGGTGATTGGTAAACCCATTTCAGAATGGGATGATGAGAATACTGAGGAAACCAGTTTTTTACAAATTGATACGTTTGTTAGTAATCCCAGTGAACAATCCATCGCCAATCAACAAGACCAGGCTTCATTTGAAGGATTTGTAGGAACTTCTGCTGGATTTAATGCCGTGGCCAATCTTGTTAGAAAAGTGGCGCCAACTGATTCAACGGTTTTATTCTTTGGTGAAAGTGGCGTAGGTAAAGAATGCTTTGCTAAAGCACTTCACTCCATCAGCCCAAGATCTTCACACCCCCTGATCTCTATTAATTGCGCAGCAATTCCACCTGAACTCGTTGAGGCTGAATTATTTGGCGTTGAAAAAGGCGCCTTTACTGGCGCCGATAAATCCAGACCGGGTCGATTTGAAAGAGCCCATGGCGGCACACTTTTCTTGGATGAAATTACCAGCTTGTCATTGGCTGCACAAAGTAAAATTTTGCGCGCCATTCAAGAAAGAGAAATCGAGCGTGTTGGTGGCACAGAAGTCATTAAAACAAATGTCCGAATCATCGCAGCCTCCAATAGAGACCTTAGAACCGAAGTTGATGCAGGTAGATTTAGACAAGACTTGTTTTATCGATTGAATATTTTCCCAATCGACATACCACCACTGCGTCAACGTCGCGAAGACATCCCTTTATTGGTTTCACTATTTTTACAAAGAAGCACCTTGCGCTCCAATAAAAAAATATTAGGCCTGAGTTCCAATGCTTATGCTGCACTGTGGGACTACGACTGGCCGGGCAATGTCAGGGAGCTTGAAAATATGATTGAGCGAGGCGTTATTCTTGCCGAAGAAAACAGTGTGATTGACATTCAACATCTATTCACATCTGGAGAAAAACTAAAAATTGATTCATTTAATTTAAGTGCCAGTGGCTCACTCGTCAAGAATGAATTAACTGATAACACTCTCAATGAAAAGCAGGCCTTAGCAGATAGTCTTTTAGAAATGCTGCCTTCTTTTGATCAAATTGAAACCCTTGTTTTTGAGCGCGCGATGCAACTCAGTAACGGCAATATCTCCGCAGCAGCAAGGCGTTTGAAAATGGGGCGCGCCCAAGTTGAATACCGCCTTAAAAAACATCAACTGGTTGATGGTGGAAAGTAACTAACCCAATAAATCCACAATATTGATAAAAACAAAAAAGGCGCACAAGGCGCCTTTTTTTATTGGTACTAAATCTAAGAACTTAGAAACAAATTCCAAATAGACCATCAAGACCTGGCGTTTGAAAACGCAAGCAGTCTTTGTGACCAAGTCCATTTTCAGCCAATGAT
>JBDLUD010000108.1:0-3293 GCA_039805465.1 Pseudomonadota bacterium
TAGTCACAGTGCTCGGCCTTTGCTTTGGCTTTTGCCTCTTGGTCATCAAAATGGAATACAGCGTTGCTCTGGGCGCGTTTTTAATTGGCGCGATCATGGCTGAATCTCGCCATATTCACTCGATTGAAAAATTAATTGAACCTGTCAAAGACATGTTCATTGCCATCTTCTTTGTGACCATTGGTCTTCTATTGGATCCAGGAGTCATTTGGAAGTACGCTGTTCCGATTGCACTCATCAGCTTCACCGTGATAGCCATCAAGGTCGTTTCTTGCAGCATGGGCACATTCATCACTGGTCATGATGGCAGAACCTCCATGCGTGTTGGTATGGGTAAAGCACAAATCGGTGAGTTCTCATTCATCATTGCATCGCTTGGCTTAACACTGAATGTCACCAGTGATTTCTTGTATCCAATTGTGGTGGCTGTTTCAACCATCACCACCCTCTTCACACCATACTTGATCAAAGGTTCTGACCCATTGAGCGATTGGATGGGCAAACGCATTCCAAATCCAATTAAAAATGTGTTTGTGCAATATTCAGAATGGCTTGGTCAAATTAGATCTGATGATCAAATGCGTTCAGATATCCGACCATTCGTGCGAAGAATCACCTTCCACGTTTTTGTTAATGCTTGTGTGGTCATCACCTTATTCTTATCTGCCACCAAAGTGTTCACCTTCATCAATAGTTACGTTGATACTGGTCACTTGGTTTGGTTCACTGAGATTTATCAGCAAGCCTTCATGTGGGCCACCAGTTTGTTGCTATCCGCGCCATTCTTGTTCGCTATTTACAAAAAATTAGAGGCTCTTGGGATGTTGCTGGCAGATGCCAGGCTGCACTCCAATCATCATTCATCAGAAGATACCGCTGCAACTCAAATGCTGTTCACTCAACTGATGCCTGTTTTAGCGATTGTTTCATTGATGGTCTTGGTTTCAGCATTGAGCTCCAGCATCCTGCCTCCGGTGGGCATGCTTTTTATCTTGGCCATATTGATGGGTACTGTCATTTATCTGTTGCGCAAGCAACTGATGAAAATTCACACCAAACTTCAGGTGGCTTTGACAGAATCATTCAAAGAAAATAGTCAAACTCCCCAGCCTTGATGATCAGCAGGGCATCGATTATTTTGGCCTGAGCTACCTAAGTAAGCGATAATCACCCCTGTGGAAAAAGTACGCATCTCAAAACTAATGTCAGAGCAAGGAATTTGCTCAAGACGCGAAGCTGATAACTATATCGAGCAAGGCTTGGTATTGGTTGATGGTGAAGTTGTCAGCGAATTAGGCGCAAGAGCATTCCCCAATCAAAAAATTGAATTAAAGAAAGCGGCGATTGCACAGCAAGCGCGTCGCTACACGATCATTCTCAATAAACCAGTTGGATATATTTCTCATTTTGATGAAGATCGAGAATACAAACCAGCTGCCTCACTGATCACACCAGAAAATCAATTTGTACACCAGCTATCAGCCAATCTTCCTGGCAAGTTCAACACCCGCGGCCTAGCGCCTGCAGGACGCTTGGATATCGATTCAAGCGGCTTATTGGTGTTAACCCAAGATGGTCGCATTGCCAAACTATTGATCGGTGAAAACAGCCCGATCGAAAAAGAGTACTTGGTGCGTGTTGAAGGCACTTTGACCGCAGAAGGTATGAGACTCCTCAATCATGGTTTAAAACTGGATGATGAAGCTCTCAAGCCTGCCAAAGTGAGCTGGCAGAATACCGACCAATTACGCTTTGTTTTACGTGAAGGCAAGAAGCGTCAAATTCGCCGCATGTGCGAGTTGGTTGGTTTAAAAGTCATTGGTCTAAAACGCATTCGTATTGGACAAATCCCTCTGGGCAATCTTCCCGTGGGTCAATGGCGCCACCTAGGCCCGAATGAGCGTTTCTAGAGCCCTTCTAGATAGCTCTCAAAACAATCTTTATCTTCTGTTCTGAAGGCATTTCTCTCAATTAAGAGCTTTTTTTGCTCACAATCTGAAATATCCCTAGGCAAAAGATAGGCTTAACGGGCAAAACGCCCTGAAAACGCCTAAAATACGGGCTATGAAAACACCTGAACTTTTAGCCCCTGCTGGTAGCCTGACCATGCTCAACACCGCCTTCGACTTTGGTGCGACGGCCGTTTATGCTGGTCAGCCACGATACTCATTGCGAGTTCGCAATAATGACTTCGGCAATATTGAAGTTTTACGCGAAGGCATCGAGACAGCCCACGCTCAAGGTAAGAACTTTTACCTGGTTTCAAACATCTTCCCTCATGGTGGAAAAACCCGCACCTATGTCAAAGATATGGAGCCTGTGATTGCACTTAAGCCAGATGCATTGATCATGTCAGATCCAGGTTTGATCATGTTGGTTCGTGAAAATTGGCCAGATATGCCAATCCATTTATCAGTACAAGCCAACACAGTGAACGGTCATGCTGCAAAGTTTTGGCGTTCAGTGGGCGTTAGCCGAGTGATTCTTTCAAGAGAGTTATCTCTTGATGAAATCGAAGCAGTCCGTCAAGACTGTCCAGAAATGGAAATCGAAGTCTTTATTCACGGTGCCTTGTGCATTGCTTACTCTGGCCGCTGCTTATTATCTGGTTACTTCAATCACCGCGACCCTAATCAAGGCACATGCACTAACTCATGCCGCTGGGACTACAAAGTGGCCAAGGCTGACGAAGATGCCACTGGTGATATCTACCTTTTAGAAGAAGGTAATCGTCCAGGAGAATGGATGCCGATCGAAGAAGACATGCACGGCACATACATCTTGAACTCAAAAGATTTGCGCGCGATTGAACACGTTCAGCGTCTCACTGAGATGGGTATTGATTCATTCAAGATTGAAGGCAGAACCAAGTCTCCTTACTACGTGGCAAGAACAGCGCAAGCCTACCGCTCTGCGATCGACGATGCTGTGGCTGGTAGACCATTCAACCCAGTTTTGATGGGTCACTTAGAAGGTTTGGCCAATCGCGGATACACCGATGGTTTCTATGTCCGTCACCCAGACAAAGACCAGCAAAACTATTTGCGCGGCTTCTCACTTTCAGGCCGCAGCCTTTATGTTGGCAACGTGATTGACGTTGATAATGAAAAACAATTGGTCAAGATTGAAGTGAAGAACCGCTTCTCTGTTGGCGATAAATTAGAGATTATTCAACCAAGCGGTAATACCGACTTTGTCATTGAAGAAATTTTCAGTCAAAAAGGTGAGCCGATGCGTGTTGTGCCTGGCGCCGGTTACACAGTTTGGGCAAAACTTCCAATGAACAGCAATGG
>JBDLUD010000109.1:0-3227 GCA_039805465.1 Pseudomonadota bacterium
GCAACAATGAATGGCAGTTTGCGCGTTTCAGCAAAATTCACCACGTACATGGGTGGGTCATAAGACATCGCCAAGGCAATGAACTCTAATCCTTGTGATTTGTACTTCTCGTAGGTATTGACCAGGTCAGGCATTTCTTTCACGCAGGTCACGCAACTGGTTGCCCAAAAATTGATCACGGTTACTTTTCCAGCAATGTCAGCTTGAGTCAAAGTTTTGCCTGATATTTCAGAAATCTTGAAGTTTGGGACTGATTGCTGAGTATCTGATGCGCAACCAGATAAGAGGGCAAATACAGAAATGAGGCCAGCTGCTAAAAGATGTTTGATTGTCATAAATCTGCTGAAATGAGGTTGTGTGGGCATAATCTTATTTTATGCAAATTAAACAAATCATGTTGCGAAATTTATTCATCATTCTTGGCTTGTTGCTAAGTGTGTCTGCATGTTCTCCAACCTTGGATTGGAGAACGGTTCGTTCAGATGATTTACTCTACGAAGCCCTGTATCCGGGCAAGCCAAGTCGTGCTGAAAAATCAATTATTTTTGATGGTCAGAAAATGACCATGACGATTGAGGCTTCCAAAGTTGAGAATTCACTTTACGCCGTTGGGGTCATTAATGTTCCCAAAGACATCAGTCAAAAATTTGATACCAATAGCCTTTTAAAGTATTTGCAAACAGGCATGTTGAGTAATTTGAAAAATTCATCAACACCTGTTGAAAAGACGGTGACCATTAAAACTGCTGGGCAATCCAGCATTGATTTAAGCGCTAAAGAATGGTTGATTCAAGGTGATGGCCCAGATGCTAAAAAAAGATTGTTGAGATTTAGGATCGTGCAGCGTCAGTTTCCTGATGGGCAAATCCAAATTTATCAACAAAGCCTTTTGCAAACAATCAGCGGCGAAGTGTCTCTTGAAAAGATGATTCAGACAGATGCTCACGAGATGTTCTTCTCTGGCTTCAAGCCTTACTAAGTGGCCATGAGTCATCCCGCTCCAGCTTTGCCAATGAGAGGTGCATTAGCACTCAAGGTGTTTATCTTTTTTGCTTTTGCTTATATTTTGTCTTACGCATTCCGTTCTGTGAATGCTGTGATTGCTCCCGAGTTGATGGCTGATTTAAAAATCAGCAATGCACAGTTAGGACTTTTATCAGCTGCTTATTTCATTGGTTTTTCAGCGATGCAGATACCTTTAGGAATTGCGCTTGATAAATTTGGCGTGAGAAGGGTCGAAAGTGTTTTGTTGTTAATGGCTTTGGCTGGCACGCTTGTTTTTGCTTTTTCAGAATCTTTATTTGGTTTAACAGTTGGCCGCTTATTGATTGGTATTGGTGTATCAGCTTGTTTGATGGCTGCATTCACCGCCTATCGCAGATGGTTTGCTCTGGAGCAGCAAGGGCAGCTTGCTTCGGGAATGTTGGTCTTTGGGACGGTGGGTGCTTTGATGACCACGGTGCCTGTTCAGTTATCTCTGCCTTATATTGGTTGGCGCGGCATTTTTATAGTCATGGCGCTGTTGGTTCTGATTGGTTTTATTGCCATACGCTTTGGTTTACCAACATTTGATGATCATCCGCACAACAATAATGCACCCTTGGGTGATGATCATCAGTCGATTGGTTTGAAAGATATTTTTTTAAATCCATTCTTTTTAAGAATGTTGCCTGTCGGTGTTGTAAATCATGGCGGCTTTTTAGCTTTGCAAACTCTTTGGATCGGTCCATGGATGATGGATGTGCTTGGGTATAGCTCAGCTGAGAGTGCACAAATTTTATTTTTATTCAATGGTGTGATGTTGCTGGGTTATGCCTTCAATACTTGGTTCATTCCTCGAGCCAATCGACGGGGTTATCAAACATTGAATTACATCAAGTATTTGTTGGGCTTCGGTTTGGTGGCGCAATTGATTGCTATCACTTGGCAAATTCAATTGAGTTGGATTTTATGGATTGTGTTGGCAATCACGGCCACGGGTCATATTTTGGGGCAGAGCACTGTGATCACAGCATTCCCATCGCGTAACGCAGGTTTGGCCAGTACCAGCTACAACTTATTGATTTTTGTTGGAGCTTTTATTTTTCAATGGAGCATAGGTTGGGGAATTGACTTGATGAGTGCTCAGGGCTTTGCAAAGCCAGATGCTTTTCGCCAAGTCTTTTTGGTATTTTTAGTACTGCAAGCGCTGTCGTTCATTTGGTTTTTATATTATCCAAAGCCACTGAAGCATCACTTGGCAGCCAAATAGGCCATCACTTCTTTTCTAAAGCACTGACCTTGGCCTCGAGCTCTTCTAATTTGGCGCGCGTCTTAGCCAACACTTGAGTCTGTAAATCAAATTCTTCACGAGTGACCAAATCTAGTTTTTGAAATCCTTGGGTCATCAAGCCACGAACATTTTTTTCTAAGTCTTTAGCAGGAGATTGGCGAATTGCATCACCCACTTTGGTTTGCATGTCGTTAGCAATGCTTTGCATTTTTTCCATGATGTCTTGCGGGTTCATACAGTCTCCAGAGGAATTTCTTCAATAGTATCTTTTTACCAAAGATATGAGAATCTCATGCACCAATACGGTGCTTCATTTTGGTGCATGGTGTGCATACTTAAATGGTGCATTGATTTTATCCTGCCTAACTGGTGAAGCAATAAGCCATTTAAGTAATTGTTTATATTGAACTAAATAGAACTGGCACACCTTTTGCTTAATATCTTTGCAAGGAATTTCCCTTGGATTGTTTATTAGGAGTGCAACATATGAAAACTTACTTAACTATCTCAGCGATCGCTTTGGCAGCAGCTGCTACTTTATCTTCTGGCACAGTGTTAGCTCAAGCCGCAGCACCAGCTGCAGCGCCAGATTTCGTTGTGACTGGTAACTTTGGTATCACCAGCGATTACCGTTTCCGTGGTCTACAGCAGACTGATGGAGATCCTGCGTTCCAAGGTGGTTTTGACTTGGCTCACAGCTCAGGCTTGTATGTTGGTACATGGGGCTCAAACGTTTCTTCATGGGCAGCGGGTCCAACAACATCGACAAAGCTAGAGATCGATCTTTATGGTGGATATAAAACAACAGTAGGTGATATTGGTTTAGACATCGGTGCAATTGCTTATATGTACCCAGGTTCATCCACTGGCGGTGAAGGCACAGATTGGAATGCCAATACACAAGAGGCTTATGTTGGTTTGTCATATGGCCCAGCAACATTTAAAACGTCTTATG
>JBDLUD010000110.1:0-3171 GCA_039805465.1 Pseudomonadota bacterium
CTGTGGTGGTGGTCAGAGGAAGAGTTTTTATCGAAGCACGAAGGTAGTCCGATTCGCAGGATTGGATATGAAGCTTGGAGACGTAATCTTGCCGTGGGTATGGGTAATGCTCTCAGATCACCAAACTTGGATGGTGTGAGCAAGGGAAAAATCATCATTGCTTTACAGCAAGCTTTATCGAGTGCTGGTGAAATGTTGAAAGAGCACATTGAGTGGGCTTTGGTGCAATCACATAAAGTGTCGAAGTAAATATTTAAAAAATTATCAAATAACTAAAAATTAAAAAAGCAATAAACTGCATCCCATGAGTTTGAATAGAGACATCGTTATAAAAGGCGCCAAAGATGCTTTTGGGGCGCCGGCTGCTATTTTGTTTGCGGGCATGTTGGGTTTTGGTGCGATGGGGCAGGCCAATGGTCTAGATATTTGGGTAACCAGCGCCACCAGTTTTTTCATGTTCGCGCTTCCTGGTCAGGTGGTGCTCGTTGAAATGCTCGTATTGAGCGCCTCAGGTGTCACGATTGCGGTGGCTGTGTCACTCACCGCTACCCGGTTTTTTACGATGTGTTTAACACTCTTCCCACAGTTTCCAGAAAAGCAGCGCAGCTCTTTCTATTATTTGGTGGTTCATTTTGTGGCGATGACAGCATGGGCTGTTTCCATGAGAGATTTTCCAAAAATGAAACCAGAGGATCGCCTCTCTTATTTCACAGGATTCGCTTTTGTTTGTTGGGCTGTATCAACGCCAGCAACAGTGTTGGGTTACATGGTCGCTGGGCAAGTGCCCAGTTACATCAATTTAGGTTTGGTATTTATCAATCCACTCTTTTTCTTATTGACCTTCACCGAAGTAAAGCCAAGAGCCAATCGCATGGCGATTCTTTTGGGTGGGCCGATTGGTTTGCTCTCTTACCTTTGGTTCCCTGATTACTCTTTGTTGATCGCTGGACTTTTTGGCGGCACCATTGCTTATATGGTGGATAAACATTTTAGGAATAGACAAAATGCTTGAGCCATCAGAATTAAGCACCATGTTCAATGATGCCGGCATGTGGGCTGTTTTGATTGCTGCTTGTATCGGAACTTATTTTTGGCGGGGCTTGGGTGTTTATTTTTCTGGAAAAATAAACCAAGACAGTGAACTGTTCAAATGGTTGTCAGCAGTCACTTATGCGATGGTGGCAGCTTTGACTGTTCGCATTATTTTGTTACCAGTGGGCTTGCTTGCCACGGTGCCAATTTCTATTCGTTTGGGGGTGAGTGTTGTGGCGCTCATCATCATGTACTCAAAACCTGGTGAGCGGATGATTCCAGCATTGCTGGTTGGAACATTTGGATTGGTGTTCTACGGATTGGCGATGAACTTTTTGGGTTGATCACCAACCGTATCAAGCTTTAGATTATTAAAAGAGAATTAATCTTTTTTACAAGTTTGGATACCCAGTAATGGGTATGCTGGGCAGAAACGGAAAACGCCCGTTGCGATTGGCAGTAAACCAATCCAACCCCAGTTACCAATCACACCAATGATTGCCAGGACAACCAAGAGTGCACCAATAGCGATACGTAAAGTGCGGTCAATTCCGCCGACATTGCATTGCATAGACTTCTCCTTATTTGCCACAGTAGCTGGCGTACAACAATTCCATCACGGACATCGCGATGGGGCTCGAAATTTTGTAATAAATATGTTTGCCATCTCGACGAGTTGCGACAACACCTTCTTCACGAAGCACGGCCAATTGTTGAGACAAGGTGGGTTGTTGAATATTAGTAACTTCTTCTAACTCTCCAACGCGCTTTTCACCTTGGCTTAATTGGCATAACAACATCAAGCGATCACGATTCGCCAATGTTTTCATCATGCGACAGGCTTTATCTGCGTTATCTCTCATCGCAGCAATGTCAAATTGCATGCCTTCGCTCATGGATAGTTTTTCTTTTGCGTCCATCAAGTTCACCAATTGATTAATTAATTATTTACATTATATATTAATATTAACTATCCATTGTGCTTAATTTTTCTTTGCAAGTAGCAAAGGTCTAGATGATTTCTTGTTGAAATTGACTTGATACACAGGGACGAAAAGCTCAATTTAAGGTATCGTACAAAGTCTTAAAAAACATAAATCTTCAAAGGAGAACAGCATGCCAGGTCAAAAAGCTTATTTAAATCAATCAGATGTACAAAAAATATTGGCTGCAGCCAATGCTCATGCTGAGAAAAATAACTGGGCTGTATCGATTGCAGTGGTTGATGATGGAGGCCATTTGTTGGGCTTTACACGCCGTGATAATTGCCCACCTGTATCAACCTACATTGCTCAAGAAAAAGGCCGTGCATCAGCTTTAGGACGTCGTGAGAGCAAAATCTATGAAGACGTGATCAATGGCGGTCGTTACTCATTTTTAAACGCCACAGCCGTTCTTCAAGGAACGCTTGAGGGTGGTGTGAACATCGTGGTCGATGGCCAAACAATCGGCGCTATTGGTGTTTCAGGTGTGAAATCAAATGAAGACGCTGAAATTGCCAAGGCTGGTATTGCCGCTCTTTAAATAAGCCTTTAAGTAATAAATCAGTGTTAAATACTCACAGGCCTCATAATAGAGCCCTGTGAGTACAGAACAAACCAATACCCCCCCAAGTTTTACCGATTTCGGATTTTCCGAACCAATCCTGCGCGCTGTTTTAGAGCAGGGCTATACAACCCCTACGCCGATTCAAGCGCAAGCGATGCCGCATGTCTTGAAAGGTCAAGACGTGATGGGTGCTGCGCAAACTGGTACAGGTAAAACTGCAGCCTTCGTCTTGCCGATTTTGCAAAACATCTTGCCCTTGGCAAGTAGCAGTGCATCTCCTGCCAGACATCCGATACGTGCTTTAGTTTTGACCCCAACCCGTGAGTTGGCAGATCAGGTGGCTGATAACGCATTCAAATATGCCAAATACACCGATATCAGAACAGCGGTGGTGTTTGGTGGTGTTGATATGTCGGCTCAAACAAGTTTATTGCGCTCTGGTGTTGAGCTATTGATTGCCACACCAGGTCGCTTGCTGGATCACATTGGTCAAAAAACTGCGAATTTATCTCAAGTACAAATTTTGATTTTGGATGAAGCAGACCGCATGTTAGATATGGGTTTCTTACCAGACCTTCAGCGCATCATTGG
>JBDLUD010000111.1:0-3134 GCA_039805465.1 Pseudomonadota bacterium
GCTGCAGATACTGTGCGTCAAGTAATCCACATGGTGCCGTCTGAGCAAAAGAAAGACGCCGTCATCAAAGTCTTAAAGGCGCGTATTCAGCAAGGTTTGACTCGTCAGGCCATCGTGTTCACCAACAGTCGTATTGGTTGTGGCAAATTGGCAAGTGCTCTGGAGCGCAGCGGTATCAAAGCCGGTGCGATTCATGGAGACAAGAGTCAGATTGAGCGCATGCAAATTTTAGAGTCGTTTAAAAAGGGCACCATGGATGTTTTGGTTGCTACTGATGTTGCAGCCCGAGGTCTTGATATTGCAGACATGCCTTGCGTGATCAATCATGAGTTGCCATTCAACGCTGAAGATTATGTGCATCGCATCGGTCGTACCGGTCGCGCAGGTGCCCAAGGTGATGCGATTGCATTGGTGGATGCCTCTGAGGAAAGACTGTTGGCTGATATTGAAAAGTTGATGAACCGCAAGCTGCTTCGTTTGCCTGTTCCTGATCCTGCGAGTGGTCCAGCGGGCGATCCATTTTTCTATATGCCTTATCAGGCATCAGCAGCTAAAGAAGAAAAGCCATCCGTGGCAGGTCAAGCTGAGACAACTGCTCAGGCAGGAGCTCAAACGTCGCCTTCGGCAACAAGCAAGCCATCGATCCAGCCTGGTACAAAGCCACGAGCTGCTTTGTTGGGCGGTTTTAAAAAATAAGCTTTAGTTAAAGTTGCGGTTCAAGCCGCATTAAATTCACAAGCGGGTTTTTCGATAATGTTCAACAGCGGTTTCTAACCACTGTTTGATTGTCGATTCATTTATCTTTAACTCATTCGCTTCTTTTGAATCAGCACTATCAGAGCTGTTATTAAAAAGTGCAGGCTCATCCAATCCCAAATGTTTCGCAGCAGTCTGAAGAGCTTTTAATGCCTCGCCAGGGGTGTTGCAAGCAATGGCAGTTGCATTGGTTTGTTTGCTGAGTTTTTCATTATTGCCATCGAGTACCAAAGGTAAATGAAGGTAATGAGGTTGAGGGTAATTCAGTTGTTGTTGAAGATACATTTGCCTAGCAGTGTTGTCCAATAAATCTTCACCTCTGACCACGTGTGTGATTCCCTGTAAATGATCATCCACCACAACCGCCAGTTGGTAGGTGAATATCCTGTCTGAGCGCCTTAAGACAAAGTCGCCGACAGACGATTCAATCTCAGGGTCTATGACCAGTAAACGCCAAGCGCATGGCTCAGTGGTTTCTGATAAATTGCGACAACTTCCTGGGTAGATCAGTTCACCGTGCCGATCTTTCTTTTTTCCTAAGCTCAGTAATTGCTCTTCAATTTGTTTGCGAGTGCATCTGCAGCCGTAAGCCTTTTTATCTTGCTTTAATTGATTCAAGGCTGATTCGTAAAAATGACTTCGTTTAGATTGGTATTCAATCTCCTCATCCCAATGTAAACCGCAATTCAACAGTTGTTGAATGATGATTTTGTCAGCCCCAGGAACGCACCTTGGTAAATCAAGGTCCTCAATGCGTAAAAGCCACTTTCCTTGATGTGCCCTCGCGTCAAGCCAACTGCCTAGGGCGGTTGCGAGCGACCCGGCGTGGAGAGCGCCTGTGGGTGAGGGTGCGAAGCGACCGCGGTATTGAGTCTTGAACATAGCTAAAATCATCTCATGTCTTTAAAAACCAACTTTGTTCATTTGCGTCTTCACTCCGAGTATTCGATTGTGGATGGGGCTGTGCGCATCGATGATGCCATTGCGGCAGTGGTTAAAGATCAAATGGGTGCATTGGCTCTAACCGATTTAAGCAATGTGTTTGGTTTGGTGAAATTCTATCAAGCGGCGCGTAAAGAAGGTGTTAAACCGATTGTTGGGAGTGATGTTTGGATCACCAATCCTGAAGACAGGGATAAACCGTTCAGACTGCAGTTGTTGGTCAAAAATCACCAAGGTTATTTGAATTTATGTGAGCTCTTGACCAAAGCATCTTTGACCAATCAATTCAAAGGCCGTTCAGAGATTGATGCGCAGTGGTTCCAAGAGCACGCTGAAGGTCTGATTGCATTATCAGGCGCAAGATTGGGTGATGTTGGACAGCATCTATTGGCCGGTCAGCATGCTGAAGCCATGGCTTGCGCCAAAAAGTGGGCCCATTATTTCCCGGGATCCTATTACGTTGAAGTTCAGCGTGCAGGTCATCCTCAGGATGAGGCTCACCTTCATGAGGCCGTTCACTTAGCGAATGAACTTCAGTTGCCTGTGGTGGCAACGCATTCTATTCAGTTCATGAAGCCAACAGATTTCAGAGCTCACGAAGCCAGGGTGTGTATTGCTGAAGGTGAAGTGCTTGGCAATCCCAAGCGCGCAAAGAAATTCACAGCTGAGCAATACTTTAAAACTCAAGCAGAGATGGAAGCGTTGTTTGCTGATTTACCTGCAGCCATTACCAACAGTGTCGAGATTGCCAAGCGTTGTAATTTGTCATTGACCTTGGGTAAGCCTCAGCTGCCAAATTTTCCAGTGCCTGCTGGCATGACGTTGGATGATTATTTAATGGAAAAAGCCATGGAAGGCTTATCCAAACATTTGCTGCATTTGTATCCCGAAGAAGCTGAAAGAGAAAAGCAGCGCCCGAGTTATGAGGTGCGCTTAAAGTTTGAAGCCAGAACTATTTCTCAGATGGGTTTCCCGGGCTACTTTTTGATTGTTGCTGACTTCATTAACTGGGCCAAGAACAATGGCGTTCCAGTTGGTCCAGGGCGAGGCTCAGGCGCGGGTTCTTTGGTGGCTTATTCTTTGGGCATTACCGATCTAGATCCGCTGAGATACAACTTACTCTTCGAGCGATTCTTAAACCCTGAGCGCGTATCCATGCCTGACTTTGATATTGACTTCTGTCAGCACGGTCGCGATCGGGTGATAGCCTACGTCAAAGAAAAATACGGCAAAGATGCCGTGAGTCAAATTGCCACATTTGGCACGATGGCTGCGCGCGCAGCGATTCGAGATGTGGGTCGAGTGTTAGAGCAGCCCTACGGATTCGTCGATGGCATTTCTAAATTAATTCCTAATAAGCCTGGTCAGCAAGTCACGATTGAACAAGCCAAAAAAGAAGAAAAACTTTTGGCTGAGCGTGAGTCTCGCGAGGAAGA
>JBDLUD010000112.1:0-3099 GCA_039805465.1 Pseudomonadota bacterium
GGTCTTCTTGAAAATCAGCTACAGATGAATGGCTTGTAGGAAATTTCTGAAACTACAATATATAGTTATAAAAAATATAAATTTTAGATGGGTGAAACTTTTATCCATAAAGGTGAATATATGCGTAAGAACTACGACTTCTCTAATGCAAAGAAAAATAGTTATGCAGCTGCGCTTAAAAAGCAAATAACTATCAGATTGGATGAGGAATCAATTTCATACTTCAAGGGAATCTCCGAGCAAGTTGGAATACCCTATCAAAGTTTGATTAATTTATACCTAAGAGATTGTGCAACTTCTAATAGAAAATTAAGCCTTAAGTGAGCTTAATTATTTCAGCTCTTTGAGTGCGCTCTCGAATGACTCGATGTCTGCAAAGCTCTTGTAGACTGAGGCAAAGCGGATGTATGCGACTTTATCAAGGCGCTTGAGTTCGCGCATCACAAGTTCGCCAACGCGATCACTGGCAATTTCTTTTTCGCCAGTGGCTAGTAAACGCTCTTCGATATTTCTGATGGCTTCTTCAACCGCTTCTGCAGAGACAGGGCGCTTGCGCAGAGCAATGCCCATCGAGTCAACAATTTTGCTGCGGTTGTATTCAACGCGACTGGCATTCTTTTTAACAATCGCTGGAAGTGCTAGTTCTGGACGCTCATAGGTTGTAAAACGTTTATCGCATTTTTCACAACGACGACGTCGTTTGATGACGTCGCCTTCCTCCGATACGCGTGTGTCTAAAACTTGTGTATCGGAGTGTTTGCAAAAAGGACAGTGCATTTATTGGCCTATTTCTTCAGCGATCAGTTGCTGTAAACAGGGAAGCGTTTGGTGAGAGCTGATACTTGCTCACGAACCTTAGCAATATTGGCAGCGTCGTTAGGATTGTCTAAAACGTCGGCAATCCAGTTAGCCACTTGAATCGCTTCAGCTTCTTTAAACCCACGTGTGGTCATGGCTGGTGAGCCTAGACGAATACCGCTGGTCACAAATGGTTTCTCTGGATCGTTCGGAATCGCATTTTTGTTGCATGTGATGTGTGCTTCACCCAAAACACGCTCAGCTTCTTTACCAGTGATTTTCTTGGCACGAAGATCTACCAACATCACGTGAGATTGTGTTCCTGAGGAAACAATGCGCAAGCCACGCTTGATCAATGTTTGTGCCATTGCATTGGCGTTCACCAATACTTGCTGTTGGTAGTCTTTAAAGCTTGGTTCTAAAGCTTCTTTGAAAGCAACAGCTTTAGCGGCAATCACGTGCATCAATGGACCACCTTGTAAGCCAGGGAAGATGGCTGAGTTAATGGCTTTTTCGTGTTCGGCTTTCATCAAAATGATGCCGCCACGAGGACCGCGCAAACTCTTGTGCGTTGTGGATGTCACGATGTCTGCATGAGGCACTGGGTTTGGATAAACACCAGCAGCAATCAATCCAGAGTAGTGAGCCATATCGACCATGAAAATAGCGCCGACTTCTTTAGCCACTTTGGCGAAACGTTCAAAGTCAATGTGTAATGAGTAGGCAGATGCGCCAGCAATGATCAACTTTGGTTTGTGCTCACGAGCCAAACGCTCCATCGCGTCGTAGTCGATTTCTTCACGAGCGTTCAAACCATAAGAAATGGCATTGAACCATTTACCGCTCATATTAAGAGCCATACCGTGGGTCAAGTGACCACCTTCGGCCAAGCTCATACCTAAAATCGTGTCGCCTGGCTTTAAAAACGCCAAAAATACCGCTTCGTTGGCAGAAGCGCCGCAATGAGGCTGAACGTTGGCCGCTTCAGCACCATAAATCTGTTTGAGGCGATCAATCGCCAATTGTTCAGCAATGTCCACATACTCACAGCCACCGTAATAACGCTTGCCAGGGTAGCCTTCAGCGTACTTATTGGTTAATTGAGAGCCTTGAGCCTCTAAAACCGCTGGAGAGGTGTAATTCTCTGAGGCAATCAGTTCAATATGGTCTTCTTGACGCTTATTTTCAGCTTGGATGGCATCCCACAATGCGGGATCAGTTTTGGCCAATGTTTGACTACGTTGGAACATGATGAGGGCTTTCTATGAGGATCAAGTAATTTGTCATTAGCATACGCTAAACTCTGCAGACCTAAATGATACAAAAAAACCAGTAAGGAGACCAAAAATGACTAAGTTAACAGTATTAGTAACCGGCGCAACTGCAGGCTTTGGCCAGGCAATCGCCAAGCGTTATTTGGCTGAAGGCCATAAAGTGGTGGCAGCAGGGCGCCGCTCAGATCGCTTAGAGGCTCTAAAAAAGTCTTTGCCGGCCGATCAGCAAGCCCGTTTACACACTGAAATTTTGGATGTGACCAATAAAGACATGGTTTTTGCATTGCCAGCAAAACTACCCCAAGAATTTGCAGGTGTGAATGTTTTGGTCAATAACGCAGGTTTGGCTCTTGGTTTAGAGCCCGCTCAGCGAGTTGATTTAGATGATTGGGAGCAGATGGTTGATACCAATATCAAAGGTTTGATGTACATGACACGCGCATTTTTGCCGGGCATGGTTGAGCGTGGCGCAGGTCATGTGTTCAATTTAGGTTCTATCGCTGGTCGCTACCCTTATCCAGGCGGTAACGTTTACGGTGGCACGAAAGCGTTTGTGCGCCAATTCAGCTTGAACCTTAAATCTGATTTATTGGGCACGCCTGTGCGAGTGACTGATGTTTCACCGGGATTGTGCTCAGGTACAGAGTTTTCAAATGTGCGCTTCAAGGGCGATGATGAAAAAGCATCCAAGGTTTACGACGGTGTCCAAGCTTTGACTGCGACTGATATCGCTGAATCAGTTTATTGGGCATCAACATTGCCAGCGCATGTGAATATCAACATCATTGAAATGATGCCAGCTTGTCAGGCATCTGGTCCTTTGGCTGTTCATCGCAAATAATCATCTGATCACAATCAATTAACCCTACGGAAATTAACGCTTATGCACGCCACTCAAGATTTATCAATTTTGTCCTTGATTCTGAATGCCAGTATTTTGGTGCAACTGGTCATGCTGCTGTTGCTCGGTCTTTCAGTGGCTTCATGGACGATTATTTTTAGAAAAGGTTTGGCGCTTAAGGCGGTT
>JBDLUD010000113.1:0-3070 GCA_039805465.1 Pseudomonadota bacterium
GCTGGATCGGTTGGCATGGTTTTGATTTTTTTCTCAACGGATGCCGCATCTTCACGCAAGGCAATCGTGTTGCCATAAGACTTGGACATTTTTTGACCGTCCAAACCAGGCATGCGAGATTCTTGTGTCAAAAGTGCTTGTGGCTCAGCCAAGATGATTTTTCTCGAGCCTTCTAAGTAACCGAACAAACGCTCGCGGTCACCCATCGATAAACTTTGCGCATCCGCCAATACCGCATGAGCTTGCTCAAGTGCTTCCTCATGACCTTTTTCTTGATATTCGGTTCTGAGTTCTAGGTATAACTTGGTGCGCTTGCTACCTAATTTTTTAGCTGCTTCCAAGGCCTTTTCTTCAAAGCCTGGCTCGCGACCATACAAGTGATTAAAACGACGCGCCACTTCACGGGTCATTTCTACGTGAGGCACTTGGTCTTCACCCACTGGCACATGCTGTGCACGGTAAATCAAGATGTCTGCGGCTTGAAGCAATGGGTAACCCAAGAAACCATACGTCTGAAGGTCTTTTTCTTTGAGCTTTTCAATTTGATCTTTGTAGGTCGGTACTCGTTCTAACCAACCCAAAGGTGTGCCCATCGATAGCAATAAAAATAGTTCTGCGTGTTCTGGCACTTTGCTCTGAATAAACAAAGTGGCTTGCGTTGGATCCACGCCTGCTGCCAACCAATCGATGACCATGTCCCAAACTGATTTTTCAATCACATCAGGTGTTTCGTAGTGCGTGGTCAAGGCATGCCAATCTGCCACAAAAAAGTAGCATGGGTATTCAGCTTGAAGCTTTAACCAATTTTTAAGAACACCGTGATAGTGACCTAAGTGCAGTGCGCCGGTTGGGCGCATACCTGATAAAACTCGTTCAGAAAACATATATCTCTTATTGAAACTCCAACCAAACAGGTTGTAATTGTGATGGCAGATCAGGCAATGTGCCTAAATCTACATGGCTCTCAGTGGGACTATGAAAATCAGACCCTCTGGAAGCTAAAAAACCATGCTGTAGCGCTACTTTAGCAAATGTTTTGTACTCGTCCTTGGTATGGCTGCCGGTGACCACTTCAATGCCCCTGCCACCGATGTCTTTGAATTGGCCATAAAGCTCATTTAACTGCAGGCTGGTGTAGTTGTAGCGTCCTGGATGGGCAATCACAGCGATGCCACCCGCTTGGGTGATCCAATTAACGGCATCGGTTAAATTGGCCCACTCATGGCCCACATAACCAGGTTTACCTTCAATCAGGTAATTGGCAAATACTTCATTGGTGTCTTTACAGACACCAGAATCGACCAAGAATCTGGCGAAATGCGTTCTTGATACAAGTTCAGGATTGCCCACGAATTGCAAAGCACCTTCATAGGCATTTTTAATACCGATTTGATCGAGTTGCGCTGAGATGGCTTTGGCTCGATTGGTTCGACCGTTTCTGGTCTGATAGAGGCCTTCAATCAAAGCAGCGTTGGTGTAGTCAATCCCCAGCCCCACGATGTGGACTGTTTGAGAGCACCAGGTCACTGAGATTTCCACACCAGAGATGTATTTCATGCCAAGATCTTCGGCGGCCTTTTTGGCGCGTTCTTGACCACTTATTTCATCATGATCAGTCAAAGACCATGCTTGCACGCCATTGGCATGGGCACGGCAAGCCAAAGCTTCTGGGGTCAAAGTCCCATCAGAAACCACGGAGTGGCAATGCAAATCGGCATTGATTGTGTGCATGGGTCTATTTTACTTGCCTATTGGCTGTGCTGCTTTGAGATTACAGAGTCATTAAGTCAGACTGGTGTCAACGATGCGCCTAGGCGCCTCAAGGTACTCTTTGGATTGCATTTCAACAATGCGTGAGACGGTTCTGTGGAACTCATTGGCCATAGGGCCTTCGGTATAGAGTAATTCTGCTGCGACTTCTGCCGAGATGATGAGTTTGACCTTGTGGTCATAGAAGACATCGATCAACCAAGTGAAGCGACGCGCTTCACTCGACATCTTGGGTGGCATGTGTGGCACTTCTGATAGAAGTACCGTGTGAAACAGATTAGAAATCTCTAGATAGTCGTTTTGCGATCTTGGTCCACCACACAAAGTTTTGAAGTTGAACCAAGCAACACCACCGGCTCTGCGCACAGTGTTAATTTCTCTTGATTCAATGAAAAGCGTTGAATTTTCTTCATCATGCGCTTCAGCAATTTTGTTAAAAACTGCCTCCATGGTTTTGGCAGTTTCTGCACCCAAAGGTGTGTAGTAAGCCTGCACCTGTTCCATGGCTTTTTGGCGGTAGTCAATACCTGCATCCACGTTCATCACATCTAGTTTGTCTTGCAACAAGGCAATCGCTGGTAAGAGGCGGTCACGATGCAAGCCATCTGGGTAAAGAAGATCAGGACGGTAGTTGGATGTCATGATGAATTGCACGCGGTACTTGAACAAGGCTTCAAGGAGCTTGTAAAGAATCATGGCATCAGCCACATCGCTCACATGAAATTCATCAAAACAAATCAGGCGGTACTTTTTAGCAATGTTTTTACCCAAGGCATCCAATGGGTCTGCTTGACCTCTGAGATCTTGTAGTTCACGGTGCACTTCACGCATGAACTCATGAAAGTGCAAGCGGGTTTTCTTTTCTAGCGGTGATGCTTCGTAGAAGCAATCCATCAAAAATGATTTTCCGCGCCCTACTCCACCCCATAGATAAACACCACGAGGTAGATCTGGAAAGCGCACCATTTTTTTCAAAGTGTTGCTGCGAACATCTTTGTAGGCAAACCACTCGTCTTGACATACTTGCAAGCGATCAATCGCGGCTTGCTGAGCAGGATCGCTGCCGTAGCCTCGCTTAACCAGTTCTTGCTTGTAGAAATCAACGACTTTCATGATTTATCTGTGGGTGCTATTTAAGTGAATACTGTTTTTTTAATTGCTACTTATGTAAATGCTACTTTTAAATGGTGTCACTAAAAGTGATTTGGGGATCTATAAACGAAGAATGTTTATCGATCCCCAATTGCTACTCTTAATGAGGCAACATCACATGCATTACATGTTCAATGCACGTTTGTCA
>JBDLUD010000114.1:0-3069 GCA_039805465.1 Pseudomonadota bacterium
GTTCGTGCAGCTAATACAACTACCGGTGACGCCAATTCAGCTCTAAATGCTGTTGCTAATACAGCTTCAGCAAACGTAGCTAACTGTGTAGTAAAAAATCAAACAGATTATGATGCACGTGCAAGCTTTGAATCTGGTGCTCTATATGTCGCTAAGTATCCTGGTGATTTAGGTAACTCACTCCGTGTATCTGTATGCGATTCTGCAAATGCTTTTACTTCTACACTTGACCTAGCCGGTGCAGAAAGCAGCAACAATATTACCGGTTCTTTCAGCATTACCATTGGTTCAAACTCTGCTACTCTATCATTTGACTCTGACAACGCTGACGAAGCTGCAAACACATACGCTAACACTATCGCATCGGCTTTCTCAGTCGGCGACGCTGTAAAAGTCGGCAACTCTTCAGTTGGTACCCAATACCTCACTATTTCTGCAATTGGTACACCGAGTGTAACTTCAAACACAGCTTCTTTCACTCTGTCATTCCTTGACAAGTACACACTAGCTACCGACTACGTCGCTAACACTACTGTTAATGGCAACAATACAGTGGTTGGTGTGACTCGTTATTGGGAACATCATGGTCTAGTCTCTGGTGCTCCTACAAGTGCCAGGAAAACCCCAAGAAAACTGATCATCAAAAGCTTTTTATCCACTTGATTATTTTAGGGTAAATAAATTCAGAGTGGTTGGTAACGATTAGCCAAGGTAAACAGAAAACTCATCTCTCTTCGACCTTTTGCTAGTAAAAAATCTAAATATGATTCAAGTTATATAAATTTCTGTCGTAAGAGACGGTCGCTAACTTGGAGCAAGCAAGAATTATGTCTGATATGCAATTGAGCCCAATTAATTTCTATGAGCAGGTTTTAAGCCTGAGAGCTCAGAGACAGCAATTGCTCGCCTCAAACATTGCCAACGCAGACACGCCTAACTATAAAGCAGTTGATATTGATTTTAATAGCGCCATGCAAACAGCGTTACAACAAGCTAATCCTGCGGAATTAAAGCTCACAAGTTCGAATCATCTGCCAAATACAGGAACAATAGGTACTGCTGATATCAAAGAACGAGCGAGTAAACAAAATAGCCTGGACGGCAACACCGTTGATATGGACGTTGAGCGAGCACAGTTCACTGAGAATGCTTTGCAGTATGAGGCAGCAATTACTCTGATTAATAATCATTTTAAAAACATTGCATCAGTCATCCAAAATAACTAAGGAAATTCATCATGTCTTTACTAAATGTTTTTGATATTGCCGGTTCTGCGATGACTGCTCAAGCTCTTCGCCTAAATACCGTTGCAAGTAACTTAGCAAACGCAGATAGTGCGACCGGTCCTGATGGCAAGCCTTATAAGGCATTGCAAGTTGAATTTTCAGCTGCTCCAGTAAAAGATGGTCAAGGCGTTGGTGTCAAAGTTGAGCGAGTTGTTGAAGATACAGCAGAGCCAAAATTGATGTACATGCCAAATCACCCGCAAGCCAACCCTGCTGGATACGTCGCAATGCCAAACGTCAATCCAGTTGAAGAAATGGTGAACATGCTGTCTGCATCAAGATCCTATCAAAACAACGTTGATGTCATGAATGCAGCTAAATCCATGACATTAAAAACACTCACTATTGGCCAATAAGGATTCATATGGCAATTACACCTATCAATAACGCACCAGCATCAGGCGCATCAGCTGGTACTGCATCAAGTGTGAAAACAACCAAAGATGATTTCATGAAGTTGTTGGTCACTCAAATGAAATATCAGGATCCGATGAATCCTATGGATAACGCTCAGATGACAAGTCAAATTGCTCAGCTGAATACAGTCGAGGGCATCAATCAATTGAATGCGACAGTCAGTGGTTTACAAGCGAGCTTGATGGCAACGCAATCAATGCAATCTGCTTCTCTGATTGGTAAAAGTATTCTTGCGGACGGTAATTCAATCAATTTACTCAATGGCTCAGCCAGCTTATCAGTGCGATTAGAAGGTCCTGCGGAGAGTGTTGTTGTTGATGTTATTAATTCTAGTGGCCGAATTATTAAAACTGCAGATTTAGGTGCTAATGCTGCCGGTATAAAGAGTTTCACTTGGGATGGCTCAACAAACGAGGGTGGTGTTGCCCCCAACGGACAATATACCTTCCAAGTGAATGCAAAAAAACTTAATCAAGCTGTTGTAGTAACGCCATTAACTCAAGCCACTGTCAGTGGGGTGGAATTGACTTCTGCTGGCCCACAACTTTCATTAAATAACGGCACAAACATTGCAATGAGCACTGTTCGCGGTGTTCGTTAAGTAACTACTTTTTCTGGAGACTTAAACATGTTTCAACTAAACCCAACATTATTAAATACCGCTTCTCTCAATCTAGAGGTGGTTGGTAATAACATCACAAACTCAGGCGTCAACGGCTATAAATCATCAGATTTCGAGTCTGCTTTGGCTGGAGCTGTCAGGAGTTCTCAGGGTGCTCAGATCAAAGGTGCGAAGATCAATCTATCTCAGGGTTCAATTGTTGCTAGCGTGAGTCCCTTAAGCATGGCCATTAACGGCGCTGGTTTTTTCAAAGTTGAAAAAATTGATGGATCATCTACATACACAAGAGATGGATCTTTCCAAATGGACAAAGAAGGATTCATCATTAACGCCAATGGCGATAAATTGATTGGTTTTCCAGACGCCACAACGAATGCCCAAGGTGTGCTACAAATTGATACAGCAAAAAATCCTCCTGAAGCATCCACATTGGCAACAATTGAAATGAACTTGCCTGCTGAAGAGACTCAAATTTCAGCAGCCATCACTTTCAATCCATTGAACACCAGTTCATTCAATAACACGACATCAAGCATTGTTTATGACGAATTAGGCATTGCCAAAGCGCTTCAAAGTTACTACCGCTATGAACAAGAAAAAGCAACCACTGCCACTGCTGCATCAGGCGCCACAAGCTTAACAGTGGCGGATGCAACTGGATTGATGCCCGGACAAAGAATCACCGGCACAGGTATTGCTGACAATACATTCATCGCAGATAACTACGTTCGTGGAAGCACAACG
>JBDLUD010000115.1:0-3025 GCA_039805465.1 Pseudomonadota bacterium
AACTTCTTCTACTCAAGAACTTATGCCTTGGTTTCTCAAATTGACCAAATCATTGGCGCTCAAATTTCAACAAATTTAGTTCGCAATCAATATGGCATGTTGCTGGGTGAATTTGGTTTCGGCAAAGGCTATCAGATCGGTCGCGATAACAACAACAGCAATAACGTTTTTGGTGTTTTGCGCTGGAGAAGCAATGACATGTCTAAGTTCATCACTTATAGCTTCATAACGGGTGACGAACAAACTGATTCATCTCGCTCAAATGAAGCCATGACTTGGTACCCCAATCACCCCATCGTGGCATCCACAGGTCAAAGAAGAGAGCAGCATTCACTTGTCGCTGGATTTTCACCCAATGCCCAATGGAAAGTGGCTGGCGAAATTATGCATGGCAAACAAGAAGGATCTGGTGATGCCTGCTATATCTTGAACCCAGTGACTTGTGCCCCATTTACAGGAGCTACTTACAAAGGTTTCAATGGTCACTTGAGTTATAAAGCATCAGAAACGATTCGTTATGGCCTGCGCTATGAGATCTTCAAAGACCCTCAAGGATTTGCTTTAACACCGCTCGGCACTCCAGGAGCAACTGTACAAGCAGTGACGCTTGGCGCCAATATTGATCTCAATAAAAATTTGGTATTACGCCCAGAAATCAGACATGATTGGGCAAAAACCACCAACGGTGGGGCCAAGTTCTTTGGCGCTGTTCCAGCGAATGCATCAGCAACTGATAATCAACAAACAACCATCTCAGCAGATTTATTGTTTTATTTCTAAGGTAGTTTCGATTTGAATAAAACCGGTTTTAGTAACTGCTAAAACCGGTTTTTTATTTTGTCTCGATATCCAGTGGATAACCACGGCCAGAATAATCAAAGCCCCCTATTTTATGTTCCACCACTCCCGGATGAGTGGGGCTTGCATAGTAGGCTCTGATCTCTTGAATCTTGCCGTCCGGTGTGAATTGATACCACTCATCACCTCGCAACACTTGACCAATTTTTTTCTTGAAGTGAGTCCACTCAATCACGGCCTTACCAGTTTGCGGATCACCCACAAAATTATCAACTGTCCAAAATGAACCAATCTCAGCAACACACTTGGCCCAACAATCACCAATAGCAACAGAACCCTTCAAAACGCCAAAGGGACTGCCCTCTGGAAAGTAATGAGTTCCATCTTCAGTGAAGTAGGCTTGAACAGCTTTTGAGCTCCCTGTATTGCAAGCATCAAAATAGTCTCGAATGGTTTTTTCCATTGAATCTTTGGTGAGCATTTTATTTTCTTTGTTTAATTTGAATCACTTAAGAGAAATATGCTTTCACATACCCTAGGCCACCAAATTCAGCCAAGAATGTTTGCTGAGATTTGGCCGGATGAGCCTTGGTTAAGCCGCCAGTCATGATGATTGATCCAGCTGGAATACTTAACTCTTGTTGAGCCAAGAAATTAGCCAGCCATGCAATAGATGCCAAAGGATCGCCCATCGAGTTGGCGCCAACGCCTGTATCAAGGGTACGTCCTTCTGACCATAGTAAAACACCGCTTAGACGAAGATCATCCACTTGCGATAATTTCTTTGGAGCCCCTAAAACCACCCGAGCCCCAGAGCTATTGTCAGAAATGTTATCAACCAAAGAAAACTTATATTCTTTGTAGCGTGTATCAACGATTTCTAAAGCCGGCATCACTGCCTCAACATGACTCTCAATCGTGTGACGAGTATGACCGGCCCCCGATATTTCTTGATTGATGAGGATCGCTATTTCTGGCTCAACCAGTGGATGAATTAAATCACCAAAAGGAATATAACCATCCAATGCCCCCTCTTGAGTATCCAATAGATGATCTTTGCTTAGAACACCGTAATTAGGTTCAGCGATATTCATTTGCGCTCGCATAGCAGCACTGGTGTAACCCAACTTAAAACCGACCTGACCACTTGAACGACGGCGCAAAGTGGCTGCTTGAATGGCATAAGCATCTTCATGGGTGAGATGAGGATGAACAGACGTCAAAGTCTCAATAGGCGTTTGCGTTTGTTCAGCCAACCAAAGACTGGCTGACAATGATTCAATTAAATCTGAAGATGCCATGATGCTCACCCCGAATGATTAGTTATGACGCAGCTTTTGCTCTGGCTTCAATCTCAGCCTTACGCAAGATCGCAGCAGCAACACCACCAATGCCCCAATTATCAGGTTTGCAATTGGCAATATGAACGCGGATACGATTTTTATCAGTTCCTAAATGCTTAGCTAATGCATTAGTCACACCTTCAATCACCTGATGGTGCTGTTCAGGAGAGCGCCCTTCCATCAGCACCATTTCCACATAAGGCATTTCTACCTGTCCCCGTGGCTTAACTTTGAGAACCTCGCTGGCTGGTTGACCTTCTATACCCCAAAGATCTGGATCAATTTCTGTGACCCAAACTTCCAGGCGGTCCTTGGGTGCAGATAAAACATCAACGATGACTTGAGAAACATCACGAATAACATTTTTCAATGTTTCTTTGGAATGCCCCTGCAAAATATTGATATGAGCTACTGGCATAGTTACTCCTTATGGTAATTATTTAATTAAGGCAAACCGCGACGGCGACCTGAATCCAACATCAGTGATGATCCTGCCATGGCATCGGCTTCAGGCGCCAACAACAGGCAAATACCCCAAGCCACTTGCTGTGGGGTTGTGAATGCATGAATCGCTGACTCTTCTTTTAATTCATCAAATACTTCTTCAACTGAAATGCCTCGTTGTGCAGCACGGGTGTTAGCCACATTACGCAGACGTTCAGTATCTGCAGGGCCAGGAGCAACCAGGTGAGCAGTAATGCCACGCTCACCCAATGCCCAACTGAACTGACGCATTAAATTAGTTAGACCTGCATTAGCGACACCCGCTGTGGCTGCATAGGCTGTGGGCTCAAAACCATAGTGCCCTCCAACCGCCACCAAACGTGAGCCACGCACCAAGTGCGCATCCACGGCACGCTGCAAACGCATCATGCCACCTGCTT
>JBDLUD010000116.1:0-2962 GCA_039805465.1 Pseudomonadota bacterium
GAAAGAAGAATCGTTGGGCTTGCCAGATCCAACAGCATTGCCTCGTGACTTTAATTTCAAGGTCACTGATGGCGTGGTTGAAATCACTGCTCGTCAACGTGGTTCAGTGCTGGATTCGATCGTTGCCGAATGGATGATTTATTGCAACAGCACGTGGGGCAACCAATTGGCCAACCACAGTGTGCCTGGAATCTATCGTGCACAAAAGGGCTGGGGTCCTCATCGCACACGCATGCAAACCATGCCTGGACCGCATGAAGGCTTGGGGGTGGAAAACTACGCTTGGTGCACCTCACCGTTAAGGCGTTATGTTGATTTGGTCAATCAGTGGCAATTGATTGCCATGGCGCAGCATGGTGTGACCGCTAAGTTGGTTGCACCATTTAAACCGAAGGATGCTGATTTGATGGCGATTGCCGCAGATTTTGATGGCACGTATGCCGCTTATGGTGAGCATCAAAATCAAATGGAAAATTATTGGTGTTTGCAGTATTTAAAACAAAGCGGTTTGCCTTGGAAGGGTATCGTCAGACATCTCAAAGAGGGGCAGGTGCGGGTTGAAGAGATTCCTTTGCGTTTGAGTGTTCCAGAATTGGCTGAACAAGCCAGGGGTGCTAGAGCTGAAGTTGAAGTGGTGGATATTGATTTCTTGGCTCTTGTTGCAAGTGTGCGTTATTTGGGCTTATTACAATCTGATTCAATTGGAAATCAAGAATTAGATGAATTTGATGATTCAGATAGTCCTCAAGAAGCTGATGCATTAAAAGCGGTTCCTGAAAATGATGTCAAGCCAAGCACCCCTGAATAAGCTTTTTAATATCGATTGGCAAAATTGGAAAAAGCCAATCGTTTATGCCTTGCTTGCCTCATTGGTATTGCATGCGGTTTTATTGGTGTTCAAGTGGCATGCCGAGTCTGAGCAAGAGCGACGCTTAAAAACACCACTGAGTGTGGTGTTGGTGAATGCCAGCAGCCCAACGGCACCATTAAATCCCAAGAAACTCGCTCAAGTTAATTTGAACGGTGGTGGTGAGCTAACAGAGGGGCAAGCGAGTGCACTGCGCCGTGCCGATCCAAAGCTGGCCGAGCAATTGGAAAAAATACAGGCAGATCAAAAGCGTCTGTTATCGCAAATCAATGCTGGACGAGAAAATCAAGCCAGTACCTTGCAAGGTAAAAGTTCTTTGGCCACATCAGAAGCAAATCCACTTGAAGCAGAGTTGGCAAAACGTTTGCAAAAACAAGGTCAGCAACCAAGGCGTGCAGCGGTGACGGCGACCAGTGCCAAGGCGGTGGTATTTGCACAGTATTGCGATGCCATGCGTCGTCAAATTGAGGCGCACGGTACCACTCACTTCCCAAGGGTTGGGGGTAGAGCTTTGTACGGAAGTTTGGTGTTGATGGTCAGTGTTGATCAGCGCGGCAGACTCAGTAAAGAAGGTATCACCGTGATGAAATCTTCTGGCAATCAAGAATTGGATCGTCAGGCGATTGCCATCATTCGTTCGGCTGCGCCTTTTGGCCGATTCACAGATGCGATGAAACAGCAAATTGATGTTTTAGATTGGGTATCAACCTTCGACTTCACCAGGGATGGCGGTGAACTAAAGTTAGATTTGAAAAATTGATACACTGATTCAAACAGATGAACACCATGAACCAAGCAATGACTGATCAAGTGAACCCCAAAGATTACCCCGGTAAAGATGTCTACGCGGTGATTGGGAATCCTATTGCGCACAGCAAGTCACCCTTGATTCATGAGGTTTTTGCCAAGCAAACCAATCAAGC
The DNA here is from genome assembly GCA_039805465.1 of Pseudomonadota bacterium. Classification (GTDB taxonomy): domain Bacteria; phylum Pseudomonadota; class Gammaproteobacteria; order Burkholderiales; family Burkholderiaceae; genus Polynucleobacter. The sequence continues at coordinate 1,792 of JBDLUD010000116.1, forward strand.
AATCCATTACGGTCGTATTTTTTCAGAACTCAATGAGTTTAAAAAAACAACCCTGGAGTTTTTTGAGTGTGGGGGTAAGGGGCTGAATGTCACCATCCCATTCAAATTACAAGCCTATGAATTAGCTCAACATAAAACACCGCGTGCACAGTCTGCAAAAGCTGCAAATATGTTGTGGGTAGAAAATGGTCAGTGGTGGTGTGATAACTCTGATGGTGAAGGGTTGACGCGAGACTTGCGCCGTTTATTCAAAGAGCGCGGTGCGTCCTTGAGTGGTATCCATGTCTTAATTTTGGGCGCTGGTGGTGCAGCTCAAGGAGTGATCGAGCCTTTGATGGGCGCTGGTGTTGCAAGTATCAGCATTGCTAATCGCACTCATGACAAAGCCACCGCATTGGTTCAACAATTTTCAGATGTGGCAACTGAGGCCAAAATCACTCTAAAGGCCGTGTCATTGGCTGAGCTTGCTGATCACCATCATCATTCCCATGCCTCCTATGATTTGATCATCAATGCAACAGCCACTGGCTTGAGCGATGCATCACCGATTTCCAAAGATGTTTTGAAAGCCATCGTTCATCTCAATACCTTGGCTTATGACATGGTCTACGGTAAAGACACATGTTTTATGCAAGATGCCAAAGCCGTGGGTATTACTGCGGTTGATGGCTTGGGCATGTTGGTGGAGCAGGCTGCTCTTGCCTTTGAAACTTGGCGCAAATTAGATCTTCAAAAAACTCCTTTAGATATCAATGGCGCGATCGCTGCAGTGAGAGCCAGTTATTAATTCAATGAAATATTTACGTTATTTCATCATCGTTTTTATTTCTAGCATCCTTGCGTTACAAGCTTTTTTCTTTTTACAGATAGTTGCTTGGCAGTGGTTCAATCCCAGTGTGACTGCTTTTCAGCTGGCTGAGCGTCATCGTTTGTGTGGGTGGAGTATTCCTTATATCCATCCATGTGGAATTAAGCGCGAATGGATTGAGTTTGAAAAAATACCCAAGCATTTGAAGCGTGCAATCACCATCAGTGAAGACAGTGATTTTTATCGCCATCCTGGTTTTGAGCCACAAGCGATGAAAGATGCTTGGGATAGAAATCAAAAAAATAACAAGCATTTAAGGGGTGGCTCAACCATCACGCAACAGCTGGCAAAAAATTTATTCTT
>JBDLUD010000117.1:0-2935 GCA_039805465.1 Pseudomonadota bacterium
GGTGTGCGTGAGCCTAAAACAAATGTGCGTCAGGGTCGCGATAGTTGGGGTGTGAAGAAAACAGCGATGCCTCAGTGGTACAAGCGCAATACTGGTGTGAAAACCAAGATTCAGTCAGGCGCTGCCAGAGTAAAACGTTTTCGTCGTGCTGCGAGTCAGCAAAAAACACCGAAATCATTTTTTTAAGATTTTAAGAACCTAATATTTAAGTATTGAAATAAATATCTAAAACATGTCACAAAATCAAACACCAGAAACCGATAAAGAAGACGGAATTCAAGAAACATTCTTGTCTCATTTATTTGAGTTGCGTGATCGCTTGATCAAAGCGGTGGGTGCTTTGTTGTTGGTGTTTTTGTGCTTGGTGTATTGGGCACCCGATATTTTCCATTTGTTTTCTAAGCCATTGCTTGATGCATTACCAAGTGGCGGCAAGATGATTGTGACGGATGTCACGGGTTCATTCTTCGTGCCGATGAAAGTCACGATGTTGGTGGCCTTCTTGGGCGCATTGCCTGTGATCATGTATCAGTTGTGGGCTTTCATCGCGCCAGGTTTGTATAACCACGAGCGTCAATTGATCCTTCCAATTGTGACCAGCAGTTATTTGTTATTCATTGCTGGTATGGCATTTGCCTACTTCTTGGTGTTTCCAACAGTGTTTCAGTTCATGGCGCATTACAACGCACCCTTGGGTGCTGATATGGCCACGGACATTGATAAGTATTTGAGTTTTGCGATGACCACTTTCTTGGCATTCGGTTTGACCTTTGAGGTGCCAGTGGTCGTGGTGGTATTGGTGAAGCTAGGTATGGTCAGAATCAAGAAGCTCAAAGAGATCCGTCCTTACGTGATCGTGGGTGCTTTCGTGATTGCTGCGGTTGTGACGCCACCAGATGTGTTGTCACAGTTGTTGTTGGCTGTTCCTCTTTGCATCTTGTATGAACTGGGTATTTTTGTGGCCAGGTTCTATGAGAAGAAGTTGGATCCTGCCGATGAAGAGGCTGAAGCAACTGCAGCCAATTAAATAACGACAAACTAAGTTGTTATTTAATTTGTACCATCTCCATGAGTTTTTCTAAGCGATAGCGTCGCTGTCTTAAATTGCCCTCGTCCAAACTGTTGCTGAGCTCAGCATTCGCAAATGCTTTGCTGGCCATCATCAATGCTTTGCGTTGCTCGAGAGTTTCTATCAATATGAGTCTAGGTGTTGAGCGTGGTAGTTCTGCTCGTATATCAATCACTGCACCATGTTCATGTTGAATCGCTGCAACATTAGTTAGAAGTAATTCTGCTTTTGATAAATTTAATTGGTTTGCCACAATCACTCGATGACACATGAGGAGTATTTCTCCAGTGAAGCGATGAGAGTTGTCAGTCATGGCTTGAGTAACCGCGTTCGCTAACGTATGCCAATCATTTTTCTTAGGATCCGCATGACTTTCCATGATTTTAGAAAGTAGTTCTTGAGCTTCTGTGACACCTTGTTGTGAGGCATGCCATACCCAGTACGAAGCTTGAAGACCTTCAACTTCTTCTGTGAGTTGAGCTCGTTTGCGCCAAAGTGCTGCACCTTTGCGGTATTGAGCCTGAGGATGTCCTAAGTCAGCAGCTTTATCAAAAAACAAATCACTGTCTTCAGCGCTGTAGCCAGAGTATTGAGGCATGCGGTTAATAAGACCTAATGCATACCAAGCTTCTCGTTCACCATGATTGGCAGCAAGTTTGAGCCAATACACAGCGCGTTTTAAGCGTGCGTTACCAGAGTTCGTTTTAGATTCTGTTTCTTTATTTTTATCTTCTTCTGTATTGATGGCTTCATCAGTACTTGTGTCTAATTTAGCAAGACGCAGTCCCATGGCGAGTTGTGCGGGTACGTGACCTAACTCCGCAGCAATTTCTAATGCATCAACATTTTGTAGTTGTTGCCATGCTGCCCAGTAAATCGGTAGATGTTCCTGTTGCTTTTTCTTATTGTTGAGTAGGCTAGGTAGGTGCATCTTCAGTGCAGGCACCAAGCTGGCATCAACCCCTTGACTGAAAGAGAAGCCCAAAGACAATAAGCTACTCAATCCAAGATCGTTGGATTGAGTAGCCAAAGAAGCAATGATCTTTTTTGAGCGATCAACATCTAATGTGCCTAAGCGGCCATCTTGCAAACATTGTGCGAGTAATTTTTTAGCTGATGCTTGTTCACTGAACGAAGATAGATCTGCAAGTTCTTCTAGATATCTGTGCGCCATTGATCGGAATGATTCAAGACCGCCAGCATCACTCCAATTTTTTTCAGACATTTGTGCAAATGCCAAAGCGGTGATCGGGGTTTCAGATATTTGATTTGTTTGGGGAGCAAATTGCGAGGTGGCTTGGGCAATCAGCCATCTGGCGCGGGTGTGTCCGGCGTTGGCAGCTAATAATAGGCATTTCCAGGCAAAGGGTGCTTGGCTAGAAGATAGGTTGACCGTGAGTTCTAAGTGGTCGGCCACAAAATTGAATATTTCCTCATTAAATCCGATACTTACAGATGCTTTTTCAAGCCAAAGCAAAGCATTTGGAGAGTTTTTAGGTACTCCAGCATCTCCAAGCATATAAATATGGCCTATTTTCTGTTGCGCCAAAGCATCACCAGAACGGGCCAATTTCATGATTTTCAGGAATTCTCTGCTTGCCATGTGACAAAAATACCTTCTTTATTAGGGTTAATATGTATTTAACACCTAATTTCTCTTGAAATACAGCGAATTAAAAATGATTTGTTGCATAGATGCAACACTATGTGAATTTCTACTAAAAATCGACAGAGAAACACCCCCGCAGCCCCGCAACTACATAATAAGCACCAAAGACATGTTGCAGTATGGCCAGGTCCCTAGATTAACTAGGTACGTTTATTTCACATTTTTGGAGATTTACGAATGAAAAAATTATTAATCGC
>JBDLUD010000118.1:0-2899 GCA_039805465.1 Pseudomonadota bacterium
AAGCACTCTCAGGGCAGGCGCCCACACAAGACATGCACAAAGTACACGCATCTTTATTGACAAGCACACCACCAATTGGAGAACCTGCTGCTAAAGCAAGAGGCTTCTCAGCTGTGACCTTGATTGAACCGTGCATCATCAAGTGCTCTAAGGCAGCTTCTAATGTTTCACGCTTCTCATTGGCAAAAGCAAAAGTTGCAGTTGGACATAACGCTGCTTTTGCAGACAAAGATGCAACTTGTTTTTCTAATGCTTGAGCACTGTCAGCTTGCAGAAGAATAATGCTGTCTTTGGCGTAACCCAAACCTTCAAGCATCGATTGGGCAACCGTCACTTGCGTTGTTAATGCTTGTTGATACTCAGGGGCTTCTTCACCGCTCAACAAAATTGCCACTTGAGCAAAACCATGAGCCAAGCTGCCTAGCCACAAGTCCATACCGGTTGATGCACTGTGATGCAAACCAAATGGAATCAAATGTGCAGGCATGCCTTTGAAGTTAGCTTTATCAGTTGCAGCAAGACGGCCCAAAGATTGAATCAACTCTTGGCCCTTGCCATTGCTGTGCAACAACAAACTAGGGGCCAGCTTTGCACCAGCAGCTTGATAAGCTTTGGTCATCACCTTGATCTGCTGACCTTGGTATGGAACACTTGGGTAGTTGTAGCGCATGGCGCCCGATGGACATACCGTAGCGCAAGCACCGCAACCCATACAAAGGTTTGGATTGACCTTGACTGTTCCTTTGCCATCTCTGAATTGAGACTCAATCGCTTGCGTAGAACAAACGTCCACACAGGCAGAGCAACCTACTTTGCCATTGCGTCCGTGAGCACAAACTTTTTCGTTATAGGCAAAAAACTTAGGCTTTTCAAATTCGCCAACCATGCCCATTAGTTCTGATGCTGCAATAGCTTGATCTAAAGGATCTGATTTGGGAGCGTAATAACCTTGGGGAGGTTGACTCATCTTCAAGACTGGCTCTTTTGATAAATCAAAAATCAAATCCCATGAGTCAGTACGACTTGTATCCACTCGATCAAAATTAATGGCGCCGATGGCTGAGCAAGCTTTAACGCAAGAGCGATGACTCTTACACTTGTTCAAGTCAATTTGATAACTGAGGTCAATCGCATCTTCTGGACAAGCATCCACACAAGCGCCGCAACGAGTACATAACTCTAGATCAATTGGGTTCTCTTGAGTCCACTCAACCGAAAACGCGCCAAGATAACCTTTGAGGTTTTTGATCTTGCCGCTGTAAACAGGAAACTCGCGAAGCTGCGGCAAAGAACCTTTATCCGTACACAACACACCAACACTCATGTTCTTGGATAAACGCTCAGCCCACTGAATCGCAGCATCTCCTGGGCCGATCACCAATACACGTCCGCCACTTTGATAACTAACCGTGTTTACCGAATCTGGCTCAGGCAAAGAGGCCATGGCCAATAAGGCCGCGATCTTTGGCATGGCGTTTTTCGCATCCGCAGACCATCCACCAGTCTCGCGGATATTCACAAACTTAATCGGGGCAATCAAAGGCTTTTCTTGTTCACTGGCGACTTCATCAAACAAGCGCTTTTCCTGAGTACAAGCGAGCACAATCTCATCTGAACCCTGAGAGGCAGCAATGAAAGTGCCAACCTCTTGCCTGCACAAAGCATTGTTGAGAGAAATATCTTTGCTGTCGACCCCCATCCCTTTAGCTATCTGCACGATATCTATGGGCATGGTTTGATTACAGCTACAAACGAGCGTCTTCTTTGTCATCCTCTACCTTCAGCCATTTAATCAAAATACCTGGCTTTTTATGTTCAATAACCAGGCCAAGACCTGGTTTGATTCAATTTAATTAAGTTTTTGTTTGAGTCTTTAATTCAGGCTTTACCACTGGAACCTCTGATGATTCTTGCGAATCATTTAATTCTGCAGATTCTGCTGATTTTGCCGAATTTTCAGCATTTATAGCACTAGGGCTTACATCAGGCTCTGAATTCTCATCTAACAGGGCTTTGGCATCTGCAGCTTCTTTGTCTTCCAAAACCCTCAAACGCTCGTGATACTCGGCTCTTTCAATGCGCTCAGCATCTTCGTCAGCCAACTTTTCTTCAGCCGTTTTAAATAAACCAAGCATTTTTGATTGATTCAATTTTTTGAGCATTTCCAAAGGAATTGGATCTGGCTTTGAATAATCATCAATGTAAATGTCCAAGCCATCCATGATGTTGTAGCGAGGATCGGAGAAGAGCTTTTGCATCGCCGCTTTTTGCACTTCAGGATCTATGCCTGGTTTGACGTATGCAGAAAAATCAGAATCTTTGGTCAGTTTTAGAACGTCCTCAAGTGTTGGTGCAGCCTCCACTTGGGTAGTACCTGCCACTGCTTCTATTTTTTTATCAGCTGTTGACTCAACTGATGCTGAGTCTTTTGAGTCTTTCGTATCTTTGGCAGATGCATCCGCTGACTTTTTTAATTGTCCAGAAGATTGCTTCTCAGCCAACTCTGAAGGCGATAACTCAGGCTCTGCACCTAATTTCTTCTTGGACCAACGATTTAAAAATCCAGCCATCAGTTCGCCTCATCTTTTGGTCTATGCGCACCCTTGAATGAAGCGGGGCGAGCACGTTTTTTAGGCTCAGGCTTGTAGTTTTCAGAGACAAAATTAGCCAACCATCCAGCAGTATCAGAATCTAAAGGCACATTTTCAACAGTCTCGCCACCATCTAACAAGCGGCCTGCTTCGTAATAACTGATGCTCAAAAAATGGGGAACGGCGATTGGGTCGCCACCATCAGGATGATCCTCTAAGCGCCACATCACAAACCAAGCTGGCTTTGTGGATGTTGAATTCAAGTAATAGCCCTCAGCTTCATCCTTGTATAACTGAACCTCAAAACC
>JBDLUD010000119.1:0-3290 GCA_039805465.1 Pseudomonadota bacterium
GCTGAGTTGTTAGGTGTGACAAGGCGACAAGTAGCCTACCGCCTCGAAAAAGAAGATCAGAAGTAAAAATGCTTTTTACAAGTACTTTTAATAAGTGCTAAATGATAAGAATGTCACCCATATTACAAATTTGTAATATGGGTGTTACAAGCCTTACAAATTTGTAACTTTTGGGGTGTCGGCATAGTTAGTGGTTTTCCCTGAATAGCTACCCTGTAAGCCATATATACATTGATATATATTAATATTGGCATGATGTTTGCATTATTACTGTGCGAAAGATATTTTTTTAGTGCAAGCCTTCACTTTTATGGAGCAAGAACATGCAAGTTGATTTACAAACCATAGCCTTAAAACCGCTTAGAAACACCTTCAAGCATCTTGAAAAGCGTTTTGGCGACAAAGTGGCTTCTCGTTATCAAGAAGCCACTTATGACCTTCAGCCAACTGATAACTTTCATTACAGACCAACATGGGATCCCGAGCGCGAGATCCATGATGTGCGTCGCACCAAGATTGTTTTAAAAGATTGGTACGTGTTAAAGGATCCCCGTCAGTTCTACTGGTACGTGTTAAAGGATCCCCGTCAGTTCTACTACGGTACTTATACACAAGCTCGTGCCCGTCAACAAGATGCGATTGAGAAGAGTTTTGACTTTATTGAAGAGCGTGGTCTTGAGAACTCTTTGAATGCTGAAGTCAAAGCGATTGCTCTTAAAACATTGATGCCGTTGCGCCATGTGGCCTGGGGCGCCAATATGAACAATAACTGCTTGGCAGCCTATGCTTACGGTACCGCTTTGAACCAGGCTTGCACTTTTGCAAGTTTTGATCATTTAGGCATTGCACAATATTTGACACGTCTAGGTCTAGCATTGGGTGATGTGGATGCTCTTAAAGCTGGTAAAGCTTCATGGGAAAAAGATGCTGATTGGCAGCCATTGCGTCAATACGTAGAGGAAACATTGGTTACTCGCGACGTGATGGAATTATTCGTGGCCCAGAACTTTGCTTTGGATGGTTTGCTATACCCATTGGTATACAAAGAAGCAGTGGACGGTGTTTGGGCAGTTAAATCAGGTCCAACCATCGGCATGATGACTGTGTTCATGGCTGATTGGCAAGCTGAGACAGCTAAGTGGGTAGATGCTGTTCTTAAAGCGGCTGCTGCTGAATCACCAGAGAACAAAGCCTTGTTAAGTGAGTGGGCGAGTGCTTGGGCCAAGAAAGCCAAAGCTGCTTTAGTACCAGTTTCAAAAATTGCTTTAGGTGTAGAGGCGGATGCTGCTTTAGCGGATGTTTCTTTTGCGTTACAAGAACGTGCCAAAAAAATTGGCATTGAATTGAATTTCTAATATTTAGAGACGGAGATATAAATCATGGATATGAACGTTAAAAAGAAGTTAGGATTAAAAGAGCGCTACCATTTGATGACGCGCGACCTAGCTTGGGACGCAACTTACCAAAAAGAAGAAGAGATTTATCCTCAGTTGGCTTACGAGGGTATCAAGATTCATGATTGGGATAAGTGGGAAGATCCATTCCGCTTGACAGTGGATGCTTACTGGAAATACCAAGCAGAAAAAGAGCGCAAACTATACGCAATCATTGACGCATTCTCACAAAACAATGGTCACTTAACAGTGACTGATGCGCGTTATGTGAATGCATTGAAATTGTGGTTAAACGGTATTACACCGCTAGAGTATGAAGCACACAAAGGTTACTGCCGTTTAGGCCGTGAGTTCAAAGGTGTTGGTGCATCAGTGGCTTGTCAGATGCAATCAATTGACGAATTACGTCACGCACAAACACAGATCCACGCAATGTCTAACTACAACCGTTTCTATAACGGTTTAGATGACTGGCATAACAAAGCTGACCGCATGTGGTACTACTCAGTACCAAAGTCATTCTTTGAAGATGCATTGTCAGCAGGTCCATTTGAGTTCATCACTGCGATCTCATTCTCATTTGAGTATGTATTAACAAACTTGTTATTTGTACCGTTTGTATCAGGTGCTGCATACAACGGTGACATGGCTGCGATGACATTTGGTTTCTCAGCTCAATCTGATGAATCACGCCACATGACTTTGGGTCTTGAAGTGATCAAGTTCATGCTAGAGCAAGATCCACAAAACGTGCCTATCGTTCAAAAGTGGATCGATAAGTGGTGCTGGAGAGGTGTGCGTCTCTTGACCCTTGTTGGCATGATGCAAGATTACATGTTGCCTAAGCGTGTGATGAGCTGGAAAGAAGCTTGGGAGATTTATTTTGAAGGTAACGGTATGGCCTTGTTCAACGACTTGGCTCGATACGGTATCAAGGTGCCAGAGTGTGTAGAGCAAGTGCGTAAAGAAAAAGGCCACATCACTCACCAAGCATGGTTGACATTCAACAGTGCTAACTTCTTGACTAACTTCCACACATGGATTCCAGGCAAGGAAGAGTTGGATTGGTTGGATGCTAAGTATCCAGATACATTCCCTAAATACTATCGCCCACGTTTTGAGTACTTCCAGAAGTTGGAAGACGAAGGTAAGCCATTCTTCACAAGCGGCTTACCACGTGTATGTCAGGTTTGTCAGATTCCAGTGTTCTATACAGAGCCAGATGATCCGACTCAATTGGCTTACGAAGAAGGCACTTACATGGGCGAGAAGTTCCAGTTCTGTTCAAAATTCTGTCATAAGATTTTTGATGACGAGCCAGAGAAGTTTGTTCAATCTTGGATTCCACCACATCAAATCTTCCAGGGCAATTGTTTCCCAGAGGGAACCAATCCTACGGTGGAAGGTTTTGATCCAGTGAGAAATGTGGCGGCTTACTATGACATCGAGTGGGGACGTGAAAACGGTCCATTCGTTGGATCAGAAGATCAAAAGAATTTCGCGCAGTGGCGTGATCAGACAACTAAAAACTAATTGGGGGGATTTATGGCAGTAGCAGCACTTTCAGAATATAAGTTCGCCTCAAAGGATTCCGTGGATAAATTCCATGGTAATCAGTTGTTGTTCGTTGGTTGGGACAAGCATTTGATGTTTTACGGCACAGCTGCTTATCCATTGCCACCAAGCATGAAGTTCAGTGATTTATTCGTGGGCCCTTTAGCTCAGTCTTACGGTGCTCATCCAGACTTTGCTAAGATTGATTGGTCAACAGTTACTTGGTTAAATGGTAACGAGCCATTCAAGCCAGATTACGACAAATCATTGGCTGAAAATGGACTTGGTCACAAAGACTGCTTGCGTTTTCAAACGCCAGGTCTTGATGGTCTATTTGGAATT
>JBDLUD010000120.1:0-2764 GCA_039805465.1 Pseudomonadota bacterium
TATATACCCAAGGTAGTAAAGATGGCAAAGAAGGTTCGGATGCTGGCGTGGTCAGTCAATTTGATAAGGATGACGTTGAGGCCGTAGGTTTGGTCAAGTTTGACTTCTTGGGTCTCACAACGCTCACGATTTTGGATTGGGCTGAAAGATATATTCATCAGTTATATCCTGAGAAAAAAGATTGGCGTGTTGGCCAAGTGCCCTTGGATGATCCAGCTGCATTTGAAATTCTAAAAAATGCCAATACGGTTGCAGTGTTCCAGTTAGAAAGCCGCGGCATGCAAGGCATGTTGCGTGAAGCCAAGCCTGACCGATTTGAGGACATCATCGCCTTGGTGGCTCTCTATCGACCAGGTCCGATGGATTTGATCCCCTCGTTCATTGCTCGTAAACACGGCAAAGAACAAGTGCATTACCCGGATCCACGTGTTGAGCCAGTCCTAAGAGAAACCTACGGCATCATGGTTTATCAAGAGCAGGTGATGCAGATGGCACAGATCATCGGTGGTTACTCATTGGGTGGCGCCGACTTGTTGCGCCGTGCCATGGGTAAGAAAAAACCTGAAGAGATGGCTGAGCATCGTCAGTTGTTCAGAGATGGTGCTGGCAAAAGTGGACTTAAAGCTGATAAGGCCGATGAAACTTTTGACTTGATGGAAAAGTTTGCTGGTTACGGTTTCAATAAATCTCACGCTGCTGCTTATGCTCTGTTGGCTTATCACACCGCATGGCTCAAGGCTCACTATCCAGCTGAATTCATTGCAGCCAACATGTCATTGGCAATGGATGACACCGATAAAGTAAAAATACTTTATGAAGATGCCTTGGCCAATAAGATCAAAATTTTGCCGCCAGATGTGAACACCAGTGTTTATCGTTTCATGCCATTGCGTGAAGACCCTCAAAACAAAGAGCAGGCAGCCACCATGATCCGTTATGGCTTGGGTGCCATCAGAGGTTCGGGTGAGGGAGCGATTGAGCAAATTATTCAGGCCAGAAATGATGGTCCTTTTGTGGATTTATTTGATTTCTGTTCTAGGTTGGACCGCCGGGTGGTGAATCGGCGCACGATGGAAGCATTGATTCGTGCCGGAGCCTTTGATTCTCTATACGGTGGATATGACTCTCGAGCAACTTTGTTGGCTTCTTTACCAAGAGCCATGGAAGCTGCTGATCAGGCGGATGCCTCTGCACAGCAAGTGAGCTTATTTGATATGGCGGGCTCTTCAGAAGAGCATAAGCCAGAGTTGATCAAAGAAGATGCTTGGTTTGAGAAGCGTCGCTTACAAGAAGAAAAAGCTGCATTAGGTTTGTATTTAACAGGGCATTTATTTGATGCTTATGGTGATGAAGTCAGTCATTTTGTTAGAACCAAGCTGAACCAATTGACTGAAGGTAAAGATAGATTGATTGCTGGCATCATGACTTCTACCAGAAGCATGATGGGTCCACGCGGCAAATTGATGATTGCCACGATTGATGATGGTTCATCTCAATTAGAAATGACCATTTACAGCGAGCTATTTGAACCTAATAGACATTGGTTGAAAGAGGATGAGCTCATCATTGCCAAGGTGAGCGTGACGCCTGATAAATTTTCAGGGGGCATGAGGGTTGTTGCTGAATCAATCATGGATGTCACAACAGCACGTTTAAAGTTTGCTAGAAGTTTGCATGTCCAGCTTCAGCAGGGCATTGATCTTTCTGGGTTCAAGCAGCAAGTCAGTGCCTTTGCAGGTAAAAATCAACAAGGCTTGATGATGACGGCAGATGTTATTTCAAATGGAACAGCGTGCTTGGTTCAATTCCCAGATACCTGGAAAATCTACCCCGATGATGAAAGCATTAGAAATCTGAGTTTGGCTTTAAATAAGTCGGGCGGTCAAGGAATGGTTGAAGTTAAATACGCTTGATAAAGTACTTTTGATGTTTTCTTTTATTTGCTTTTAGCAATTGATTGATATTGAGCTATGTATTCATCAGCCACTTGTGACCATGGGCGTTCATATCCTGGTACATCACTGGCGTGATCAAGCCAATGATTTGCTTGAGTCACCCAATGATCCAAAGAGTTCTTTAAGTCTAGAACACTACCGTGTTGAATGCTGACATCGCTGGCAGCTCCGCAAGCACTTGAGATCAACACAGGTACATGAGATGCCATCGCTTCTGTGATCACCATGCCATAGGCTTCACTGGAGGCTGGGTGAATTAGTAGATCCAACTCTTGATAGTAATTGGCACTGGCTTGCCAACCTAAAAATGAAATTTTTCCAGGGTAGTTCGTGCACAAATGCATCACCTGACTTTTTTCAGGGCCAAGCACCAATACTTTGAGATTGGAGCGAGAAGCATGTAATTGGAAAGCAATTTTGATGAATTGCTCAAAACCTTTTCTTGCCCACTCTTTACCAATGAAACCAATCGTTCCACCGTCATGAGGGACTGGCTTATTCAGTCTTTTGGGATTTTGAATAACACCCGGAGTGATTGGGGTTTGAATATTAGACTGTGCTGAGGGATAGTATTTCTGAATTGCTGTTGCAATCACACTTGAAACAGGGATGATTTTTAAATCTTTTAGTGACCCTGTTTTTGCTTCTATGCCTAATTCTTGCGCTTCCATTCTCAAGTAAGACCAAGCTCTGAGAGATAGTCTTTTCCACCAACCCTTATCTTTGATGGTCGCAAACGGCATTGAGTGAAAGGTGGTGATGTCATGAGAGATGCTTCTTTCATGACTATGAATCACAAAGTTTTGAGC
>JBDLUD010000121.1:0-2655 GCA_039805465.1 Pseudomonadota bacterium
AGACTTTTTAAAGTGCACTTGTCCTAAATGTGGCAAACCTGCACGTCGTGAAACCGACACCATGGATACTTTTGTTGATTCAAGTTGGTATTTCATGCGTTATACCTCACCAGGTGCAAACGCAATGGTGGATGAGCGCAATGATTACTGGATGCCGATGGATCAGTACATTGGCGGTATTGAACACGCGATCCTTCATTTGCTCTATGCCCGCTTCTGGACCAAGGTCATGCGTGATTTAGGCTTGGTCAAGTTTGATGAGCCATTCAGCAATTTGCTCACTCAGGGCATGGTCTTGAATGACACGTATTACATCGATGAGCCCAATGGTCGTAAAACTTGGGTGAACCCAGATGATGTGTTGGTTGAGACTGATGACAAAGGTCGTCCGGTGTCTGCCAAACATAAAACTTCTGGTAAAGCTGTGAACATTGGTGGCGTCGAGAAGATGGCCAAGAGTAAAAATAATGGTATTGATCCTCAGTCTTTGATTGATCAATATGGTGCTGACACGGCTCGCTTGTTCACGATGTTTGCTGCTCCTCCTGAGCAGCAATTGGAATGGTCTAGTTCCGGTGTTGAGGGAGCTTCTCGCTTTTTGCGTCGCTTATGGTCCTATGGCTCGACCCATGCAGCAGTGATTCAGTCGGCCAAGCATGAACTTCCAGCAACTTTGTCAGATGCAGATGCCGCTTTGCGTTTAGAAATTCATGGTGTTTTAAAGCAAGCCAATTTTGACTACCAGCGCAAGCAATACAACACCGTGGTATCAGCCACCATGAAAATGCTCAATGCTCTTGAGCAGGCCAAGACGGTCAGCCCTGAGGTGCGTCGTGAGACTTTGAGCATTTTGTTGAGAGCTTTGTACCCTGTGGTGCCACACATCACCTTCACACTTTGGAATGCTGCTGGATATGATCAGCAGTGGGGTGATTTATTGGATGCGCCATGGCCTGAGGTCGATGAGTCAGCGCTTGTGCAAAATGAAATCACTTTGATGATTCAGGTGAATGGCAAGTTAAGAGGTCAAGTGTTGGTGCCAACTGATGCAGATAAAGCCAGCATCGAAGCCCTCGCATTGGCCAGTGAAGCTGCCATCAAGACCATGAATGGCGCTCCTGCTAAAAAGGTCATCATCGTGCCTGGTCGATTGGTCAATATTGTTATTTAATGATGAATATGAACCTTTGATTTTCAAATAGAGCACAATGAGCAAATCATGAAAAAAATCACCACCACTTATTCAATCGGGCGCCGTCAGCTCTTGGGGGGTGGTTTGTCCATTTTGGCCATGGGAGCACTCAGTGCTTGTGGTTGGCGTTTGCGCGGCAAAATTGATTTGCCTTATAAAAATATTCTGATCAGCGGTAATTTGACACAAGAGTTACGTGATGACTTGGACATGATGTTCCGAGTAAATGATATTCAAATTGTTCAAAAAGTTCAAAATTCAGAATTAGTTCTTGAAATTATTTCTGAACAAAATGCCCGTCAAGTTTTGTCTTATAACGGTGCTGGTCAAATCACGGCTTATCGAATCATCTCTAGGGTTGTTTTCAGGGCGTTTGATCCTAATGGCATTGAGTTGATTCCTGAGTCAGATATTTATCTTACTCGTGACATTGACTTTAATCAGTCGAATATCCAAGCGTTTGATCAGCAGGTGGCTGATTTTGTGAAAACGATGCGCACTGATATTGTGAGTCAATTGATGCGTCGCTTGGCGTCAATCAAGAAGTTACCTACTCAGAAAACTCCCTCGGAGTCACAGCCAAAGAGTCGCTAAGCATGCAAAAAGCAGATGCGTTCGAGGCACATTTAGCGCAAGCAAAAAAAACTGGTCCACACCCACTCTATGTTTTGAGTGGTGATGAGCCTTTGCTGGTGATGGAGTTGCAAGACCAATTGCGCTCGATGGTGATTGCTCATGGGCACACTGAGCGTGAAGTGATGATGCATGAAAAAGGCTTTGATTGGTCAGCGCTCATGAACGCAGGTCAAACCATGTCCTTGTTTGGTGATAAGCGTTACGTTGAGTTACGCATACCCACAGGCAAACCAGGTCGTGACGGTTCCGATGCCATCAAACAGTTTTGTGCTCAGATTGAAGCTCAGGTCAAATCTAAAGAGCCAGTGGATACAGTGACCTGTATTTTTTTGCCAAGGGTGGATTTTCAGACGCAGAAGTCTGCGTGGTTCACTGCCTTGGATGAAGCAGGGATGGCTGTGCGCATTGATCCAATTGACAGAACTCATTTGCCGCATTGGATTGCAGCCAGATTAAAAAAACAAAAACAGCAAGTTGAAGCTGGTGAACCCGGTCAACGCGCTTTGCAGTTCATGGCCAATCAAATCGAGGGTAATTTGATCGCGGCTCATCAAGAAGTTCAAAAGTTAGGTTTACTTTACTCAGAGGGAACCCTCACGGAAGAAAACATCCGTGACGCTGTTTTGAATGTTGCTAGATATGATGTTTTTCAATTGACTGAATCGTTGTTAGCTGGTGATTTAGCGCGCTTTAATCGGATGGTGGATGGTTTAGAGGGTGAAGGTGAACCTTTGGTGCTGATTCTTTGGACTGTCACTGAAGAAGTGCGATTACTCAACCGTCTGCGTCAGGCGCTTGATCGCGGTGACAATTTACAAATGCTCATG
>JBDLUD010000122.1:0-2598 GCA_039805465.1 Pseudomonadota bacterium
AATCGGACCTGCCACAACGTCAATGCTAGCCTGACCGCTGGCACTGATACTTTGCATGGCAGCCATGATGCCCCAAACTGTTCCGAATAAACCAATGAATGGCGCCGTTGAACCAATCGAAGCTAATTCAGCCATGCCCTTTTCATGGCGACGCAGGATTTTTTGAATTTCTTGTCTCATCGGGCGCTCAAGCACTTCATGGATTTCACCAGCGAACTTTAGACTACCTGGATTTTTTTGATATTCAGCAAATTGCTCAAAGCCAGCCACGGCAAGACCTGCCACATCGCCTTTTGCATCCTTAGCAATGGTTTGCCCCTTCTCCCAACTATTGGCATTCCAAAAAGCTTGGTTGAACTCTTGAGTTTCTGCGGCAACCTTCTTTAAAAGTTTGAGCTTCAGAATTGCAATTGACCAAGTGGCAATCGACAAGATAATCAAAACAACTAAAACCAAATGTACGATCAAGGAATCCATGGCGCTCTTTCTTTATTGATTAATTTCTATATTCTAAATTCTATAAATACTTTAACGATTTTTTAGACTAAATGTAATCGGAATTCTCACAGCTTGGGTGATGATCACACCGTCTTTTCTGGCTGGCGTGAACTTCCACTGTTTAACAGTTGATAAGGCTGATTGATCTAACAACTCATGTCCACTGCTTTCCAGTATTTTTACTTGTCCAGCGCGACCGTCTGAACCAACTTCTGCTAAGAGGGTTACCTTGCCCTCAAGCTTCAATCTGAATGCTAAGGGCGGATAAGGTGGCTTGGTATTTTGAAGATAAGCAGCTTTGTAGTCTGCATCGGCTGTTGGAGCAGAAGCCGCACCACCAGAGCTTGGTGCTACTGGCTGAGCACTTGATTGTGGGGCTTGGGCAGGTACTGGTATAGCAGGCGCATCTTTGTCTTTTGAAGGCGGTGGCGTTTTTTCCTTTGGAGCTTCTTTTTGCACTAGTGCAGGCGTTGGTTTTGTTTGACTGACTGGACCGCTAGATGCCGGAGGAGCGGCGCCTATTTCAATGGTGATATCAGGTCGTTTATTGAACTTAAAATCAGGAAATCCCAAAAAAGATATGAGAAAAATAATTAAATGAATGGCTAATACCGAGCCTAAAACTTTCTGAACCGACTTTTTCTTAAAAGAGAAAGACAAAGTTTGTTCATCGTAGATCGAATGCTGTTGAAAAGCAGGATTTGTCATAACTGTCATAAGTGCATTCTTATCAATAGTTATCTTCAAAGAGAGCATTTATCATCGGTTGTTACATCACACTCAGATGTATCTGTCTTTTCATCAAGATCTCCAATATCAACGTCAGCTATCAAATCATCTGAATTACTTATACTTGTGGCTAGAGCCATTTTTTGCCTCGTGATATCTGAATGAATATCAATCCCTGAAACAAACGGTAGTATTTCCTTGAAAGTGATACCAGCATTGGCCAATGCTGTTTCAGTAGAAGCGCCTAGGTTGCCACGACCCAAATTAATCACTAACTCATGATTGGAAATGCTATTGTTAATTTGAATTGCATTAGGCTGAATACCTATATTGAAATCCAAGTTACCGTTATTGGTAGTTTTAAACACTTGCTGCTGATTAGATGATGAGCCCAATATAATTTGATTAGATGTGTAGGATTGATCTCCAGAAGTTGTCACATTCCCCCCAATTGTGATATTTCCGTTATATCTAACTGGATTAGAAGAGACATCGCCCACTTGTGTACCAGAAGTTGTTAACTGTGTTCCAGTAATTGCTACCAATGATGCTAATGGTTGTGTTCCACCAATATCTCCAGCGAATTGAAGAATTGGAGTCATTGAGTAATCAACCGCAATAGCTTTGGCTTCGAGTGTATGGGTTGGTGTCGTAGGATTTATATCGTCAATCGTGCCATTAAAAACAATACTTGGGTCAACAGAAATCAAAGTACGAGTTTTACCATTCGTACCATTACTACCAATAAACACAGGGCCGTTATAAATTTGATTCTCAAAAGTCAAAATATCTGCTTTGATTTCAATGCGTCCAGCAGTCACTCTAAGTGTGTATAAGTTCGTATTATTATTATTGAAGTTGGCGTACAAGCCACGATCAGAGCCCACCCGTTCATTAAATACAACAGTACCGCGTCCAGCATTAATCAATAAAGATCTTTGATTTGCTTTTGAATTGATGCCGGCTGTAATCGTACCGTTGAACGTGATATTGGAATTAGTCGTATCAAGACGTGTATTGCCATTAGTAGCTAACTCTAAATTACCGTTATAGGTTTGCGAGCCTGTTGTATAGATACCGCTGTGAAGAATCAGATTGCCATTGACGTTCAGTGATGGCAATTCAATAACCCCATCCATACTTAAGCCACCACCACTAGAAACAAGTGAGCCAGAACCAAGAGCTCTAGATGTGGATGCGTGGGCAATAGACAGATGGCAAGCAACGGTTATCATGCCTTCGATCCGAGACTGGCATTCAAAAGTCTTTGACGAGAAAACCGACTGGTTTGCTTGGGGCATCGTAACTTTCCAGATCTACACTGGAATCCATCCATTCAAAGGGACACTCGACGGATATGGACGTGCAGAC
>JBDLUD010000123.1:0-2509 GCA_039805465.1 Pseudomonadota bacterium
TACTCATCCCAAGTATGGAGAGATGATTGCTGCTGCCCTGGGCTCCCTGAAAGAGAGATCTGGATCATCAAGACAGGCAATCCTGAAGTACATTACCAGCAACTACAAAGTTGGAGACAACCTCACCGCTGTCAACGCCCATCTGAAGCTCGCACTTAAAGCCGGAGTCAAGAGCGGAGCAATCAAGCAGTCCAAGGGAACCGGAGCTTCAGGATCATTCAAGCTTGGAGAAGCAAAGAAGGCTGCCAAGAAAGCCGCCAAGCCTAAAGCTGCCAAGCCAAAGAAGGCCAAGACCCCCAAGAAGAAGGCTGCCAAGAAGCCCGCCGGTGCCAAGAAGGCAAAGAAGTCACCAAAGAAGGCTAAGGCAGCCAAGCCGAAGAAGGCCAAGACACCCAAAAAGGCTAAGTCAGCTAAGCCAAAGAAGGCCAAATCACCAAAGAAGGCCAAGGCAGCTAAGCCAAAGAAGGCAAAGACACCCAAGAAGGCTGCAGCAGCCAAGTGAAATTGATACGTCGCATCAATTTTCACACAAAAAGGTCCTTTTCAGGACCATTCACATCTTTCGCAAGGAAATGTCTCTCACAAATTGTCATAATATTCATAGTCTCAAGGTAGAGTAGGTAACCATAGACCACAATAATGAATAATTTTGTTAGAACTATGGTCCCATGTCTCCCAGAAAACTGCTTTTTACATCTTTAAATTATCCTAAGGGTTATTCAATATTCAACTCAGTGAATTCCAATCATTTATTTCACATTTTGGCCTAATGGCCTTTATCAAAATCCACAAAACAGCTCCAGTTCCCTTGGGCTGCTTGATGGCTCAGCCCTTGACTCCTGCTTTAAGTGCTTATTGTGGATTTTCATATTTGTTACATGTTTGCTGTAAAAAAAGGAGCTCTAGATCTTCAAATGACTGTTTTTCAACTCCAAATACTTCTTATATGCATAGTTTTCTACTCTTTTATGCATAATTAATACCCCTGATTTCTTACAATGACATGAAAAGTGTATCAAGATGATCTTATTATGCCTATAAACACAGTTCATATGTCAATTATTAGTTGGAGTCCCTCAATTCTCAAAGTTTTTAAGAAATAATATGTGAAAAAAGACAGGTTTGATCATACCGGTCTATTGTTTACAACTTAAAATGCTCTAGACAAGGCTCAAATCAGTTAAATATTCTCATCTCCACAGAAAGCCTACCTGATAATAATACATGTGTCACTGAAACCACTGTGTTACACCAGTGACACACCAAAAAACTTCATTTAGGTCTTTTTAAGTCAATAAATCATTAAAAATGCTATCATGAAATGTACATTCATTAAGTTTTATGTTTCTTCAAAACTCACAATACATCCCTTAAAACTTAAACAAGTGCTTATCCACACTCATGGCACTTGCCTGCATGATATTAACATCAAACAACTATGACTGGGTCTGAAATGCAATTTTAAGTCTACTTATTTCACTTAAAATCTCAATGCAATGCTAAGAATGCCCACTTTATTGTTCAGAAATTGCTCTGGTATACATGAATTCTTACTCTAGGCTGCTTGTATATGTCTAATGCAACTGATTACACTGAAATAGAACACTATATCTCACATTATGATAAAAACATGGTAAATGATGGGCAAATTTTCCTAAAAATGCTGTAAGAAATGCAAATTTTTGGCTCACTTTTCACTGCATTTTTGCACATTGACAGTAATGCACTGATCATGCAATTAACAAAACTTATAGCTTCTCTAATTATCTATGAAATATCAGAAGGAATTGCTTTAAACTGTTTAAAAACACTATTTAAAACACAATTAAAACCTGCTTTGCACCTTGATGTCATTTCTTTCAGTCCTGCCGACATGGCTTTAAGAAGCTGCAATTTGATTGGTTGATGGGTGTTTGTTATTTATATCGCGATTGGTTTATTTACTATCCGTTTTTTCGACTAAGCTCGCAACATTTTGCCTGTCCAATCAGGACACATCAGAAAGTTTGTCTATTTAATGTGCACAATTTTGCTTCGAGGTCATAGTATCTCTGACTACCCAGAAGATGGCTCGTACAAAGCAGACCGCTCGTAAATCTACAGGAGGAAAGGCTCCTCGCAAACAGTTGGCCACCAAGGCTGCTCGTAAGAGCGCACCAGCAACTGGTGGAGTGAAGAAGCCACACAGGTACAGGCCTGGAACCGTCGCTCTCCGTGAAATCAGACGTTACCAGAAGAGCACAGAATTGCTCATCAGGAAACTGCCATTCCAGCGTCTGGTCCGTGAAATCGCCCAGGACTTCAAGACTGATCTCCGATTCCAGAGCTCAGCTGTCTTGGCTCTCCAGGAGGCCAGCGAGGCTTACTTGGTCGGACTCTTCGAAGACACCAACTTGTGCGCTATCCACGCCAAGCGTGTCACCATCATGCCAAAGGACATCCAGTTGGCTCGCCGAATCCGAGGTGAACGTGCTTAAAGTGCGTTGTGTAAACAAACAAACGGCCCTTT
>JBDLUD010000124.1:0-2891 GCA_039805465.1 Pseudomonadota bacterium
TTGATTGGATCGAGCATATTGAAGCCCGCAGCCAACTTACCAAAATCATGCCAACGCTCATCTGCTTGCAAAACCCAATCATCTCTTTCGCCAATACCTTCTTCAGCAAGGTACTCTGGGCCCCAAACCTTGAACCACCAGTCAGCACCCCACTCCTCGTCCACCTTGCGCATAGCGCGACGGAAGTCCAAAGACTCTGCAATAGATTCGTGAACTAAAGCTGTACCACCTGGAGGCTCCATCATGGCCGCAGCCACATCGCAAGAGGCAATGATGGCGTACTGTGGGCTGGTGGATGTGTGCATCAAATAAGACTCATTGAAGCAATCGTTATCCAGCTTATTGGACTCTGAGTCTTGTACCAAAATCTGTGATGCCTGAGATAGACCTGCCAATAACTTGTGCGTTGATTGTGTAGAAAAAACCATGCTCTCTTTTGAGCGAGGACGGTCTTTACCAATGGCGTGCATGTCTTTATAGAAGTCATGGAAAGTTGCATGAGGCAACCATGCCTCATCAAAATGCAAAGTATCTACTTTGCCATCCAACATTTCTTTGATCATCTCAACGTTGTACAAAACACCGTCATAAGTACTTTGCGTGATGGTCAATACTCGTGGCTTGGCATTTTTATCAGTGATGAACGGATTATTTTGAATCTTCTTCTGAATGGTCTTCCAGTCAAATTCTTCTTTAGGAATCGGGCCAATGATGCCGTAGTGATTACGCGTAGGCATCAAGAAAACAGGCACCGCCCCCGTCATCATGATGGCGTGCAGAATTGATTTATGGCAATTACGGTCAACAATCACAATATCGCCAGGCGCCACTGTTGAATGCCAAACGATTTTGTTAGATGTTGATGTACCGTTCGTCACAAAGAACAAATGGTCTGCATTAAAGATACGCGCAGCATTGCGCTCACTCGCAGCCACAGGGCCGGTGTGATCTAACAATTGGCCTAATTCATCAACCGCGTTACAAACGTCGGCGCGCAGCATGTTCTCACCAAAGAATTGATGGAACATTTGGCCTACCGGGCTCTTCAAGAATGCCACGCCACCTGAGTGACCTGGGCAATGCCATGAATAAGAACCATCAGAGGCATAGTGCGTCAATGCTTTAAAGAATGGTGGCGCTAATGAATCCAAGTAAACCTTGGCCTCACGAATAATGTGGCGTGCCACGAATTCTGGTGTGTCTTCATTCATGTGAATGAAGCCATGCAATTCGCGCAATACATCATTAGGGATGTGTCTTGAGGTTCTGGTTTCGCCGTACAAGAAAATAGGAATTTCTTCGTTGCGCTTGCGAACTTCCATCACAAATGCGCGCAAACCTTCGAGGGCTGTATCAATCTCAGCAGCTGAACCCGCGCCAAACTCTTCATCGTCAATGGACAAAATAAAACATGAGGCTCTGGCAGCCTGCTGAGCAAATGAAGTCAAGTCTCCATAACTGGTCAAACCAAGAACTTCCATGCCTTCAGTTTCGATGGCCAGCGCCAAGGCACGAGCACCTGAACCTGAAATATTTTCAGTACGGAAATCCTCATCAATGATGACCACAGGAAAACGAAACTTCATAGCAACTCCCTACCTAACAACCCCTCAAAAATAAGGGGGTTTTTTCTTAAAAACGTGACTATATCGATAAAACCAATATTTCGCTGAATTTATTTCAATAAAACTAAGCTTCAGTAGACCAGTTTAGCCACCTAAGCCTTGAATGAACAGGAAAATCCATTAAAAAAGCACCTATTTAGGTGCTTTGAGTACTACTCATACTAAATAAGCCATCGCAGGCCTTTATCGGCTTAATTGGCTTATTTAGGTTTTTGGCAAGGTAACGCCTACTTGACCTTGGTATTTGCCACCACGGTCTTTGTAAGACACCTCACAAATCTCATCGCTCTCAAAGAACAAGACCTGAGCGCATCCTTCGCCAGCGTAAATTTTTGCTGGCAATGGTGTTGTATTAGAGAACTCCAAGGTCACATAACCTTCCCACTCTGGCTCAAAAGGAGTGACGTTCACAATGATTCCGCAACGAGCGTAAGTGCTCTTACCCAAACAAACAGTCAGAACACTTCTTGGAATCTTGAAATACTCAACCGTGCGCGCCAAGGCAAATGAATTTGGAGGGATGATACAAACATCACCCTTGAAATCAACAAACGATTTGTCGTCAAAATTCTTTGGGTCAACAATGGTGCTGTTGATATTGGTAAAAATCTTAAATTCGTTTGCGCAACGAATGTCATAGCCATAACTTGATGTGCCATAACTCACGATTTTTTGCCCCTCAGGAGACTGGCGAACTTGGCCAGGCTCAAATGGAGAAATCATGTCGTGCTCTTCGCACATGCGGCGGATCCAGCGGTCAGATTTAATAGTCATAAGCTCTATTTTGACATATCTGGGTCAAAACCGTGGTGTTTGAATCAATCGCAAGATCAATCATGGTGACCATGCCTATGACCTCGGTCACACCATCGACCAAGTCTCCAAGCTCTAACTGCCTGTCTCTCAGTGCGGTACTGCATACCTTGACCTTCACACCTGTTCGCATGGCATCCTCAATGAAAGTAGACAAAGGACGATTGCTGGAAATAATGATTTGCTGTGTCTTAGGATTATCTTTAATCAATAAATCAACGCTGAACCCAATCACATGAATTTCAACGTCAATACTCATTGCTGCCGCTGTACTTGCCATTAAAAACGGTGTGGTGGCAAGCTCTGGCTGATCAGTGCTGGTACGCCAAAGCTGAACGATTAAACGCTTCAAGAATCAACCCTGCAGCGCCCTAAGCTCTTCCACAGTATTCACATTGGCAAAAGCAGCAAGATCATCAAATACCACGTAGTTTGTTTTCATACTTTCAAACC
>JBDLUD010000125.1:0-2538 GCA_039805465.1 Pseudomonadota bacterium
TAATAAATCAAATTCCATCACCTTTTGATAGTCCAAAAAATGAAACTAAAACTAACTAGCCAATTACTCCTGATTGATTTGGTGCTGCAACTATTGCCCCTGGCTTACTTTGCTTTTAGTTCCCCGTCATTTGCAGAAAACAGTCTCAATGGCCCATTGGTTCAAGCTGGCTTTTATTTATTTCTTATTTGGAAAATTTCTGGTGGAAGCAATTTAGCCAGATACCTATTTTTGGCTTATGCGTTGGTGATTTTCTTGCCTTTGAGTGTGATGTTTTTGATGCACGGCAGCAGTATTGGTATGGTCTTACTTGTATTGATTCAAATAGGTATCAAGGCTTATTGCTTGTATCAACTGTTTTTCACGCCAACAAAATTGGCGTTCAACAAAGTTGAAGAAGAGAGTGAATTTCCTAAATTCTGATGACGGTTACAGGATCAGTTGCTCAAAGGCACTGATCAATGATTCGGGTTCTTGAGCACCTTGAAGAAGAAACTCTTCATTTAGAATCAGTGATGGCACTGACTGTATCCCTAAGTTCTTATAAAACTCTTCTTCGGCTTTGACTTCTGCAGTGAACTCATCACTGGCCAATATCTCGCGAGCTCTGACTTTATCTAATTCAGCCCTGACCACAGCTTCTATGATATTTTTTTCATCATCAAGGCTCACGGCCAAGCAGAAGTAGGTATTGAGCAATTCTTTTTTAAGAGCAGCTTGCTTAGCAAGATCACCTTCATTGGCTGCCCAATAGAGCAAGCGGTGACTATTGAATGTGTTGTAAACGCGTTTACGGCCCTCTGGATGAAATGCAAACCCAGCCTCAAGAGCTCTGGCTCTGATTTGAGCTTGTGTTGTTTTAACTTGATCAAGGCTCAAGCCATACTTTTGAGTCAAATGCTCCATGGCATCTTGACCACCAGGAGGCATGTGAGGATTTAGCTGAAAAGCACGAAAGTGAACCTTGAAGTCCACCACCATCTCCAACTGGCTCATGGCTTGGGATAAATTGCCAAAACCAACGGCGCACCAAGGGCAGGCAATGTCAGAAACAAAATCGATGGTGATAATTGGTTTCATGATTTATTTTTGGATAAAAGGTAATTAAAACATTAAAAAAATAATTTGCGCTTAAATTACAATCAAATTCTGTTCTAACTCTTCAGAAATCACGGCAAATAAAAGTGTCTGCAAACAATAGCTTTGAGTGTCGTATTCTAAATAGCATTCATATGGTCTCAAAAGATGGCTGGAATCATCTGTTGGGTAAAGACGCCACTCCCTTTTTACGCCATGAGTTCTTAAGTGCCTTAGAGGATTGTGCTTGCGTTGGTGGCAACACCGGCTGGCAAGTTGCGCATCTGGCTATTTACTCATCCGGTGATGAAAATCCGATTGGCCTGATGCCACTGTATTTAAAAAGTCATTCTTATGGTGAATATGTTTTTGACTGGTCTTGGGCAGAGGCCTATCAACAACATGGTTTGTCTTATTACCCCAAAGCACTTTGTGCGATCCCCTTTACCCCAGTCAGAGGGGCACGTCTATTGGTGGGTGAGGGTGAGCAGTCTGATGCAATCCGTATTCAGTTAATAGAGCAATTAAAGCAACTATTGATACAAAATGAGATTTCATCTGCGCACATTCTGTTTGCTGAAGAAGAGACCCAAGAGCTTTTATTGAAACAAGGGTTCATGGCCAGAGATGCTGTCCAGTTTCATTGGAAAAACCACGCTTATCAAAGCATGGACGACTTTTTAAGTCAGCTCAATATGAAGCGCCGTAAAAATATTCGTCAAGAACGCTCTCAGGTGCAAAGTGCAGGAATCTCTTTTCGTCATATTGATGGTCCAAGTGCTACTCAAGAGGATTGGACATTTTTTTACCGCTGTTATGCCAATACCTACTACGAACATCGCTCATCCCCATATTTGAGTGAGTCATTCTTTCAGATGCTGAGCCAAACAATGCCAGAAAATCTTCATTTGATTTTGGCTCATAGAAATGAACAATTAATCGCAGCATCCTTGCTCTTTGTTGATCGCTCGGGGCACACTAAAACTGCTTACGGTCGGTATTGGGGTGCTTTGGAGTATGTACCTTGCCTGCATTTTGAAACAGCCTACTACCAAGCAATCGAATACTGCATCAGTCAGGGCATCGATGTTTTTGAAGGCGGTGCTCAGGGGCAGCACAAAATGGCCAGGGGATTCATGCCGGTCAAGATGCAATCGGCCCACTGGATCAAAGACCCTGAGTTCTCAAAAGCAGTTGAGCGTTTTTTAGTCCGAGAGAGCAGTGGTATTGAAAACTACATTGATGAGTTTCAATATTTGCTAAAGTATGAATATGGTCAAACAACTTTCAATCCACCGATTTGGCAAGCACATGGCGCTACTGGCCCTGATGTTGTTGAGTGGCTGCGCATCTTTGACTCCGCAGCAGATCACTCAGCGGATTGATACCATGAGTGACTTCCAGCTTTGTTTGGGATCTCAAACAGGCTTGGACAACCAGGCGTTTGACCTGGATGTTGCG